>JBNJDX010000001.1:0-134394 GCA_051745285.1 Spirochaetota bacterium
TCAAAGCAATGTACTAGAAAAATATTCATTTCCATTTGTTTGGATAACACTATGAAGTCTCTCCGACAATTCAATAAATTAAGATATTGATAATCTTAGTTACATTGTGCATATATAGAAAAACTTATCCAACCTCACTTAGTTCATTCATTAACAGCTTTCTGCAAGACAGTTTCATCCCATGTTTGGTTAAAGACTTCTGCATATTTGGAAAGAATGGAAATTCTATCTGCCATTGAGGGATGGTCATAATGGCTGGTCATTTCTTTTGAGGAGTGCCCTGTAAATGTTTGCAGAGCTTCATCACCCAAAATAGGTCTATACAGAGTATTGAAACCGTGCCTCAAGCTATGCACAACAATGTTTCTCTCACCTATATGAACTTGAGCATTTCTTAACCCCCTTTGAAAAGTTCTTTGACAGACCTTCCGTTGTAGTGGTTCTCCTATAAGATTTGGAAAGATTAGGTCATCATTTTTGCAATATTCTGTTTTGTCTTTCCATTCTTCTAACAAAATAGCAGTATACCTATTAACAAATGATATCCTTTCTTTTTTGTTCTTTGTCGAACCAATTCTTCTGTCATTTTTTACAGATTTATTTATGTGTAACACTGAATCTGCACCAGTAACCATCCAGTCACTCCAAGATAATGCCAAAGCCTCACCCTCTCTCATTCCAGTCGTAGCTAAAACGTAAAACAGTGTTGCAAGTTTTATTGAACCCCAAATTGTCACCAGTTCATCAACTTGTTGTGGAAACAGCTTTTTCATTTCATTCATGGTTAAAATATCCCGGGATTTATAATTATTGTTGAACTTTTCTATTGTTCTCATGGAATTTTCCTTCACAACTCCTCTATCAACTGCCTCATCCCAAATAATTTTGATGGTATCGAGAATATAATTTTTTGTCCTGTTTGACACCTTTTGGTATCCAATGAGCCATTCATCAACTTCAGATTTAGAAATTGTTTCTAGGAGCCTTTGTCCAAAAGCAGGCAAAATATGGTTTATTAAATGCCCCCTTCTCATTTGAGCCATCTCCTTAGTAATTTCTTTTCCCTTTGAGTTTTTTTTGGAAATAAATCTACACTTTTTAGGAAGAAAAAAGTCAGTGGTAAAAGCTCCAAGAGTCATGTTCCCAAGAGATTTTTCTGGAACTTCCCCCGTCATCTGAAAAATAACAAACTCAATTGCTTTCTTTTTATTCCTCTGTTGTGTTGAATGGTAAGTTTTTTCATGAGCCAGTTTGTACTGATAAATGCCGTTTCGTTTCCGTAAAAGATATGGGTTTTTCACGTGTTCACTCCTTTAATAGTAATCTCTTACTATCAAGGTAGAAGACTGGTAGTAAAACAAATATTCAGGATTGTAGATTATTAAAATCGTTCACAAAAAGTTCACACTTTGGGCTTTTTACAAAAAAAAGCCCCTACCCTGCTGTGGCTCTCAGCAGTTAAGGAGCTCTGTAATTCTTTACATTACAATCATGTAAGTACGTTGCCCGAAAGAGGATTTGAACCTCCACGACCAAAAGGTCACTAGTCCCTGAAACTAGCGCGTCTACCAATTCCGCCATTCGGGCTTGCAGATGGATACTACAGCAATCGAAGCAAATCTGTCAATATCAGTCAGCACAAACTCGCTCCGGTTGTTCACATAATACCATAGAAATCATTTTTTTACAGAATGATGATTCTTTTGTTTTGGCAGGTCCTATAGGTGTTACTGAAGCTTTCCCCTGCAGATCAGATGAGAAAACATTACCTCTGGTATCCATCAACTTGCATAAGCAGACAAACATCACTACATTGACACCATGAGTATACGCATATTAGCGCTGGGAGAGATTGTCGGAAAGCCGGGAATATATACGGTTAAGACAGCTTTGCAACAGCTGAAAAAAGAATATAACATAGACCTTGTAATTGCGAACGCTGAAGGGGCTACCGGCGGGTTTGGTATCGGTAAAAACCATTCAATTTATCTACGCAAGGTCGGAGTTGATGTCCTGACAACTGGAGAGAAGACTTTCTACAAAAAGGATATGGTCGACCATATCGCGAAAGCCCCCTACATTCTGCGGCCTGCAAACTATCCGGCAAAGACACCTGGGCGTGGCTGGAGAACCTTCGAGGTCGGCAGCAGACAGGTTGCTGTGGTAAACCTGCTTGGACAGGGAGAATTTCCACGCATTCACCTGAGCAACCCTTTCTCTCTGCTTCCAGTCCTGTTAGAAAAAATTCATGAGATCACACCCTATGTAATCGTTCAATACCATGCAGCAACAACCGCCGAACGCAAAGCTATGTTTTTTTACGCTGATGGCCGTGTTTCGGCTGTGATCGGTACGCACAGTAAGGTCATGACTGCAGACGCCGAGCTGTTCCCGAAAGGGACCGCAGTCATTACCGACAATGGACGCTGCGGGAGCACGATGAGCGTCGGTGGTCTGGAACCTGAATTAGAAATCCGTAAGTACCTCACGCAAATCCCTGAGCGCTCAAACGAGTGCTGGGATGCTCTTGAACTTCAGGGAGCTCTCCTAACTCTGGATGATGATGGCAAGGCTCATGACATATCGACCTTGCAAATTCCGGTAAAGACTCCGGAGAAGGAACGACAGTAGTATGAAAGAGACTGCTACCGTAGTAGCTGTACATACAGATCACGTTGTGCTTAGGTGTGTAAGTTCAGGATGCACCTCCTGCGCTGGTGGTGCATCCTGCAACGCAAAAGGAAAGACATTTACAGCTTCAAAGCCTGAAGATATGCATCTCAAGCCGGGAGATACTGTCGATGTCTACCTCCATCCGGGAAAGACCATTGCATCTGGCTTTATGATTCTTGTTTTCCCTCTGGGCATGTTTCTTTTCGGTCTTTTTGCTATCCAGTACTGGGTTCAAGGCTCTGGAGAAGGACTGCAGGCCATTGGCGGCTTTTCCGGCCTCTTGGCAGGTTTTGGGATCGCTTACCTGTTTGGCCGCCTAAAAAAACGAACCCATCAGCCAGTAGTGACCTCTGTGCACAGTACATATCCTGCAGATATTTCCGCGCAGAGTTAACACCTTATAATGATCACCTCTTTCGTCAAACCCAATTTAACTTTATGCAAAACTTCTAAAACATCTACCCCATACTTCCTGATTTCTTAACTGCTTTCGAGACAGGGTTTTTCAATAGATGAGTAAAACACTCTTGTTTGTCATGATTACACATATGCTTGCCTTACATTTTAAAATTTAGTACACTCGTTATAAGACGGTGAGAGACCACCTGTCTAACGAATAACAAAAATGAAGGAGCAAGTAATTATGGAAAGAGAAGAGATGAACATGCCGCTTCTAGGAGACAAATTCCCCGATCTCAAGGTCAACACAACTCATGGTCCGATGAACCTTCCTGGGGATTTTAAGGGGTCTTGGTTTATTCTATTCAGCCATCCGGCTGACTTCACCCCAGTATGCACCACTGAATTTGTCGCTTTTCAAAAGCGCATCGAACAGTTTGATGAACTTGGTGTAAAACTTGTCGGCATGTCCGTTGACCAGGTATTCAGCCACATAAAATGGATTGAGTGGATTAACGAAAAGCTTGATGTCGAGATTACGTATCCGATAGTGGCTGCCAATGATGCAGTTGCGAACAAGTTGGGTCTGCTTCATCCCGGTAAAGGCACCAATACAGTCAGAGCGGTCTTCGTTGTAGATCCTACTGGAGCGGTACGTCTGGTTCTCTATTACCCCCAGGAAATCGGAAGAAACATGGACGAGATCGTTCGTGCAGTAAAAGCCCTTAAAACAGCAGACGAAAATAAAGTCGCCATACCTGCAGGATGGCCTAAGAATGAACTCATCGGGGATCGTGTCATAATACCCCCTCCAGGCAACCAAAAGGATGCAGCTACACGGCTTAAGGAATATGATGGGTTTGACTGGTGGTTCTGTCACAAACCTCTAAAATAAGAGGGCTCGGTAATCCCTTTTGCTATACACATTTCTTAAGAAGCGGCAGTTTTCACTGCCGCTTCTTTCTTCATGTCTGGGAAACGACCGGTTTTCTTAACAGGAACAAAAAAAGTAGCCTCGGGAACATTGCGCAAACGCCGTGCTTTTACTATACTTCTCACACATGAAGAAGTACATATTTATTAGCGGCGGTGTCTGCTCCAGTCTCGGAAAGGGTCTTGCGGCGACCTCACTTGCCAACCTCCTTGAAAGTCGCGGGTTGAACATTCAAATGATTAAGATTGATCCTTACCTCAACGTTGATGCTGGTACGATGAGTCCCTACCAGCATGGTGAGGTCTATGTTGCCGACGACGGAGCAGAAACAGACCTTGATCTGGGAAGCTATGCTCGTTTCACGCATGCAAAGATCGGCAAGGCGAACTCGATTACCACTGGACAGATATATCAATCTGTAATCAGCAAAGAACGTGAAGGACGCTATCTCGGACGCACCGTCCAGATCATTCCTCACATCACTGATGAGATTAAACGTCGGATCACCGCTGTTGGGAAACAGCCCGGGGTGGACGTTACCCTGATAGAAATCGGGGGAACAGTAGGTGACTATGAGTCCATCCCCTACTTGGAAGCCGCTCGCCAGCTTGGAAGTGATCTTGGCGAGGAGAATGTACTGTTTGTTCACCTGACCCTTGTTCCGGAGGTTGGTGGAGGCGAGTTAAAAACCAAACCTACACAACACTCTGTCAAAGAGCTGCGGGAACTTGGTATTCAACCCGACATCCTTATTTGCCGTGCTCCAATCATGCTTTCCCAGGAAATGATCCGAAAGATATCCTCATTCACCAATGTGAAGCATGACGCAGTTATTGTCGGATATGATCTCAGCGATACCATCTATGAACTTCCATTAGTCTATCGACAACAGAAGGTTGACGACATCGTGATAAACCATTTGCACCTTGAGGCGAAAGAGCCTGACCTCTCCCGCTGGAGCGAAATGGTTGATATCTGTAAAAATGCCAAGGAAATAGTTCGTGTTGCCATTGTCGGTAAGTATATCCACTTGCCCGACTCATACAAATCAATCTATGAAGCACTCACGCACGGAGGCATAGCGAACCGAGTAAAGGTTGAACTGGTAAAAATAGACTCCGAAAACTTGGAGCAACTGTCAGAGGAAGACCTGCACACCCGCCTTTCAGGAGTGGACGGTATGCTCATTCCCGGCGGTTTTGGCTCACGGGGGACACTGGGGATGATAAAAGCCGTGGAATATGCTCGAACTCAAAAACTTCCCTGTTTTGGTATCTGTATGGGCCTTCAGATCTTTGTTATTGAATATTCCCGGAATGTGCTGGCTTTAGCCGATGCTGACAGCACAGAATTTCGTCCCGAAACAAAAAATCCTGTCATCAGCCTGCTTGAAGAGCAGCTGGATATCACTGATTTGGGAGGGACAATGCGTCTGGGAAACAGTGAATCGCACCTTATCCCGGGGACAAAGATTCATGAAAGCTACCACAGCGACATAGTGTTTGAACGGCATCGTCACCGATATGAGGTCTCCAATGCCTACCGCGACCAGCTTGCCGCCGGCGGCCTGGTGATCAGCGGATACACGCCGGAAGGCGAACTGGTGGAATCAGTAGAGTGGCCTGACCACCCCTGGGGAGTGGGTGTGCAGTTTCACCCTGAGTTCAAATCCACACCCATTGAGCCTCATCCGTTGTTTGCAAGCTTTATCAGGGCCAGCAAAGAACATGCTCATAACAGATAGGAACCGTAGACTAACAGTTCGTCGGAGAGGCGTTATCACTGCCCTTCTCTGCCTTTTCCTGGTGCTGCTAGGTGGCTCCTGCTCGTTTGAATATAGACGAGAACCCTCACAACAGGAATCACGGAAACCATCCTACACCCTGCAAGATACTAGGTATACACTCTCTGATCAGGAAGTGGGAATGCTGCAATTCCGCGCCCAAGAGGCAGCATTTTATACAAAGGATGACCTTGTAGAACTCAACGAGGTGGAATTCACCCAGCACAATACATCTGGAGAGGTGCTTTCCGAAGGTTCCTGCCGGTATCTTGAAGTCGACACCGGCACGCATAATATTGTGTTCTCCGGCAACGTGGAAATTCGCTTCACTTCAGAGCAAACCAGTATTGAAGCGTCCCGACTCTATTGGGATCATAATCAAAAATTGCTGTATAGTGAGCAGGACGAGTTTGTTACTGTCTATTATGAGGATGGATCACAGATTACCGGGATGGATTTTACAGCAAACGGCAAGACGCGGCAAATGGAGTTTGGACAAGAGACTGAGGGTATTGTACGATATGATTAAGATGAGAGGCGTAATGTGTAGGAATCTCCTAATCACTGTGCTGCTGATACTGGCAGCTGGCCAGCTCCTTCATGCAGCTGAAAATGATACCACCGAACGTGACGGTATCCGCTTTTCCAGCGACCACACACAAGCCGGCATGCAGGAAGGGGAGAAAACCGTACGATTGGCAGGTAATGCCTGGGTCGAGACAGGCTCTGTCAGGATCGAGGCAGACACAATAGAACTCTACGGGGAACTCTCTCGATTTATCCGTGGTACCGGCGGTGTGTTCATCTCTGATGAAAAGCAGCAGATTACACTTTCGGCCAACAATATCCTGTATGATCGGCGCCAGCAATTACTGAAAGCAGACGGCTGGGCTGAGATGGAGGACAAAGAACACGGTATTGTCGCTCGTGGAGCTTATCTGGAGAACAGACAAACCGAAGGCCTCACCCTCATACAAATTGGGGTGAGACTGTTCAAAGACACCTCCGATGGACTCATGGTCTGCATGACCGACTCAGCAGTGTACAACAGCGAGGAGCAGTCGCTTGAACTGACCGGAAACTCAACCGTCCACTGGAGAGAAAACACCTACCGGGCTGCGAAAATAACCCTCGCGCTCGAATCCGAAGAAATCACCATGGAGGGAAGTGTCAGTGGGACAATCAAACAGTAGCGAGGAATCTCCTGCAACCCTTGCAGTTACCGGACTGCTCAAGTCCTTCGGTAAAAAGGTCGCCGTCGATGATGTCTCCTTCAGCATGCGTGAAGGCGAGATTGTCGGACTGCTCGGTCCAAACGGAGCTGGTAAGACCACCGTGTTCTACATAATAGTCGGATTTATAAAGGCGGGCGGAGGCAGTATCTATCTCAATGGTGAGAATATCAGCTCCCTGCCGATGTACAAACGGGCACGCAGGGGAATCTCCTATCTTTCTCAAGAGCCCTCGGTTTTTCGGAAAATGACCGTTGAGAAAAACATCTCAAGCATCCTGGAGACCAGACGGGATTTGACTCAGCAGGAGAAACATGTATACAAAGAGCGCCTCCTGGAGAGCTTCGGTATCGCCGACATTCGCAGCCAACCTGCCTATACTTTGTCAGGGGGTGAACGCAGACGAACAGAAATTGCCCGCAATCTTGCAGTCAGCCCGCGTTTCCTCCTGCTGGACGAACCGTTTGCCGGTATTGACCCAATCGCTGTCAATGAAATCAAACGGATAATTACCAGACTTGCGAAGCAGGGAATCGGTATATTGATTACTGACCATAACGTTCGCGATACCCTCGACATTACCGAGTGTGCCTATATTATAAACCACGGTAAAATCCTCGTCTCCGGAAACCGGGAAGAACTTCTGAAAAACGACCTTGCCCGTACTATTTATCTTGGTCATGATTTCGCGCTATAATACGAGCGCAGTTCACTATTGAGGGGAAATACATGCCGTCGCAGGGCCAAGGACTCGTACTGACTCAGAAACAGCAATTAAAACTCAGTCCACAGATGTATCAATCCCTAGAACTGTTGGCTCTGCCTCTACAGGATCTGCAAAGTCGCATTCAGGAAGAAATGGAACGCAATCCTGCTTTGGCCCTGGGCCCTTCCCGGGATGCCTCCTATGAACGAGTGGAACGTTCATCCCGAAAAGCCGATTACGATCCGTTTGAAAACAGCTCAGATCCCGGATACGTCAGGAAGTCCAACCAGGGTGACTCGGACTCCAAGCAGAAATTTATGGAGGGGGCACTGTACCGTAGCGAATCTCTCCAAGAGCATCTCAGCGAACAGCTCCGGCTTCAACCTCTCAGCGAGCAGGAGTATCAGCTCGGCGAGCTGTTGATCTCAAATCTTGATGAACACGGATTCTGCGGGGAAGATCCCTATTCCGTGGCACCCGAGGGAACTCCACCACAGCAGGTTGAACGTGTCATACAGCTCATCAGAACATTCGATCCGCCCGGGGTATGCACCTCCGGATTTCAAGAGGCCCTTATCACCCAGTGCCGCCTTGATCCCAATGCCCACGAATTAAGCATCCCACTTATCGAACATTACCTGGAACAGCTGCGCAGGGGAAAATATGAATACATCGCCAAAGAGCTTAACACAACAGTTGAAGACATACTGGAGGCACTAACCTACATCAAAACTCTCAATCCCTATCCGGGCAGTCTCTTCTCAAGCCGAGAAACAAGTTATGTCACCCCGGATTTAGTAATCAGAAAACGAGAGAACAGCCTGGTGATGGCTCTCAATTCCGATCAAATTCCCCTATTGAGCATCGACCCTGATTTTGAACACATGCTTGAGGATGAGCATGTCCACAAAGATAGAGAGACAGAAAAGTACATTCAAAAATCAATTCGCGATGCACAGTGGCTTATCAGCAGCCTTGAGATGCGAAACAGCACGCTAAAAAAAGTGGGGGCTGCCCTGATGAAGTATCAATATGACTTTTTTGTGCACGGTCCGAAGTACCTCCGGCCCCTTACCCTCAAAGATATTGCTGAAGAGATCTCTGTCCATGAAACAACCGTTTCGAGGATTGCAAATGCAAAATATATTCAGACAGACTGGGGCATATTCCCAATCAAATACTTCTTCACAAATGCGGTAAGCGGAACGAGCGATGACGGGAAAGAGGCTTCAAAAACAGGAGTCAAAGAGGTTATTCGGGAAATCATACAGAACTACAGCGGGAAAAAACGGTTATCAGACCAAAAAATATCTGACATGCTCAAAGAACGCGGAATTTCCGTTGCCCGCAGGACTGTTGCTAAATACCGCTCTGAACTCAACATAGACTCTTCTTTTGATCGCAATTCCCAACGCTAAAAGACATAAGGATTTTCTCCCGCTGATAAAGTGCACTCGCAGGTGCACTTTCATTTGACATTACTGTCTCTCAGGTAATATCCTTTATGTATATCCTACGTTTTAGGAGGCGGCTATGAATTTAGACATTCGTGGAGTTCACTACAACATCAGCGATACTACCCAGGCATTCCTTGAAAAAAAGTTGGAACGTATAGACTTTGCAAAAGACTACATCGTGGATCTTTCTATACTCATTGTCAAAGAGCCGGAGGGATATAAAGTCGAAGGAAAGGTGCACTTCAAATGGAGTAAAACCAAAATGGTCACTGAGACCGACCCAGAACTCTACCAGTCAATAGAACTGTTTATTGATAAGCTTGAACGTGTTATCCGCAAGGAGAAAGAGAAGGTAAAAGAGCACTAAATTACACAGTAACTTCTTTCCGGCTGGGTAATTCCAGCCGGTTTTTTTTTGTTTGTAGATCCTGGGAGTCACTTAACATACATTTACACATTCTTGCCCGCCGTGCTATACTCCTTCACATGAAGGATTTTACCGTTTTGGATCTTTTAGATCTTGACCTGAAAGAGGGCGGGCTGCTAGCTCTTAAATGTATCGGAGGCCGACCGGGCCTCTCACGGGTAATCACTACCTCGAAAGTGAACCGACCCGGGCTCACCCTCAGCGGATTTTTTGAGGAATTTTCCTACAACAGTATCCAACTCTTCGGCAAGGGTGAACAGGCTTATGTCACGCAGCTTGAACAGAATAACAACTACGAGGCGATTGAGCGATTTTTCTCCTTTCCGATCCCCACATGCATTTTCTGCGAAGATTCACAACCCAGTGAAAAATTCCTGCAGATAGCTGAGGATTCTGGATGTCCTGTGCTGAAAACATCCCTTGCTTCAGGCGATTTTGCTCTCCACCTGTACCAGGCGCTCGATGATGTCTTTGCGCCGAAACAGACCATCCACGGCGTGCTTGTGGAAGTGTTTGGGGTTGGAGTCCTCATCACGGGCGATAGCGGCGTGGGAAAGAGTGAAACAGCTTTGGAACTTATTGAGCGTGGGCACCGGCTCATCAGCGATGACACCGTACGCCTTGCGTGTGCCAAAGGAAGTATTTTAATTGGGGAAGGAGAGAATGAATATCTTGCCCACCATATGGAAATCCGCGGCCTCGGCATCATCAACATCACCCACCTGTTCGGAGTCCGGGCTATTCGGGACAAGAAGCGCGTTCAGCTGTTCGTGCAGCTTGAAGAGTGGGACGCGGGAAAGACCTACGACCGAGTCGGAGGTGATTTGTCTACTGACATCCTTGGTGTAACAATCCCGAAACTTGAGATTCCAGTGAAACCCGGCAGAAACATTCCGATCATCATTGAAACCGCTGCCATGAATGAGCGGCTTAAGAAACTCGGATACTCATCTGCCAGCGACTTCAACCAGAACGTACTCAAATGGCTTGAAAGTGAGTCGGCCAGAGAGATGTACTACAACAACAATGGAGATGCAGAGTAGCCAGTATGGTAGAAAAAACGGTGACAGTGAGACACAGGGCGGGCATCCACGCGAGACCTGCCGCGCTGATAGTAAAAACAGCGAATCAGTTCTCCTCCGACTTTTTCATTGAAAAGGATACGATGAAGATCAATGGAAAGTCGATTATGGGAATCATCACGCTGGGAGCAAGCTATAAGACTCAATTGAAAATTATTCTTGACGGTGATGATGAACAAGAGGCTGCCAAGGCCATAGAGGCTCTGTTCGAGAACAGGTTTGAAGAGCCTGAGGTTAATCAGCCGTGATGGAGACGATCTACAGTCTTCTAAGGAGCTAAAAAGAAGATGAAAGGATTGACCAAACGACAGATAGAGGTTGTGCAGTTCATTCAGGAGTACATTTCTGATAGTACGTATCCGCCGACCATTCGGGAGATAGCAGGCAGGTTTGACATCTCGGTAAAGGCAGCCTTTGATCACATTAAAGCCCTCGAAAAAAAAGGCATCATCAAAAGCAGCAGTAATAAATCTCGGTCTCTCGAAATTGTTGACCAGGAGTACAGCCCCAATGTTGAACTGGTCAACGTACCTCTGCTTGGCTCTATTGCTGCCGGCACCCCTCTGCTGGCCGAGGAAAACCTTGAGAGAACTCTTCAGATAACCGCTGACATGCTCGGTTCAGGAACCTACTTCGCCTTGCACGTGCAGGGGGACAGTATGGTGGAGGCCGGGATCTGTGACGGGGATATTGCCGTAATCCGGCAGTCCCCTGAAGCAGAAAACGGCGAGATTGTCGTTGCCCGTATAGCCGAAGAATCTGTAACACTCAAACGGTATTTCAAAGAGCACAACCGCATACGGCTGCAGCCGGAGAATCAGTCCTATCAGCCGATATACACACAGGACATGCGAATCCTTGGTAAACTTCATATGATAATTCGGAACTATGACTAAGCTGAGACCAGTATATCTCCTGCTCGGTCCCGAGTCGGGAGGAAAAGCAAAGCGCATCCAGGACATCCGCGCTTTGTGTAAAGCCGCTAACAACGGTGAAGAGGCGGAACTACACCGATTTTATCCCTTCGAGACCGAAGAAGGTGAAATATTGGCGGCCTTGCAAAACAGTTCCCTGTTTTCTTCGTACCGACTTGTGCTGCTGGCCGAAGCCGAAAACCTCAAGGCCTCCCAAGCGGCAATGATCGCCTCCTACCTGCAGAACCCTTCCGATTCGGCTACGCTCATTATTACAAGCTCCCAGACACGGGTTCATCCGACCATCATGAAACAGGTCCCTGAAACCGAGAAGGAGATATTCTGGGAACTCTTTGAAAACCAAAAAAAAGACTGGTTGCTAGCTTTTTTTCGCGCCCGCCATCTTGATATCTCTCTTGAAGCCGTCGATGTGATTCTCTCTCTGGTTGACAATAATACCCAGGATCTCCGCACCGTTTCCCAGAGCCTGGCGGAATTTCTCAGTGTCGATGACTCAGCCCAAGCTGCAGGCAGGGAAGAAACGCGGGAGGTTACTGTCTCTGATGTTGAACAGTTTATCTACCACAGCAAACAGGAGAGCGTCTTTACGCTCTTTGAACAGATGGCAGAAGGAATGTTAGAAAACTCTCTTGAGATATTTCGTGCCCTCCAGCTCAGCGGAGAGGCTGACCCCGTCCAGCTTTTCGGAGGACTGCTTTGGCAGTTTCGTCGTCTCCATTCCTACCTGAGCCTGTTGGAAGAGGGTGACAGCGAACGGGAAGCTATCAGCCGGACAACTGTACTAGGGAAGTCCGCTGCTATTCGAGGCAAGCATAACCAGTATATCTACAAAACAGCCGCACGGAACTACACGCGCTCAGACGTGGAACAGATTATCACCACGCTGTGTGACACTGACCGGCTCAGCAGAGAGTTGGGAACCGCTCTCCAACCAATGACCATCGAGTTATTCATCTACTCGACAATCTGCAAAAGAGGTTCCCTCAACCTGGAGCATAAACCAAGACTGGAAACCGTCATTCTATAATTCAGCTGCAATCCGTTTAGCAATCTCCACAGGAATGGAGCAGGCAGCACTGATTTCTTCAGGGTCTGCAGCTGTGAGGGCTTCAATCGTTTTATAGTGCTGCATAAGTGTTCTGCTGCGTTTGGGCCCCACTCCGGGAATCGACTCCAGGAGAGAAAATGTGGAGTCTTTCTCTCGCATTTTTTTGTTCAGGGCAGTTGCAAAACGGTGAGTTTCATCACGTACAGCCTGCAGCACACGCAGCCCTTCATGCCCTGAAGGCAGCCTCAGCGGTTCACTCCAGCCGTGTACATGAATCTCCTCATGCTCCTTGGCAAGTCCGACCACCTGGATATGGTAGAGTCCCAGGGTTTCCAGGATCTCCCTGGCAGCCTGTACCTGCCCTTTACCGCCGTCGATAAACACAAGATTAGGATGTTCAAGTTTTTCATTAATGACGCGGGTATACCTGCGGGCCACCGCCTCCCGAACAGCCTCGTAATCATCTATTGCCCCGTTCAATGTCCTGAGATGATATCTTCTGTAGTTTTTTTTGTCCGGGACTCCTTCGAAGAAACTGATTAGTGAGGCTACCGGATATTTACCGGAGAGCTGGGAAATGTCAAAACCTTCAATTTTTCTCGGCAGGGCAGGCAACTGCAGAGCTTCCTGCAATTGTCTAAGACCTATAAGATTCTCCCGTCCGCGGCTTCGCCGGGCAACATCCTGGGCAGCGTTCTCCAGCGCCATTTTCATGATTTTCTGGTGTCTACCCTTGAGGGGATGATGAACTTTTGTGCGCGCAGAGAATTCCCGGTCAAAATAGGCCTGCAGCAAATCTGCGTCCAGTTCGTGAGAGACGTACAACTCCCGGGGAACATGCTCTGACTCAGAATAAAACTGCATCACGAATTCACTGAGAACCTCTGCCTCATCACTGAAGGTCTCAGTACGGAACATCTCCCTGCCTAGCAGTTTCCCCTCCTCCATCTGCAGTAACGAGATGCTGCAGATGTGGTCTTGCAGTACACAGGCAGCATAATCACGCCGTACTTGTGTGAAGTCCTGTACCTGCTGGGTAGTATGTACCGATTCTACCGCCGAAATCACATCGCGGAGCTCGGCAGCTTTTTCAAAGGCCAGTTCTTCAGAAGCGACTTCCATCTGTTCTCTAAGCTGTTTTATCAGATCGGAGCTTTTGCCCGACAGGAAGCCCCTTACTTGATCTACCAGTTGCTGATATTCCTCCTTCGAAACCGCCCCGGTACAGGGGGCCTTACAGCGGCCAATATGGTAGTAGAGACACGGGGCATACCGCTTACGCAGGGGCCCTTTGCATTTTCTCAGCGGGAAGAGTTTGTCAATCAGCTCTAAAAAGCTGTCAAGCTTACCGACATCAGCATAGGGACCAAAATACTCGGATCCATCCTGGACAATATAACGGGTTTTGAATACCCGCGGATAATCCTCTTTCGTGATACGTATAACAGGAAAGGTCTTTCCGTCTTTCAAGCTGATGTTGTATTTGGGGTTCCATTTCTTTATGAGATTGTTCTCCAAGATGAGTGCTTCGTACTCATTCGAGGTGATAATATATTCAATGTCGGCTATCCGTTTGACAAGAAGCTGGGTTTTGAGATCCCTGCCTTTGAGAAAATAGGAGCTAACCCGTTTGCGCAAATCCCGGGCTTTGCCCACATAGATAATGTGGCCAGCCTCGTCTTTCATCAAGTAGGCGCCGGGGAGGTGCGGAATAGCTTCAACCGTTCTCATAAGATCATCCATGCATACACTATACTAAAATCAGAGGATATTTCCAATCTTTCCGGCCTCTCTCCCTTGTAAGCCTGACGGCCTCCCGCTACAATCCCCCCATGCAAAGCAACATCCCGGGAAGCACTATTCTCCCCGAAAAAGAACTAGACTGGATCGAACAGACTGCCAGGAGACTGCACCTCAGCGTACAGAACAGGCGCCGCCTCGTTGAGGCAGCAATTGATCTTCGCCTCTGGGAGCAACCCCCCATAGAAACCATATGGGATGAAAGCGGCAGCGAACAACTCACGGGGAAAACAAAAACCCAGTTCATCCTCCACAGGTTCTTCTCTACGGTAGAGGAGCTCAGATCAAAACCCATCGATTATCACTCCTTTGATCCTCCGGTATTACAGGGTGAAAAAGGACTCTCGTTTGTTCGACAACAGGAGGATGCACCCATTATGGGTCGCTGCCCGGTAGCGGGGGAAAAGACTCGCTGCTGTAATCTGCAGACCCTTGATGCGGTGCAGCAATGCGGATTTGCCTGCAGCTACTGCTCCATTCAGTCTTTCTACGATGAGAGTCGGGTCTACTTCCAGGAAAACCTGGATGCAAAACTCGAGAGCCTACAGCTTGATCCCGAAAGAATGTATCACATCGGAACTGGGCAGTCTTCCGACTCTCTGATGTGGGGAAACCGCAATGGGCTGCTGACCAACCTTTTTTCCTTTGCCTCTCGCCACCCGAATGTGCTGCTTGAGCTGAAAACAAAATCGGCCAGAACCGACTGGATTAATCTTCCCGATATACCCAATAACGTGATAGCAACCTGGTCATTGAATACCCCAGATGTCATATCCGCCGAAGAACACTTAACGGCATCTCTGGAGGACAGGATCAAAGCAGCGCGCACAGCTGCCGACGCCGGTATTCCGGTAGGGTTTCACTTTCACCCCATCATCTGGCACACCGGATGGAAAGAGTCCTACGCCGATGTCATTCACATGCTGCACAGATACTTCAGCCCGGACGAAGTGGTCATGGTTTCGCTGGGCACCCTCACATTTATAAAGCCGGTTCTCAAAAAACTTCGCCAGTCCGGACGCAAGACACGGACAACTCAGATACCCCTAGTAGATGCCGCCGGCAAACTCTCCTATCCCTACGAGATAAAGCGGGAGTTATTCAGTTTTGTCTATGACCAGTTCTCTCCCCAATGGAAAGAACATGTGTTCTTCTATCTGTGCATGGAAGATGCTTCCCTCTGGGAACCGGTGTTTGGCTTCTCCTATCCCTCCAACGAGGCTTTCGAGTCAGCGATGAAACGCAGGTACCTGCAGAAAATCCAGTCAATGAACAGCCGACGAGGCACTGACATCCCTGACTTGCTACCTGAATAGAAAGCCTGTATAATCGATTAGCTGGATTTGCGCGGCAACCCCATATGCAAAAGGATATATATGCCGAGAAGAAACGACGCCACTCTGGTAAAAGAGATAAAAATATACAATAAAATGTTCCCCTATCTTATGCCCAAACGCACTGGATCGATTGTCTACTTCATGATGGAAATTGATGTAACTCGAGCTGTTACCTTCATCCACCAGAAAAACAGGGCTGCTGGGGAAAAGCGCTATCGTCTGTTTGATGTTGTTCTTGCTGCTCTGGCACGGACCATAACCCTACGCCCTGCACTCAACAGGTTTGTTGCCAATTACAACTACTGGCAACGCAAGGAACTCTCCTTTAATTTTGTAGTAAAAAAGGATCTTTCCGAGCAGTCTCCGGAACGGAACGCCATCGTCAAGGTACAGCCTGAAATGACGTTTGATGAAATTTCGGCAGTTATACGAGAGAGGATCGACCAATTGCGCAATAGCGAAGAGAGTGGTGATGAAGCAATCATCAAATTTTTTTTAAAAATGCCAAAATGGTTTCTCAAACTGGCTACTGGTTGTCTAAAGTGGATGGACAGGCATGGATGCTACCCAAAAGCTCTCAGAGAAGTCGATGGCCTGCATGTTTCTGCCTACCTGGCAAATCTGGGAAGTATCAATATCTCAAACCCTCCCCTGCACCACCTGTATGAATGGGGAACCACCTCACTGTTCGTCTCGATGGGGAAAATGCACCGAAGTAGAAAACTTGATGAGCAAGACAATGAGCAGATAAAGGATACCCTAGATCTCGGCGTCACCATCGACGAACGAATTGCTGAAGGGTTCTACTTTATGAAAGCTATCAAGCTGCTGCAGTACTATATGGAAAATCCCTCTGAGCTTGAAGAGCCACTCAATCAGAATGAGATTCATTAAGCCCCAACTTTTCAAGGAGGATTTCCCTTTTCCTCCCGGTAAGCGGGTTTTCATGCCCACCTATCATGCGTTGGACGGCCTCCGCTTCACTTTGTGAAAGCTGGATTCCCCCGAGTGAGTGCTCCTCAAAGGCCTCACATGCCAAGGGGCAGACTGTTCTAATTAATTCAAATATTTGCTGAGCGTACACGCGAATCTCATACTGGGCATGAGCATCCATCCGCAATCTGAGGAAGTGGAACAAATTATGCAGATCCATTTGCCAGTACCACTGGGTATAGAGACTCAAAGGCAGGTTTATTCGTGCCAGTTCCCGGGCAATACCGAGCTCCAGCAGTTCCTGATAGGCTGTATATGAGCGTTTCTGATCCTCCTGCAGAAGCTGAATTACCTGCTCCTGCAGTTCCTCGGGGACGGACTGGCTGCTTCTACCTTGTTTGTTGTCCTCACTCTGGAGAGCAACTGCGGAGGATTCGGGAATGTAACACTCATCACTCATGACGCTGTAGCGCCCGGATATTTCGTTAACTCGAGCTGTTCTGTGTCTAATCCACTGCCGGGCGACAAAAATCGGCATTTTTATATGAAACGTAAAATTAACCTGCTCAAAAGGTGAGGTATGATCGTTTCTCAGCAAATAGGAGATAAGACCTTTGTCCTTCCGATAGGTCTTCGTTCCCTCCCCATAGGAGACCCGGGCTGCCTGCACGATTCGCTGATCACTGCCAAGGTAGTCCACCAGACGGACAAACCCCTTATCAAGCACGGGAAATTCCCTATCGAGTATTTCCTCTGCCTCTGGGACTGTGCAATGTGCCATATGCTACCTCCGTGTACCGTACAAGTATAAGTTATGAGCCCAAGTTCTCAAAGGGCCGTTCTTTCTCCATCTCGTACAGGATACTTTCCAGATTGGCAATCCGCTTCTCCTGAGCTTTGAGAAGCCTAGTAACTTCCTGAAGTTCCCCATCGGTAGCCTGCGATGCTTTTTTTCGCTCGCTCGTTGATTTAACCACTCCTGAAACAGAGGCTATCAACACAATAATTACAATAGCTGTCCACAAATCCATAGTTCCTCCCACACAAGATCGGACTTGCTGCATCTGCAACGCTGATACTCTATCAGATTCCCCAGGTATAGGCAATCGCGGCTTTTATCTGAATCTTTGAAACAAACAGGTTGCCCATAAACTAAATCACCACTATATTGGTACACATGGGTAGTCGAACACTTGGAATTTTCATCCTGCTAACAGTACTGGTAGCGGGAGTGATGACGGCTTGCAGCAAAGAAGAGTCAACACCAGAGACCGAAAAGACCGCTGCTGTCTCAGTGGCCGTGAGCATTCTCCCTCAAAAAACCTTCATAGAGAAAATTGCCGGAGATCTGGCTGAAGTGGTGGTTATGGTCCCTCCCGATCAGAATCCGTCTAACTATGAACCGACGACCCATCAGCTGCAACAGCTCTCCAGAGCAGATGTCTATTTCACCATCGGAGTCCCCTTTGAGCAGAGTTTTGTTCCCCTGCTGAAAGAAAATCTCCCGGACTTAACGATTGTGCCCACCGATACGAGGACGCAGAAACGAAGGTTCCGGACTTCCCATCTGCACGACGAGGATGAGGAAGAGAGTGAAGAACAAGCCGGTGCGGTTGATCCCCATATCTGGATGTCCCCGGTCTCGGTAATCGGTCAAGCCCAGATTATGACGGAGACACTCCTAGAAATTGATCCGGCACACCGCAACACGTATGAGGCAGGTCTAAAAGATTTTACTGCCGAGCTGAATACACTTGATCAGGAGCTGGCTGCAGCTCTCGAGCCTCTACAAGGTGAGACCCTGCTTGTCTACCACCCTGCATTCGGCTACTTTGCCGATCGCTACGGTCTTGTCCAAAAGGCCGTCGAAGTCGGGGGCAAGGAGCCCACTCCAAAAGAAATAGAAAAACTGATCCGGACAGCAAGGGAGGACGAGGTCTCAGTCATTTTCGTCCAACCGGAGTTTAATGAAAAAAGTGCTGAAGTTATTGCTGATGCTGTGGGAGCTGAGGTGGTAGAGATAAGTTCCCTGCAGGCAGATTACATTGAAAACCTCCGGGACGTAGCAGATATCCTCACGCAATAGAGGCAGAGGACATGGGTATTGAGCTAAATAAGGTCACGTTTTCCTACCAAGTTGAACCAGTTGTTCAGTCAGTTACCGCTACCATCAACAAGGGCGAATTCATTTCTATGGTGGGCCCCAATGGCGGGGGTAAGACTACCCTGCTTAAACTTATCCTGGGACTTCTTAAACCCGATTCCGGTACAATTAAGATTGACGGGGCACCCGTCCGGGATCAGCGGCAGCGCATCGGGTATGTGCCCCAGTCAACCAGTCACGACGCGAAATTCCCGATTTCCGTTATTGATGTAGTAAAGACCGGCCTATTGCCAGTCAATATCTTTACCCGCAGGAACCAAGCACAGGACAAGTGTCTGACTGCCCTGCAAACTGTAGAGATGGACACATTTGCCCGCCAGCCCTTCTTCGCTCTCTCAGGGGGACAGAAACAGCGGGTGCTCATTGCTCGGGCGCTGGCAAATTCACCGGATTATCTGTTTTTGGATGAACCCACCTCGAGCGTTGATGCTGTCATTGGAGAACAACTGCACCAACTGCTTAAGCGCCTCAGCGGAAAACGGACAATTTTACTGGTGACCCATGATTACTCACTTGTCAGCAGCCTTTCTGATCGAGTGCTCTGTATCAACAGACACCTCCACGAACATCCCGCTGAAGCTGTCCAGCGTCCAGCTGAGCGGGAAGTATTCGGTGATCGAGTCTCTCGTGTTCGTCACGACATTATTCTGAACGAAGACAGCTGTTTCTGCGACACCCACGCAGGGGGAACAGCGATTGAGTGAATTTCTTGCAGCCCTAACCAGCTCTGATCTCCCCTTTATACGGTACGCACTGTTGGCAGGTCTTCTTTCGAGTCCTGCTTTCGGTATCATTGGGACCTACGTTGTAGTAAATAGGATTACCTCCATTGCAGGGGCAATCAGCCACGCGGCCTTAGCTGGAATTGGTGCAGGCCTGTACTTTGCCTTCAACCCGCTCATCGGTGCAGCCGCAGCCGCTGTAGTAGCCGGAATGCTGATCAGTCTGGTCCACCTGAAGGCCAATGAACGGGTGGATTCAATCATCGGTATGATCTGGGCAGTCGGGATGAGTATCGGATTGCTGTTTATTGCGAGAAGTCCCGGGTATCAGGATCCGATGAGCTATCTGTTCGGCAACATCCTCCTCATTGGCAGGGACGATCTGTATCTGCTGGTTCTCCTGGACGTACTCACCGCCACTGCGGGCATCGTGCTGTTCAGATACTTTCAGGCCGTCTCATTTGATGCAGAATTTGCCCAGGCTCGGGGGATTAGAACAGATATCTTCCAGGTAATGATGATTCTGCTAGTCTCTTTTACCGTGGTGCTTATGGTAACTGTCGTCGGTATAGTCATGGTAATTGCCCTGTTAACCATACCCGCAGCGACAGCCGGGATGTTCACCAACCGCCTCCAGCCGATGATGGCAACGGCCGCAGCCTTAGTAGCCTTGTTTCATGTGGGTGGTCTATCGCTGAGCTACACTGCCGACCTGCCGACCGGAGCAACGACAATCATCATTGCCGGCGGTGTGTATGCCTTTGTCCTCGGGGGCAGGACGCTTCATCGCTATCTCGCACGCCGGAAGAGAAACCTTCTACAGAAGACCCATGATATGGAGAACCATACCCAGTCCCACTGAACAGGCAGTTTCCGTCCGCAGTATCCGCTTCCCCATCCCGACTGAAATGTACCCGTGTGAAGAAAACAGTGTTTTCTCCCGGGAACTCCATCCCCGCTCCGGGCCCACAGCCAGGATCGCCGGTCCCTGAGCCCCCTCAAGCGAGAGTTCTGAAAGTCTCCTCTCTGCAGATTCAGGATCTAGAACAATACCAGTTCCTTCGATCTTTCCCAGGGCGTTTTCAACCGTCGGATACAGTCGGACTGATGGCAGCCTGGTTGTAACCGCCTGTTGAGCTCCCTGCAGTACGTATTCCATATACTCCCCTTTCGTCCACAAATGGGCTTGGGCGTAAGATTTCTCAGCCGTTTGAGCTCCGGTAACATGAATAGTCTGTACGCCGAGGGAGGTGGCCTCGCGAAGGATGCGTTTCATGCAGATAGGACGTATTTGAGCAACCAGCAGCTCAAGGGGAAACAGCGGTGGAGACTCGCTGCTCGGCTCCCAGGAAACGGTCACAGCCTGCTCGTCAATAGATAGAATACGAGCTAAACCATACGGTCCATTAATCAGACCGAGCAGTATCTCATCACCAGCGCGGGCTCTCAAGACTTTGACAATATGCTGTGCCCTGGGATCGCTGCGGGGAATAATCCCGTCTTTAGGCGGTCTCTCAAACAGAATGATATTCATATCCACAAGTTATACCACACCGCTGTGGCAGGGCCAATAGGCATTACCCATGCCTGCCTTGCCAATGAGCGGTCCTCTCGGTATGATGAGTGCAAACTTCGGGAGGCGTGAAACTATTGAGTTCAATACAGGTATTCTTTGCAAAAGAGTTTGATCCATGGCTCAATCTGGCAACAGAGAACTGGATTTTTCATGAAATGGATCCGAAGACTAATGTCCTCTTTTTATGGCGTAACAACCCCGTTGTCGTCATTGGGCGTTACCAGAACCCATGGCGGGAATGCAATTTGGCGGCAATGGAAGCAGAAGGAGTAAAACTGGCCCGCCGTCAGAGCGGCGGAGGGGCGGTCTACCATGACCTGGGCAATACCAATTTCACCTTCATGTCCAGCAGGAGCAGCTATAGCAAGGAGCGGAACAATGAGATAATCATTGCTGCGCTGAACCGCTTAGGCATCAATACCGAAGCATCAGGGCGGAATGATCTGGTCGTTGATGGAAAAAAGTTTTCCGGAAGTGCTTTCAAGCTTGCACAGGACAGGGCCTTTCACCATGGAACGATCCTCATCAATACGGACATGGGACGTCTCAACCACTACCTGACCCCAGACGAGGATAAACTGTCTGCAAAGGGAGTAAAATCAGTCAAGTCACGAGTGACAAACCTTATTGATTACAACCCGGGCATTACTCACGATGCATTGTGCAGCGCCCTGGTGGCTGAATTTTTTTCCACCTATGATGATCAATGCGACATTACCTATCTGACCTATGATATGGTCAGCAGCGTTCCCCACTTGCAAACGTACTACGAACAGATGGCAGATTGGCAGTGGCGCTTCGGAAAGACACCTCAATTTCAATACGAGATCACGAAGCGATTCAACTGGGGATCGATCAGTGTTCATTTCGATACAAAAGCAGGAATGATAGTGGATACGAAGGTCTTCTCAGACGCTCTTATGCCCGAACTCATAGAGGATTTCACTCATTCACTGACAGACATTCGGTTTACAAGGGACCATATCCTTGAGGCGTTTCACAGGACAGCCCGGCGCCATCCTCAGTATGAACAAGAGATTGATCAGGTAGCTCAATTTCTCCTTACGTCACTCGATTTAACTTGACCCTGTCATAAAGCCCTCTTGATTACTACAGTTCTCTTCCATTGATAGGTAAAATGGTCTATACTGCCTTGGTAAAGGAGCCCGCGGATGCGAACGCGCATGAGCATACAAAACAGAGTATTTGCATGCATGGCAGCGGCAGTATTTCTGCTGCTTTCAGCTGTGACCCCCTTGTACAGCGCTGTGCCGGACAAAATACACTCTGCGACCGACCTGATCAACCAGCAGCAGCTCGTTACTGCGTTTGATACCAACGAAGAACCGCTCTCCTTTCACCCTCACAAGTCCACCAACATCAACAGTGCCCAGATTTTTACCGCAATCACTGAAGGGCTGGTAGTGTATGATCCAGAAACAATGCAACCGATACCGGGAAACGCTTCTTCGATCACTCCCTCTGACGATCAAAGAACATGGACAATCAAAGTCAGGAGGAATGCCCGCTTCAGTAACGGAGATAAGATAACGGCAAAAACCTATCGCGACTCATGGCTCCACATGCTTGCACCTGACAACCCGGGGGATATGGCAAGCCTTTTGGATATGGTCAAAGGCGTGAAAAAATATCGAAAAGGATTGAACAATGACCCCGCATCAGTCGGGATCCGTCTCAAGGATCTATACACCCTCGAAATTGAACTGATCACACCTTCACCCTACCTGATGAAAATCCTCTGCCACCATGCCTTTGCCCCTGTACACCCGTACAACCTCACTGAAGAGGGCAAACCAAACCCTGACAATTTTATCAGCAGCGGGCCGTTCACCATCTCTGAGCACTCCGATGAACAGCTCTTTTTTGAACAGAATCCCCATTACTGGGACAGTTCAGCGGTGAAACTGGAATCAATTCGTGTTGAGCTGCGTCAGTCATCAATGCAGCTCGTTTCTGAATTTTCTGAGGGACTCGTCCACTGGTCGGAGACATACCTGGATATTTCGCTCCTGCTTGATCGGGACCACCTCCAGGTGTTTCCTGAATATTCAACAAGTTTTTTCTATTTTTCAGCGGAGAGGGGCCCGTATGCTGATCCTGAAGTAAGGCGCGCTATGGCTCTGCTGATACCATGGGACGAAGTCCGCGGCGCATCAGCTTCAGTCTTTAAAACCGATTCTCTCGTGCCTCAAGACTATTCGTATCATGGAAACAACGGTATTACCGAGCGCGATCGTCAGGAAGCCATGCGTTTGCTCAGGCGTTCCGGACATCCTGAAGGTGAAGGCCTGCCGTTGATGGAAATTGCAATCTATCCGAACGCGCGTCTCGAGGAGATGACCGACATCATTACCGATGTGTGGAGTCGGGAGCTAGGTATTACCATCGTCATAGATGTGGTACCCTTTTCCTACTACATTGATAAGACCGATCACCCCTATGCAATGGCGTACTTAACCTGGATAGGTGACTTTTATGACCCCTACAGCTTTCTGAGCCTCTGGACTTCGGACAGTTCTTTTAATCCGGGTTCTTACAGCAACAGTGAATATGATGCACTTATCGAGAACGCGCTCAGACAGGAAAATGAGGAAAAGCGGTATGAGACATTTGCTGAAGCTGAGCAGCTGCTTCTTGATACCGCCGCTGTTATTCCCATCTCTCACGGGGTTTCAATAAATTTTGTGGACACTGATGTTCTTAAGGGCTGGTATCCTAATCTCCTGAACATTCACCCCTTCAAACGTATGAGGCTTGATCCCTCAGGAGATACGTCCCAGAGGCTCTAGTTCCAGGGATGTGCTCATCCATCCACGTGTTGTAGAACTGTTTAGAACAACACAGCCTCGTAACGGCAGTTTCATTCTGGTAGATACACCGCTACAACATCCGAAAAAACATCTCCCCACGTGAATCGGTCAGTCCTTGTATTGTGACCTGCAAAAAAAACAGGCTACGCAGTAGTCACTTCCTTACAGCACAGCGGATAAACAAGGTTCTTCCTCGTCCTGGTTTCGGTCAGCGCACGTGAACTAGGAGTTCCTCTCCTGCGGCACAGTTCACACGCACCTGTATCGGCATTCCCAGGGAAATATGCGCTGTGAAGGGACAAAGTGACATCATCGTTTTCCTCACAATCCCCTCCCGTAGAGTTCAACCATCTCCCGAAACCGCGCAGCCAACTGCTCGTCTGCTGCCCCGGGAAGAAGACGCCATGTCCAGTTCTCCTCCCCCACAGTAGCAGGCTTGTTCATACGGCA
This sequence comes from Spirochaetota bacterium, assembly GCA_051745285.1. Taxonomy (GTDB): domain Bacteria; phylum Spirochaetota; class Spirochaetia; order CAKZLE01; family CAKZLE01; genus JBNJDX01. The sequence continues at coordinate 24,490 of JBNJDX010000001.1, forward strand.
ATCGCCCCCGAGCTCCAGCAGGTCCTGCATGGGAAACACTGTATACCTGGCAGCAGAACGCATAAGCAGGCGCATCATAGACCAGACAATATCCTCATCACCGCGGGCAAGGTAACGGCGGACTAAGTCCCTTTCCCCTTCAGGCAGCTTTGTATACCAGCCAGCTGTTGTATCATTATCGTGTGTGCCGGTGTAGGCAACACAATTGTGCCCATAGTTGTGAGGAAGAAACGCGTTCGTAGGATCAAGCTTTCCCGGTTCTACCCAGTCGAACGCAAACTGTAATACTTTCATACCGGGAAGATTATGTGAATCTCGTAGCTTTTCGACATCGGGAGTGACGACACCCAGATCCTCTGCGATAATCGGCAGTTCGCCCCGATGCTGTCGAATAGCGGAAAACAGTTCTTCCCCGGGAGCAGGAACCCACTGTCCTCGCTCGGCAGTCTTCTCTCCTGCAGGAACCTCCCAGCAGGCAGCAAACCCTCTGAAATGATCAATTCTGATAATATCAGAGAGCAGTAAAGCCGCGTCTATTCGTTGCAGCCACCAGGCAAAGTGCTCTTTCCTATTCTCCTCCCAGTCATACACAGGAGTGCCCCACAACTGTCCGGTGCTGCTGAAAAAGTCAGGCGGCACCCCTGAAATTGCTGAAAACGAGCCTGCATGGTCGGTTTTAAACAACTGCAGGTGAGCCCAGACATCGGCACTGTCAGCAGCAACAAAGATCGGAATATCACCGATTATTTCGATTCCAAGGTTATTGACGTAGTTTCTCAGTGCCTGCCACTGGGTAAAGAAAAAATACTGCATTACCCTTCTTTGCTGTATATCCTGCTGCTTTTCAGTCTGCCAGCGTTCCAGGGCTTCCGGTTTGCGGAATGCGATATCCTCTTCCCACACCTCATACCAGCGGGAATCCTGATATGCTTCACATAAACTGATAAACAAGGCGTAATCATCGAGCCAGTGACGATGCTGAGTGCAAAACTGTTTGAACGCAGTACGTTCCTCACTGCGCTCTTTGTGGTCAAGTTCTGTAAGAAACCGGTTGGCAGCTAAGCGCAGGATACGCATTTTCCACTGTTCTACCTGTTGGAAATCAACCCAACCATCAGGGAACTGCGGATGAGAGGCAAGTTCTTCTGCCGTCAACAGGCCTTGCTCGTGCAGCAGTTGAGCACTGATGAGCAGTTCATTACCAGCGAATGAAGAGCGGGCGGCATAGGGGGAGTTTCCATATCCTGTCGGACCGAGGGGAAGCAGCTGCCACAGTTTTGCTCCAGCCGCCGCAAGAAAGTCAGCAAACACGTACGCTTCTTTTCCCAGATCACCGATTCCAAACGGTCCGGGAAGTGATGTTGGGTGTAATAACACACCTGCAGCTCTTTTTCGTTTCATAACTTGATTATACGTGAATCCTACCCCTTTGACTATCCCGGTGATTTTAAGTAGAATGACCCCATGAACTCTGTAGAAAAAAAATCCAATTCACCCGACAAAACTGAAGAGAAGCTGTTTCCCATAGGTGGCCACGTCGTTTACCCGCTGCAAGGTGTTGGCCTCATCAAGGATATACAAAGCAAGACGTTCAAGGGAAAAGAGATATTATACTATATCATCTACCTTGACGTAACAGATATGACCGTCATGATACCGGTCAAGAAGTCTGCAGAATTGGGTATCCGCGCCATCGTGAAGCCAAAAGAGGCGAAGAAAGCACTTGAGACTATCTCAGGTACGTATGAGCCGGTGACAATAGACTGGAAAATGCGCTACCAGATGAACCTTGACCTGCTCAAAGAGGGGACGGTAACCTCTATTGCGTCAGTGGTTCAGGCCCTGTATCACCGCAGCAAGGTTAAGGAACTTCCTGTCCAGGAACGCAAGCTCTATGATAATGCATTAAAAATACTCACCGCTGAAATTTCTTTTTCGCTTGACAAACCTATGCTCGAAGTTGAACAGATGATCTTTGAGCGTCTTGAACGCGAGTAACTGAAAAATCCTATGAAGGCCGCTGCCCTTATTACCGCTGCAGGTCTCAGCAGACGCTTTAACCATACATATACCCATCAGAAGAAAGAACTGATGCCTTTGGAGGGTTCTAGCGTTCTGCAGCACGCCGTTGAGGCGTTCCTTGAGCTCAGTGAAGTTGAACATATCCTGGTAACCTACCCCATGGACGATACAGGTGAAAGCAGGGCACTTCTGGAACATATAGTCCGGAAACTCAAGCTTCCTGATCATATGCTGAGCTGGACAAAGGGTGGGAACACCAGACAGGAATCAGTCTACAACGGACTGAGAGACCTCGCCTCCCTCTCTCCCGAGATGGTTTTCATCCATGACGGGGCTAGACCCTGGATCACCCCGACCCTTATCAAAGCTACCTTGGAGAAAGCTCTCAGCACCGGGGCTGCGGCCCCTGGCCTGTTTTCTCGGAACGCCTTGAAGACTATTGATGATGATGGACATATCACTTCGCACCATTCTCGAGAGGCCATCGTAGAGGTACAGACTCCGCAGGTGTTCCGTTATGCCGAAATACTTGAGGCCCACAGATTAGCCCAACAGAATAACAAAGAGTATATAGACGATACCGAGGTGCTTACTGACTGGGGAGGAACAGTCTTCATTGTCCCCGGTGATCCAAATAACATAAAAATCACCTACTACCGTGATTTGGAGAGATTGTCGTGAATGTCGGTTTTGGTTGGGATTCCCATCGGCTAACCGCCGGTAGGGCGCTTATCCTTGGGGGAATCGAGCTTCCTGCATCCAAGGGTGAAGATGCACACTCAGATGGTGATGTGCTCACTCACGCCATTATTGATGCTCTGCTTGGAGCTGCAGCACTCGGGGATATCGGAACCCATTTCCCTCCGAGCTCCCCCCGTTGGAAAGATGCCCGCAGCCTTGATCTTCTTACCATTGTGTGCACACAACTGCGGTCTGAAGGCTTTGAAATAGGAAACATAGACGCCACGGTTGTACTGGAGACACCTAAATTCTCTTCCTACCGTGAACAGGTCCGTGATTCTCTGGCTTACGCAGCACACATATCTCCTTCCCAAATTTCAGTGAAAGCAAAAACAGCCGAGGGACTGGGACCAGTGGGAACAGGAGAGAGCATCGAAGCCTACGCACAAGTCCTGCTTGTCAGTGAGCCGGACCTTCCCCCTTCTGTCTGGGTATAAAAAAAGAGGAGAGACTCTGCTCTCCCCTCTCGACATGGTCTAGGATCCCAGTAATCAGGACTCCTCAGTTATCAACATCGTTTTTGGATCAAGTTCCAGTGCCAGCTTGGTCGGTTGACGTTCCCCGTGTACTTTTACTGCTGTCATGATGACATGGTCACCCTGATGTTTGAGACCAATGAGCACATCAATAAGATCCTCAACCTTGCCAAGTTCGTTGGGCACCCCGTGTTCGTCAAATTTCTCCTCATCTGAAAGCGGGGAGACACTGAACCAGACTTCCAAATTCATCTGATTGGCAAATTCCTTAATCTTTTCCATCGAGTCGTGGTCTTCCACTGTCATTCTGTACCCGTCAATGAAGACGGCATCAGCCGAAAATCCGCCATCTTTGATCATAGCAGTGAGACTGTTGAGAATTTGTTCTACCGACACATTTGATTGACTGAAGTTCATAATCACACGATTCTTGGTGATTTCATCATGCACCTTCATTGATTCGCTCAGTTCGCGTTTCGTTGATATCTCGGAGAATATATCTTCATACCAGGAAATGACATGATTCACATTCTGTGAGAAGGAAATATGGATTACGTGCTCGTTTCGAAACAGCTTGTCAGTTGCCATATGAACCAGACAAGCTGTCTTGCCAATACCGTGTTTCGCCGCTATTACGCCGAGATTCCCTTTCCCAAGCCCGCCGTGAATCGACTTCTCAAAAATTCTCAGCGGACTTCTCCTGTTTAATTCCTCTTTGACCATCTATGGTTTCCTCCAACTTTCTTTTGTACATTGTACCACAGCTTATTTCCCGGCTGCACTACCAATCGGTTTTTTCAAAACCGACTCCAGGATGCCTGTCAGGCTACTATTTGCCCGATTCCTTTCGGCGTTTTTCCTGATACTCTTTTATCAGCTCTTCAGCAATGGACTGGGGAACTTTGCCGTACTTGGCAAATTCCATCGTATACTCAGCCTTCCCCTGTGTCAGGGATCTGATGACTGTTGAAAACCCAAACATTTCACTCAGGGGGACTTCAGCATCAACATTACAGAATGCTCCATCTTCAGCCGAACTAACAATCAGCCCTCTTCTTTGGTTTATGGTTCCGAAGATGTTCCCCTGGAATTCAGTCGGTCCTTCTATACTTACCTTCATGATCGGTTCAAGAATAATCGGCTTAGCCCGTTCATAGGCCTCACGAAAGGCACCTACGGCAGCCGTCTGGAAAGCCTGATCAGAGGAGTCCACGGCATGGGACTGCCCGTCTTCGAGGGTTGCTCGGATATTGACAATCGGAAACCCGATAAGGGTCCCTTTATCCATGGAAAGCTGGAAGCCCTTGTCACACGCCGGAATATATTCGGTGGGGATAGCCCCTCCCTTAATCTTATTCACAAATTCGTAGTTGCTCTCCTCATTGGGTTCAATGAAACCGGCTACTCGGGCAAACTGCCCCGAACCACCGGTCTGCTTCTTGTGTGTATAATTAAAGTCTGCACGCTGGCTGATTGCCTCGCGATATGCAACCTGGGGCTGGCCGGTCTCGACTTCTGCCTTGTACTCACGCTTCATGCGCTCGATATAGACTTCGAGGTGCAGCTCACCCATTCCCTGAACAATAGTCTGATTCGATTCAGGATCAACATAGGTTCTGAAAGTCGGATCTTCCTTGGTGAAGCGATTAAGCGCCTTGGCCATGTTGTCGGCAGAGCTCTTGTCAACCGGGCTCACAGCAAGCGTAATAACCGGGTTAGGTACATACATACTGGTCATTGAATAGTTCAAGTCCGGGTGACAGAAGGTATCGCCGGAAGCACAGTCAATGCCGAACAATGCGGCGATATCACCGCTGCCGGCCTCAGCGAGATCTTCCATGCTGTTGGCGTGCATCTTAACAAGCCTCCCAACCTTGAAGCGCTTCCTGGAACGGGAGTTCACCAGTTCAGCTCCCTTTTTGATCATTCCCTGATAGATGCGGATATAGGTAAGCTGTCCGTACTGCCCGTCTTCCAGCTTGAAGGCAAGCGCCACAGTCTTCTTATCGTCCCCCGGAGAGACAATTACTTCAGTCTCATCGTTGTCGAGGTCCAATGCTTTGTTGACAACCTGAGTTGGATTGGGGAGATAGTCTACCACTGCGTCCATCAGGGTCTGCACTCCCTTGTTTTTATAGGCAGAACCCATAAATACCGGAGTAAGATCAAGTGACAACGTTCCCTTGCGTACAGCGTTCTGAATCAACTCTTCGGTCACCTCTCCCTCAAGCATGGCTTCCATCAGCTCATCCGAAATCATTGATAGCGCATCAAGCATCTCTTCACGACGCTCTTCAGCCTCTTTCTTCAGACTCTCTGGAATCTCTTCATATCGAAGAATGCCGCCTTCTGGACCGTCGAAGTAGATAGCCTGCATAGTGACCAGGTCTACTAACCCCTCGAGCTTGTCCTCAAGCCCGATGGGAATCTGCATCAGCACTGCATTATGACCAAGTTTGTTTATCAGCTGGTCTTTCACTTTATACGGGTTTGCTCCGGTGCGGTCGCACTTATTGATAAAGGCAATCCTCGGCACGTTGTAGCGCTTCATCTGCCGGTCGACGGTAATGGACTGAGACTGTACTCCGCCCACTGAGCAGAGCACGAGCACTGCTCCGTCAAGTACGCGCAATGAACGTTCAACTTCTATAGTAAAGTCAACGTGCCCGGGCGTATCAATAATATTGATCGCATAATCTTTCCACGAAACATTGGTTGCAGCAGAGGCAATAGTAATGCCGCGCTCACGCTCAAGCTCCATAGAATCCATGGTAGCTCCGACACCATCTTTTCCCCGCACCTCATGGATCGCGTGTATTCGATGGCAGTAAAACAGCATACGCTCGGTGAGTGTTGTTTTACCTGAATCGATATGTGCACTAATACCGATGTTCCGCATTTTGCTTAATTCTGGCATATTTTCCCTCTCTCTATGTAATAATAGGTTTTATTCATGTTCTCGTACCGTATCAATCGGACGCTGAACCCCCCAGCAAACGGTGGGTCCAGAGGCCTTTTGCAGTAGCTATCTTTGGTTGAATATGATCCCGGAAAGGTCTTAACTCAAACGCAGGTGCTCACAGACGGTCCGTAGTTGCACCAAAAAGATACCACTGGTATCGAGGAAGGAGTGTAGTACAGTTAGAATTTTTTTTCAATCCCTTCTCTATCAAATAGTTGCCCCTTTTCCCATGGAGAGCCGACTACCACTGCGTTCTCCATGGACGAGCAAGCCGCTTGTGGTATACTATGGTACTCAGGCATGACTTTATCAAAAGGAAAAAGGAGTGTTACATGGCAACACTGTTTAGCAAAATTGTCACCGGTGAAATTCCCTCGGTAAAGTTACACGAAGATGATCACTGCGTGGTAATCCTCGATCTGTCTCCCATAAACAAGGGGCATGCACTGGTTATCTCCAAACAGGAATATGAGACGATTATCGACTGCCCGGAAGCTGAACTCGGACATCTGATCTGTGTAGCAAGAACGGCTGCGCAACGGATGCAGCAGGTTCTGAACATGGACGGTTTCAACATCATGATTAATAACGGCTCTGCTTCGGGTCAGGAAATTCCCCACCTGCACATTCACATCATACCGCGCTACCAGGGAGACGGGAAAACTCCGATTATGCAAAAAGATGCCTATGACACAGGAGAAATGGACCGTTACGGTGAACTGCTTTCCTTCTGAAAGTTCCCATCAGTTTTCACATTCGCACAGTATGAGGGCCGATTGTTCTGGTTCCAGGTGAACACTGAGCTTTCCTTTCGAAACTGTCGGCTCTTCCCCTCCGAGCAGGGAGGATGCGGACACAGCGCCGATCCGCCCGACCGGCACTGAAATATCTGATACTTCAGGCGAACGGTTGACAACAGTTACTACAGCCCTCCCGCGGTATAATCGGGCACAGGCGAGTGTGTCCCCCTGTGCCAGAAGTATGCAGAAAGCTCCAAAGGCAAACAGCTCACGGAAATCAGATCGAATCTTCCCGAGGGCGGAGTAGAGCTGGAAATGTTCCATATTCCACTTCTTCTTGTCCCATTGCATCGGGTACCGAGCTCCTTCTACGCTGTGAGGATGACCGGCAAGGCCCACTTCATCACCGTACAGGTAGCAAACAGCTCCCGGGAGGGTAAAAAGCAGCATCACGGCTCCTGCATACAGATTCCAGCGGTAAACGGCTGCATGGTGATGCACTCGAGGCGTATCATGGGAGTCGATGAGGTTAAACTGGACAAACACCAGTTGGTTGGGAAGCTTACAGATATACTGGGTGAGAGCCTGGGCAAGCTGCTCGGCAGTGTATGGTGTTGTTTTTACTGGATCGTGACCCCAGTTTTCCATAAGAAACCGATCCAATTCACCCAGCCAGGAACGCAGGGGACGTCCTGAACCGGCATAGTTCATAACACCATCCCACTGATCTCCCTGCAAGTAGCTAGTACTATCCTCCCAGTGCTCTCCGAGAATATAGGCTTGCGGGTTTATCGCCTTCACTGCTCTGCGCACTCCCCTCCAAACTAATTCACAGTATTGATCATCATCCCATCTTCCCACTTCAGAAGCAACATCAAAACGCCAACCATCGACACAATACGGCGGTTTTACATAGTATCTAACTAGAGCGTTTTCGTTTTCCCACATGAGGTTTCTCAGCTGCTGAGAACCGTAATTTAGTTTCGGCAGAGTCGGAATATCCCACCAGTAGACAAACGTGCCGTCAGACTGAAGATAATAATAATCTGCTTCCGGGGAGGAGGGGTTCTCATACGCTTTCTTAAACCACGGATGCTCAATTCCGGTATGATTGATGGAGAGATCAAGAATTGCCCGTATTCCGCGGCTGTGCAATCGACCCATCAGACTTTCCAGAGCAGAGTTGCCTCCTAGATGCTCATCAACCTGGAAGTAGTCGATACAGTCATACCTATGATTGGTGCGTGCTGAAAAAATCGGTGTGAGATACAGGGCATCAATTCCCAGACTCTGGAAATGGGGGATTGATTGGCCAATACCGGCTAGATCTCCATTGTAAAAATCAAGACATCTGCCTTCATCGTACTCAGGAGGAGCTTCATCCCAGCTCACAGTCTGTACGGAGACTCCGTCAAACTGATACTCGTCATCTTGTACCCCCACATTGGGGTCTCCACTGTTAAACCTGTCCGGAATGATCTGGTAGAACACAGCTCCGGCTACCCATTCTGGGTAGGAAATATCAGCAATGATCACAAAATCAGCATCTTCCGGGGGAGGTACGGTCTGCGTACCGCGAGCTGTATAATAGAGATAGTATTGCCCGCTTTTTATCTCAAACCGATACGACAATGTTTGGCAGGCCATCTCTATCCCGACAGTATAATACCGAAACAAGGAGCCCCGCTTGCCGCGGTCCATTCTCATGCGAAAAACAATGCCGTCTGAGAGACCACGCAGCCAGACATCGTCAACTGCAGCCTCTTTTGCCACGCGAAGAGAGATGGTGATGCACTCCCGTCTCCGGGGGAACGGATTGGAGACAAAATCACGATTCACTTCTGAAAGAACACTCTGTGCAATCTGCTGTAGTGCTTTGCGCATTGCTCGCCTCCTTTCACCCTCAGTATACCATGAAAAGGCCTCTCACCAAGAACGTTGCATTGCCAAAAACCCTAACAGGTTTTACAATGCGTCCATGGGAGTTTGTTTTTTCTGTGGAGCCGAAATTCCACAATCAGAACCAATACACCGCAGTACCCTCTGCCGCGCATGCGGCAATAATGTGAAAATCTGTAAAAACTGCAGGTTTTATGATACCGGGGCAGCACATGAATGCCGGGAACCCATCTCAGAACCTGTAACGGACAAGGAACGAGCGAATTTCTGTGACTACTTTTCTCTCTCGGTTGCTAGTCAAAGCTCAGCAATGCGGGCTGCTGAAGAAAAGGCACGCGCGAAAGAAGCGTTCAATAAGCTCTTCTCAGACAAGACCTGAATCAAGGAAGCATATGAAGCAATCAGTAAAGGGGTTTTCTTGCGCCGTGGCAGCTGTACTCATAGCTGTAGTTATGGCAGCCTCCTGTGTAACCAAGCCGTTCACCCCCAGCACCCGTTTCGCGATTGACAATTCGCGAAGCAAGGCCTACGAGCTTGACCCAATGAGTTTTACTGTCATCTCCATCGCTGAGCGACAGAGACATTTTGATCCCGAGCAGCAACCGGATGTCAGTTCACGGCTTATGGAATTGGACGCGCAAGTGCTTATCTGTCAGGGATCAAAGGCCTTCCTGCAGGAACTCAAAGAGGACTTACCCTTGAATATGGCTGTCATTGAAGATGATGTGCTCATTGCAACTCCTTTTCACATTCTGCAACGCTCCGGTCGCGGTGTGCTTATTCAGTTGACCAGAGAGCAAAACCTTGTCGCTGCAGTTTCAGAGCTTCCAGAGGAACTCATCAAGGATGGGAATGATCTTCCAGCCATACTGCAGCTCCCGGTGGATACAGGCCCTCCGAAAGACAGCGAGATGCTCGACCTGCAGCCCCAAGTCGAGAATGAGTCGCTGCAATATGCGCTGTACGGGAGAGGTCTCCTACCCCTGGATTACACCCTGCCTGAGATCTCTTTGGACGGTTTCACCATTACAGGTGCCAAGGCAGCACTGCCTGAAGAATAGCCATTGGGAAGCATGGCTCTCATTCAGTTCTCCAGCAACAGATCCAGGTCAATTTCACAGGCAGCAGTAGGCATTTGGATCCCCCACTGTTCAAGAACAGCCGGATGCACTTCACCGAAGAGGCCGACCCGATTTCCACGCGAGTAGATTTCTCCCGACCGCCCTGGAATAAAGCGCGGATCACGAGCCTCTTGCAGCGTGTAATCAAGGTTAAGATAAAACATGAGAGCGGAGAGGGTACTGTTTATTTCATTAAACCCGATACCGCTGTCCGCCGACATAAACCCAAGCGCATTGCGGGTCGTTGTACCGGAGACATCATCTGCATCCAGGTAGGCAATTTTACCAACCTCGAATATGTGGTGGGGGTAGACTGCATTGGCAGAAACACTCTCTGACTCCAGCAGGGAGGGCAGTATCGATCCGCGTACGTATTCGTAATTCTCGGTCATCGGGTTGGCGATTTTAATAAGAGACTCGCCGTCGATCTGCATCTTATCAATGTAATCCTTTCTCGAGCCCAGATAATTGTACATCATTTCCTGAAAGCCCATCCCGATAAGAATATCTTTCACCTTTCGCGAGAAGACCTCTGTTGAACTGAGACGCCCAACGGTATACTCATTCGGCATGACCGGGGTGAAGTGCTCAAGCCCATGGCCAATCATGACATCTTCAACAACATCTACTGGGTGTAAGAAGTCATTACGGTACTCAGGCACTGTTAAATAGAGCTTTGCCTCATCGCTGACTACATGAATACCCATCCGGTTCAAGGCCTCTTCCATCTGCTGAGCAGGCACCTCTTTACCAAGCAGCCGCTGAATATAGTCGATGTCAGCTGCAACCGGGTCCTGGAAGTAGTAGGGACACACGATTTCTCTACCGAACTCCGTATCATACGGATAGACAATTTTCACTGGGAGAATCTCGAAACCTGCATCGGCCATATCGCAGGCCGCGATGGATGTCGCTAGCAGCAGATCTCTCAACTCCGTTCCCGTCATCTCAATAAAAAGGTTTTCATCTTCAGTTTGTACTGCCCCGATCTCTGCACTGTTGATAACCGGTGGAAAACTCAGCACTTTTCCCGAAGAATCTGTTAAAAAAGGATAGGACGCAAGTTCTGAGACGATGTGTCCAAACTCCTGTCCCTTCGGGTGCTTTTCAACAATCTCCCGAAGAGAGAGCTCCTCATCCATCTGCAGTGGGGTGAACCGCGCCGAATCGGGGTCGGCTGCCACATACTGCACCGGGTACTGAAACAGATCACTGCGGTACATACCCATAGCAATCGAGCGCCGCTTGCGGCCGAAGTTCCAACACAGTTTCTCCTGAGTCTGTATCAAGTCACGGAGGGTAGCATCATCTACCGGTTTCCCCCGTACGGCAAAGGCGGCAATAAAGGGGCGCACCTCTTTGAGCTCAGGATCCACCTCGACAACTCTGTCCTCACAGTCAAAACTCTCCTCTGCGGTAGAAAAGAAATCATACATACGCTTCTCACCGCCAGTATAGCTGCGAAGCTGACGTGCAAGGCCGGCCGCAGACCATAAGTCGGGACGATTGGTATCATTCAGCTCGATCTTGAGCGTGCCCTCTTCGTCATCCCGCCCGTCAAGTTCCGCCTTTGCAACCGGGAGAATATTCTCTAGCTCGCTGTCGCTGTAGCGTTTACCAGTTAACTGGTAAAAGTTTTCTGCTGCAATCTCGATTTTCGGCATACTAGTTTCCTCTCCTCAAACGCACACTTTCAATATCCGGTGTAAACAACTCACGCAGGTCATTCAACCCCAGATGCATAAGGGCCATCCGGTCAATCCCCAGCCCCCAGGCCAGTACCGGCACATCCACCCCGAGAGCTTTTGTTACTTCGGGACGGAAAATGCCGCTGCCGCCGAGCTCGAACCATCCCAGTTCAGGATGCTTGATGTGAACTTCAATCGACGGCTCGGTAAAAGGAAAATAACCGGGAACATAGCGGATATCTTCAGCTCCGGCAACCTCTTCGGCAAACATCTTCAACAGCCCGAGAAGTGTCTTGAGGTTTACCTCTTCTCCAAGCACAATTCCTTCAGTCTGATAAAAGTCCGCTCCATGAGTTGCGTCAACCTGGTCGTAGCGAAAGCAGCGGGCAACGCCAAAATACTTCCCCGGAATTTCCGCCTCTGGCAGCTGCTTCGCAGAGAGCACTGTCCCCTGGGACCGCATCACCTGGCGGCGGGTAAATTCATGATCAAAGGAGTACCCCCACCCTCTGCTTCCGGTGTTCCAGCCGTCTTCATGGACAGCAGCAACCTGATCAAGATAGGGCTGTTCTATCTTTTTTGCATGTGATGCATTCTCAACATAGTAGACATCATGTATGTCACGGGCACTGTGGAACTGAGGCATGAACAGAGCATCACCATTCCAGAATTCACTTTCCACGAGCGGCCCGTCAAACTCCTGAAAACCAAGTGATATCAATTTGTCCTTGACCCACTGCAGATATTGCCCATAGGGATTTTTCCTGCCCAGCAATACTCTGCTAGGTGGAGTCGACAGTGAGTAACTGCGGAAGGTCTTCCCGCGCCATTTCCCTGAAGCTAAAAGTGATGGAGTTACTGCCCCAAGCTCCTCACCGGTGAGCCCGGCATCAATTACTGTTTGTTTCATCTCTTCGCCTGCCGGGGTCAGCTGATAAGCAATGAGCTCGCGCTCAACAATCTTAAAGGGAACCCCCGCCGCGCCACGCTTCTTGCTGATGGTCTTTATGACCTTATTCTCTTCAGCAGTCAATTCATCTTCCGAAAGCGGTGCAGACATCGCCCGGCTGAGCAGCTGCTCAATCAGTTCATACTGTTTGGGCAAAGCTTCGGAGAGAAGCATTACCCGTTTCTGGTCATCCATGGCAAAGACTCCTGCCTTGGACAGCTGCCCGAAGGATGAGCCAACCTCGCGTTGTTCCAGATTAAGCTCTTTGGCGAGCTTTGGAAGCGGCTGGGGACCCTGCTCCTGTATGTAGGAAAACATGCGCTGGGCAGGAAACCCGTGCTCTGCCTGAAATCGGCCGAGCTCGGTGAGCTCATAGACAACACGAGTAATGCTGCTGCTCTGCTCGATCAGACCCTTGGCACTGAGCCAGCTGAAAGCCTGATTACATTGTCCGACCTTGAATTGCAGTTCCTCTTCCAGTCTCTCTGCAGTTATCTCTTCCCCGGGGTGCACATGACGGAGCACCTGCACCTCAAGCGGATGAAGATTTTTAATATCAATATCCATATAGAATTGCTCCTGTAACGATTTTCGTGTCCGCAAGTCCGTCTATTCTATATGGTAGGGCAAAAAAATTAAAGACCTTCTCAGGAGGTGTGTGCCGGTTTTCCCGTACCCCTTTCTGGTAGTATACTCCCCTACAGCTGCCTCGCATGATCACCACCGGAGAGGGAGAAACATGACCGATTTTTCCAGACGCTGTATCAGTGTTATTACCAGTATACCAAAGGGCAGTGTCCTCTCGTACGGGGATGTGGCATTCCTTGCCGGCTCCCCCCATGCTGCTCGTCAGGTCGCCCGTCTGCTGCACGCTGCCTCCCGCCGGTATGATCTTCCCTGGCATCGGGTTGTCTCGAAGCAGGGGGAAATCCTCCTGCCGCCGGGAAAAGGGTATGAACTGCAATGCTCTCTGCTACAGGAAGAAGGTGTCATAGTTGATGAGCATGGTGTAATCGACATGAGGCAGTTTCAGTGGACCCCGCACCTCTGAGCAACTCCCTCCTTTATATGTTGCATTTATAGCTATTTGTGCAACATATCCGGTTTGTATTTTATTAAACGGGAAAAATTCTCCCTTTCCTTGTTGCATATTTGCACATAATTGTGTATAAGTACCTGTACTACTTTCACGAGAGGGAGAACCTTGAGCTACGCTCTAAGAAAAAACAGAAGAAAGACCCTTAGTACCATAAAACTGAATACCATGCAGTACAGACATGATCTGTGCTGTCAGACTGCAGGCCCCGGGAAAACCGGGGCCTGCCTGTTTATCCACTGATTATACACCGAGGAGAACTGTCGATGGAGGAATCACTTCCTTTCCCTGTTTATGACATGAGTGACATGCCAGATAACCAACTTTCCCGCCTGTTAGAAAGCCAGGCAATTGGTCTGACCATCCAGGAGGCCCGCCAGCTTCAACAGGAGATACTCCACAGGCCACCGACACTTGCCGAGTTGATATTATTCGGTATTGAAGGCTCTGAGCATTGTTCCTATAAAAGCAGCCGTCCCTATCTTAAACTGTTTCCTACCGAGGGGGAGCATGTAATTCTGGGGGCAAAAGAGGATGCAGGTGTTATCAGAGTTGCAGTGGATAACACCGGCAGAGGGTATGCGGCGGTAATGAGTCATGAATCGCATAACCACCCCAGCCAGCTGGTGCCATATGAGGGAGCAGCAACAGGGGTCGGCGGGAATGTTCGTGACGTCTGCTGCATGGGAGCCGATGTTGTAGCCATTGCCGATGATCTACGGTTTGGCAGTGTGGACCTCCCGAAGAATAAATGGATATATGAGGGGGTTGTCTCCGGCATAGCCGGATATGGCAATCCCATCGGTGTTCCCAACATCGGAGGCGGCTTGCAGTTCGACCCCGGGTACAATGAAAACTGTTTGGTTACTGTGGTAACACTGGGGGTTATGGAGGAGGAAGGCCTCGTCCATTCCTGCGCTCCCCCGGACTCAGATGGAAGTGATCTCATTCTCGTGGGGAAACCGACTGACAACAGCGGTTTTGGCGGGGCGAGTTTTGCCAGTTTTGAGCTGCAAAGCGAAAAGCATGAGCAAAACAAGGGAGCAGTTCAGGAGCCCAATGCCTTTTTAGGCAGGCACTTGATAAAAAGCTCGAATGAACTGTTTAAAAAGCTGAAAGACCTCCGAGCGCTTGGACGCGTGGGGTTCAAGGATCTCGGTGCGGGAGGCATTGCCTGTGCGAGTGTGGAACTGGCTGATGAAGGCGGGTACGGAGCAACCGTGGAGCTAGAACGGGTTCACACCGCTGACGGGGAGTTTCCTCCCCACGTTATCCTGTGTTCAGAGACTCAGGAACGGTACATGTGGGTCTCTCCCCCTGACCTGACGCCTCTGATTCTGAACCATTACAACCAGGAATATGCGCTTCCCGAAGTTTCCGAGAAGGCAGCTGCCGTAGTTATCGGGCATATTACACAAGAACCCACTTTTACGGTGACCTCCCTGGGCAAGAAACTGGTTGAAGCACCCGCCGGGGAGGTGACAAAGGGCTTCTTGTACCATCGTCCCCTGGGCGAACTACCGGCAGCACTCCCACAGACTGCCCCAACTGGAGGCATCTTGCCCGAGGAGTTTCAGCCGCTTTTTCTTCGTATACTTGCCCATGAAAATGTAGCCTCCCGTCAACCATTGTGGGAGCAGTATGACAAACAAGTGCAAGGCAGGACACACTGCGAGGCAGGCTCCGGTGACACCGGCATCATAACGCCGTTTAACGACGCCTCCTATCCGGAGGAGATCCGGGAGGTAGGGCTGACTCTCACCACCGATCAGAACCCCCGTGAGAACCGCATTGATCCCTACCAGGGAGCTATCAACGCCGTAGCCTCAGCTTACTGCAACACCATAGCAGTTGGGGCTGCGCCGATGGCCATTTCTGATTGTCTGTGCTACGGCAATCCGGAAAAACCCGAGCAAATGCGGTTGTTTGCCGAGGGGTGCAAGGGAGTTGCTGATGCAGCAAACTTGATGAATGTGCCGGTCATCGCCGGAAATGTCTCTCTTTATAATGAGTCAGACAACAGTTCAATCCCCCCCAGTCCCATGATCGCCATTCTAGGACGCCTTGAAAGGGCTGAAAAAGCTATACCCAAAGATATTCCCGCAGAGGGTGCCGAACTCTACCTCATTGGAGAACGCACAAAGAAACTCGGTGGAAGCATACTCTGTGAGTTTACTTCCCTCTCGTGCAATGAGATCCCCAGTCCAAACCTCACCGAGCTTCAAAAGGCTGCGGAGGTCCTTGCCCTGTGCAGTCATAGGCAACTTGCAGCGGCCTGTCACGATATCTCCGAAGGGGGCCTGGCAGTCACTGTCTCGGAGATGCTGTTCGCTCATGCATGCGGTTGCGATGTTTCTCTACCCGCTGATTCACCGCTGCCTGAGGAAGCGTTCCTCTTTGGGGAGTCCCACGGCTTTGTGGTGGCCGTCTTTCCCACAGACAGAGAAGAGTTTTTAACTGCCTGCAGACAATATGCTCTCAGGCCTCACCATATCGGAACAAGCACTGCTACGGATGTTATCCGTATGGGCCACCACATTTCAGTTCCTCTGCAGCAGGCCAAAGATGCCTGGGAGCAGGGACTTCGTAGGAGATTATCGTGAGCATCAGCTACCGTTCTGCCGGGGTGAACATCGACGCTGGCAATCAGTTTGTCAAACGCATAGGCACATATGCTGCCTCAACCCACACCGCGGAAGTCCTATCCGGGTTAGGGGGGTTCGGATCCTTCTATGATGTGGGATCGATACTTAAGGAGTTTCATCACCCAGTCATGGTCCAGAGTATAGACGGGGTGGGCACGAAGATTATGATCGCTTCGATGATGAATGATTTTACCTCCATCGGTCGTGATCTGGTGGCCGCCTGCTGTAATGATATCATCGTTCATGGGGCTAGGCCTGTGACGTTTCTTGATTACATCGCTAATGACCAACTGGACCCGGAAACCGCCGCCAACATGGTGGCCGGCATGGCCGCTGGCTGTCGGGAAGCCGGTCTGTCCCTTGTCGGCGGGGAGACCGCAGAGATGCCGGGCACCTACTTGAAGGGAGAACACGACCTGGTGGGTATTGTCACTGGTTTCGTGGAAAAGGAGCTGATACTTACAGGTTCACAAGCAAAACCGGGAGATGTCATCTTCGGAATTCCTTCAAGCGGGCTGCATACCAACGGGTATTCGTTGGCACGGAAAGCACTGTTTGAGCATGCAGGCATGAAACCGGACGCCCCTATCCCGGCTCACTACGGGGATAACGGGGCTAAATCCCTCGGACAACTGCTGCTGGAACCCCACATAAACTACACGCAATCAGTACTCAATCTGCTGCGCTCCGGAATACCCGTTACGAGCATGGCCCACATCACCGGTGGTGGACTGATTGACAACATCCCCCGGATGCTTCCTGACCATGTGTGTGCTGTGATCAATCCGGAATCGTGGTCGATTCCCCCGCTGTTTACTCTCATAGCCGATGCCGGGGAAATAGACCGGAGGGAGATGTATCACACCTTCAATATGGGGATCGGCTACACAATTATGGTTCCACGCAAACACACTGAACATGCACGGAAAGCTATTGAGCAGTGTTTCAATGTACAGCCGTTTGTCATCGGCGAATTACAGGAAGGTGACACAGGAGTATCTATGCAGGGCATCACTGACGGGGGAATTGCATGAAAAAGCCAATTACCATTGCAGTGATCGAATTTCCCGGTACGAACTGTGAGAGGGAAACCAAGGAGGCGCTCCGGCGCTCCGGCATGGTACCTGTCTCCCATCGCTGGAATGAGGACGCCGCTCTTCTGTCAGACTATGATGGATTCATTATTGCTGGCGGTTTTTCCTACGAGGACCGAAGCAGGTCAGGAGTCATCGCTGCCAAAGATCCTATCATCGATTATCTCAAAGCGGAAAATGAAAAGGGCAAACCGATTCTGGGTATCTGTAACGGCGCGCAGATTCTCGTTGAGACTGGCATTGTGCCAGGAATAGCCGGCTACCGGCTTGGCGCTGCCTTGGCTCCTAACAGAAGGGTGTCCAACGGGACACTGCAGGGAACTGGGTTTTATAACTCATGGGTCCATATCGTAGCGGATACCAGGCAGACCGATTCAGCGTTCACCTCTGCCTGTGATGCGTCTGCAATGCGAGTACCCGCTGCCCACGCGGAGGGTAGATTTCTGTTTGCTCCGGATGTCCTGGACGAACTGCAGCGCAGAAATCTGATCTGCTTTCGCTATAGCGATGCTGCCGGAACGCTTTCTCCTGAATTTCCTGTCAATCCCAACGGCTCTCAGGATAACTGCGCCGGAATCATGAACGCCTCGGGAAATGCTCTTGCCCTCATGCCCCATCCTGAACGCACCTCTGCTGGAGATGGCATTTTTCTCTCCATGCGAGACTACATTGAACAGCACTCCTTCCCTCTGCAGAGCAAGCCGGTTTTTCTCTCCCCCGATCTGGCAGTCAAGGATGAGCAACTAGCCCCTT
Organism: Spirochaetota bacterium; assembly: GCA_051745285.1. Lineage (GTDB taxonomy): Bacteria > Spirochaetota > Spirochaetia > CAKZLE01 > CAKZLE01 > JBNJDX01. Next base: position 42,676 of record JBNJDX010000001.1, read on the forward strand.
ATCAGCCGGAGAATGAATCACTCGAGTTGACTGTTGCTCTGCTTATTACCGACAACGTAGCCGCCTCAGTTCAGCGTGTTCTCCGGAACAACGGACTTCAGGCGCGTGTTGAGCGCATGACCCATTGGGAGATTGTTTTTACGCACGCTGTTGAGAGTACTGAAAGACAATCACTACTTGAACGCATAATCTCCAGCGGTGAGCTGCTGAACACCAATAAAGAGGTCATTACCCAGCTGCCACAGCAGAAACAGCCTGCACGCAGCTACCTGACTCACAGCCGGGATGACGCAGTCGCAGAACACGCCCGTTACACCCTCACCCATTGGTTCGGCATACCAAATATCGCCAGAATCAAACACGGCACGCTCTGGAGGATCACTCCTCTAGATGATACACAGGCCGATGACATATACCGAGCAGTTGAGTCCTCTCATCTGCTTATCCATCCCCTTATTCACAGGAGTATGCTATATGGAGAAACGTAAAGACCAGTATCTGCAGCTGATTGAGGAGTCTTTGGAAAACTGCCTCGTAGAAACCCAGTTGCCGTTGCCAAACAAACGCCGGGGAAAAGTACGCGACAGTTACGAACTCGCCGATCGTATGATCTTTATTACAACTGACCGACAGAGTGCCTTTGACCGTATTCTTGCCGCTGTTCCCTACAAGGGACAAGTGCTCAACCTCACTAGTGCCTGGTGGTTTAAACAGACTGCTCACATTGTTCCCAATCACTTGGTCGACGTCCCTGATCCAAACACCCTTGTGGCCAAGCGGTGTGAAGTCTTTCCAATCGAATTTGTTGTGCGCGGGTACATCACCGGCTCGACAGACACGTCCCTCTGGACACAGTATCGGCAGGGTGTACGGACGTATTGCGGCAATACTTTTCCGGATGGGCTGGTGAAAAACCAGCAGCTTGACGAGCCGGTACTCACACCGACAACCAAGGAGACAGAACACGACCGCCCCATAGCTCCACAAGAGATCATTGAAGAGGGTTGGATGCAGCCGGAGGATTGGCAACAAGCCAGCAGCCTCGCCCTCCAGTTGTTCTCGTTCGGGCAACGAATCGCCAAGGAACACGGCCTTATCCTCGTCGATACCAAATATGAAATGGGAAAAGACTCCGAAGGGAACATCGTCCTGATTGACGAGATCCATACACCTGACTCGAGTCGTTTTTGGCTTGCTGAATCGTACGAGCAGAGGGTGTCTGAACGCCTCGAACCGGAAAATATCGACAAAGAGTTTCTGCGACTCTGGTTTAGAGAAAACTGCGACCCCTACCATGATAAAGAGCTTCCCCAGGCTCCAAAGGAATTGGTAACAGAGCTCTCGTATCGTTATATCTTGCTCTATGAGATGATTACCGGGGAGCTTTTCCCCTTCCCCGATGAAGCAGATCGAAGATTACCGGCTGCAGAGAGACTGATGAACAATTTACAAGGGTATCTTACCGATGCCGCACAACAATAGGAGGAACCAGATGAACACCATCGTCATTGTCATGGGATCTGAGGCTGACCGCCCCCATGCTGAAACAATTATCAAGGGACTTAAGGAGTGTGAAGATTTCGACTTTTCAAGCTGTTCACTTAATGTATACACTGCCTCTGCCCACAAAGAGCCCCTGAAAGTACTAGGCATTCTCGATTCTCACAAGCATGTGCGGAGACTTGTCTACATCACAATAGCCGGGCGATCAAACGCCCTGTCGGGTTTCTGCGCAGCAAACTGCAGCCAACCGGTTATTGCCTGTCCCCCTTTCGCTGATAAAATTGACATGCTGACAAACATCAATTCTACCCTTCAGATGCCCAGCAAGACTCCGGTTATGACTGTCATTGATCCGGGTAACGCCGCCAGAGCAGCTGTTCGTATTCTCTCTGTAGCCTCGGATGAAACTGCTGCAGAGCAGGAGAGCTAGGCTGTGTGTGGTATTGTCGGCATCATCGCTGAGAACTCAGTTGCCACCCAGCTGTATGACAGTCTCATACAGCTGCAGCATCGCGGGCAGGATGCTGCAGGAATCATCACCTGCAATGACGGTCTTCACATGAAAAAAGGGTCAGGCCTGGTTCGGGACATCTTTCAGCCCCGTCACATTGAACGCCTGAAGGGAACCATGGGAATCGGCCATACCAGGTACCCAACCAGCGGAGAGCGAAGCAAAGATGAGATTCAGCCCTTCTGGACCAGTGTCCCCAACGGAATCGCCTTTGCCCACAACGGGAATACCGTGAATTATCCACAGCTCAGAGAAGAGGTTATTTCAAAACGAAAACGGTATCTGAATACCACCAGCGATTCTGAAATGCTCATGCAGCTTTTTGCGGATGCTCTGCAGCGCTGCATCGGGAACAATCCTGCACAACTGATAAGTAACGGCAGTTTTTTCGATGCATTGAGTATATCGACAGCAGAACTGTTCACACTGATCAAGGGGTCAGTCTCAGCAGTAAGTATCATCAAGGATCGTGGACTTATTGCTTTCAGAGATCCCCACGGCATCCGTCCGCTGGTCATGGGAGAGAGAACTTCACCTGAAGGGAAAAAGGAGTACATGTTTGCATCTGAGGATACCATGTTTTACATGCTTGGCTTCACTCTGGTACGTGATGTGCAACCCGGAGAGCTGATCTTTGTAACCCAAGAAGGAGATGTGTTTTCTAAGCTTATCAGCCAAAAGAAGTTTACCCCCTGCATTTTTGAGTATGTTTACTTCGCCAGACCGGATTCAATGATGAACAACATAAACATCTATCGTTCGCGTCTTCGAATGGGTGAGAATCTGGGAAAACACTGGATCAGCACCTACGGGGACCTGCGACCCGATGTGATTATCCCGGCCCCTGCCACTTCAAATACCATGGCCCTGGCCATGGCAAAAATACTGCAAGTCAACTACTCAGAAGGCCTGTATAAGAACCCCTTCATTGGAAGAACGTTCATTATGTCCAACCAGGCAGAGAGAAGACAATCAGTCCGCTACAAACTCGTACCCCAGCGGCTGGAGATCCAGAATAAAGAAGTCATGATCGTCGACGACAGTATCGTCCGGGGAACTACCAGCCGGGAGATTGTCAAAATGGTCCGCGAATTCGGGGCAAAGAAAGTCTATTTTGTCTCCGCGTGTTCTCAGGTAGTCCAACCCTGTTACTACGGGGTGGATATCCCCACTAGTGAGGAGCTCATTGCCTCCTCTCTAAAAGACGAGGAGATCAAAGACTATCTTAATGCCGATATACTGTTCTATCAGAAGCTTGACGACCTCGTTGAGGCTGTGACCCGAAAAGGCGAACATCATATTGATACACCCTGTATGGCCTGCCTTGGAGGGCCGTATATCCACCAGGAGGATAACGCATGAATATTGCAGTCATCGGTTCGGGTGCCAGGGAACACGCCCTGGTGCAGTCTATAACAGAAGGCAACCAAGGCAATCAAGTGACGTGCTGCGGAAGCTTCAGGAATCCAGGTATTGAGCAGTTGACTTCGGCCTATGGGATTGCTGATATTACACAGCCAGAACAGATTCTCACAATGCTGGAGAGCTGGGGGACTGACTTCGCAGTCATCGGACCGGAAGCACCCCTTGAAGCGGGTGCAGCAGATTATCTGAGGGATGCTGGAATAGCAGTATTCGGTCCCGACAGGCAACTTGCCCAGATTGAGACCAGCAAGAGCTTTGCTCGCTCACTGATCGCCAAAACGGTTCCCGAAGCAAATCCCTCCTGTACAACTGTTGCATCACAACCCGAAGCCGAAGAAATCTTACGGCAGTTGGGAGATGCTTATGTAGTTAAGGCAGACGGACTTGCCGGGGGAAAAGGCGTGAAGGTCTCCGGCGAACACCTGCATTCTCATCAGCAGGCGACTGAGTATATCTCCCAGCTGCTAAACGCAGCCGGATCCTGTCTGCTCGAGGAGAAACTCATCGGGCAGGAGTTTTCTCTGTTCACCGTAACTGACGGCAAAACGGTTGTTCATCTGCCGCCCGTTCAGGATCATAAACGAGCATATGAGGGGGATACCGGACCTAACACCGGGGGCATGGGCAGCTATACAGATGCTAACTGGAAACTCCCCTTCCTCTCGGATGAAGATATTCACTCTGCCGAACGCTACAACGAGCAGATCATTGAGGCTCTCGGCAGAGAATGCAACGCCCCATACCGTGGGGTGCTCTACGGCGGGTTCATGGCTGTGCGAGCAGGTGTCAAAATCATTGAGTACAACGCCAGATTCGGGGATCCCGAGGTGATGAATCTTATGTCCATCCTCGATACTGAGGCAGCTGAGCTTCTGTACGCAGCCGCCACCGGCACCCTTTCTACCGTGCAGACTCGTTACAAGCCTCAAGCTTCAGTGTGTAAATATGCCGTACCCCACGGGTATCCGGATACAAAGCGTTCTGGTGAGGAGCTTACTATCTCAACGCTCCCCTCAGGTGTTCGTCTCTATATGGGGAGTCTTGAGAAACGAGATGGAAGACTTGCTACTCTTGGTTCCCGGACACTTGCCTGCACAGCCGCAGCCCCTACTATTGAGCAAGCTCACCAGCAGGTCGAAAAAGCTCTCGAAGCGGTCAAAGGGAATCTGTTTCACAGAAGGGACATCGGGACATCGAGCCTGGTGGCTCAACGGGTCTCCTTTATGCAGGAGTTACGCTCGTGAGTGGCCGGAAACTTCGTATTGGAGTCCTCGGTTCGACTCGAGGTACTGATTTACAGGCTGTAATTGATGCTATCGAGACCGGTCGCCTCCGAGCTGAAATAGTGGCTGTCATCTCCAACAAGCAAAAAGCCGGGATCCTGCAGAAAGCTGGGCGATATAACATCCCGGCCTACTACATGCCGATGCGGAGTGAAAGCGGGCAAAAACTGCCCCGCAGGGACTACGATCAGAACATTGACACGGTCTTAAAACAGCAGGAAGTGGACCTTGTGCTTCTCATCGGGTATATGCGGATCGTATCACCCTGGCTATGCAAGCGCTGGGAGGGTCGTATGCTTAATGTCCACCCATCCCTCCTTCCGGACTTTGCCGGACTGGCAGATGGGAGCGTTCACGAGGCTGTGCTCTCCGAAGGTAGACAAGAAAGCGGCTGCACCGTCCATCTTGTCTCTGCGGAAGTTGATGCCGGCAGGATTATTCTGCAAAAACGAACTCCGGTGTTCCCTGAGGACACCCCGCAGACACTGAAGCAGCGCATCCAGCTTCTCGAAGGTGAAGCACTTGTTGAGGTTATTGAAGGATTTGCCGGCACATACTAGAATGCAGAGGCATCGCAAAACGGCAAGCAACCAAACAGAATCAAATAATTGAATAAAGGTAGGAATTGATGAATACAGCACGCACGACAGTTACCAGAGCTCTCCTTTCAGTCTCCAACAAGGAGGGGATCGTTTCATTGGCTGAAAACCTCCAAGCTCTAGGGGTAGAGCTCATATCCACCGGGGGGACAAAGCGGGTACTTGAACAGGCAGGTATGCAGGTAAGAGGAATCACTGAGCTCACTGGCTTCCCTGAAATGATGGACGGCAGGGTAAAAACACTCCATCCACTCGTTCACGGGGGTATCCTCGGCCTGCGCGATACCCATAAAGAAGAGGCAAACACCCACTCAATTCCCTGGATTGACCTGGTAGTCTGCAATCTGTATCCCTTTGAAGAGACTATTGAAGATGATGAGGTGTCTTTTGAGCAGGCTGTCGAGCAGATTGATATCGGGGGTCCGACCATGATCCGTTCAGCAGCCAAAAATGTCGGTTGGGTGAGCGTGCTCGTCAATCCTCAAGCTTATTCCTCCTTCATCGAGGAACTTAAGCGCGACGGGGGCATCTCCTATCCGATGAGGAAAGCACTAAGTGCTGCCGCCTTTCGCCACACAGCCCAGTATGATGCGCTGATTCAGTCCTACCTCACTGAGGAACCGTTTCCGGAGGAGCTCACCCTCACCTATCGACAGTATTCAGCCCTGCGGTATGGGGAAAACCCCCATCAGAAAGCAGCCGCCTACCATGCTGTTCTCCCTCCTGACAGGCGTGATCATATGTCCATACTGAACGCTGAGGTACTCAACGGAAAACAACTATCCTATAACAATATCAATGACGCTGCCGGAACGCTTGCGACCCTGCGAGAATTTGACAAACCCGCCTGCGTTGTGGTCAAGCATGCCAACCCCTGTGGAACTGCTGAGGGTGAAGATCTTCCGGGGACTGTGGAAAAAGCCTTTAATGCTGACCGCCTGTCTGCCTTTGGCGGTCTGGTCGCTATCAATCGTACCTGCACACAGGAGATTGCTACGTTTTTTAAGAAGCTGTTCATTGAGGTGTTTATGGCACCGGATTTTGAGCCGGAAGCCCTGCAGATTCTTCAGAATAAAAAGAATTTACGCGTTCTTAAACTGGGTCCGGTCAGGCCGCTGAATCCCGTAATTGCTGCCAAGCACGTCGAAGGGGGTCTGTTGTTGCAGGATCGCGATTGCGCCCAGCCTGCGCACTCTGAACTTGAAGTTGTCACCGAGAAACAGCCTTCCCAAAAAGAGCTTGAAGACATGCTGTTTGCCTGGAAGGTCCTCAAACATGTTAAGTCCAACGCCATCCTCACAGCAAAGGACAAAGCTACTCAGGGTATTGGCCCCGGGCAGGTTTCGCGGGTAGATGCTGTTAAAATTGCTATTGAAAAATCGGCTCAGACCGAAGGGGCTGTCCTGGCATCAGATGCCTTTTTCCCCTTCCGGGACAGCATTGACAGCCTGCGGGGAACCGGTATTGCAGCGGTCATCCAACCTGGCGGTTCGATCAGGGACAATGAGGTCATTGAGGCCTGTAACGAACTCGGTATCGCCATGGTTTTTACCCGCACACGTTGTTTCTACCACGGGTAAGCATCCTATAGACATTTGCTTTTTACCCCCATTGCTGCTATATTTATTTCGCAGTTCTGTTGCCTCGAGCGGGGAATGATCTTCTTTTCTCCTTTGAATTACCAGCCCGGATAGGGACGGAGGTTTCTTTGGGTCGGAGGCTCACCAGCAGAACGATATAGGAGCACAGCAGATGGACACGGTGAGTACGTGCAAGCAAACTATCGTCGATGCTATTGCCGATGAGAACCCCATTATTGCCGGCATATTGAGAAACAGGGAGTTGAGCCTTGAAGCTCAGATAGAACAGATCCGTACTTCCATCCTCCAGTCTCTTCGGGAACACCCGAAAGCATATGCCTATTATACCGGAAAGGAATCGGGAGAAAAGGCGTTTTTTTGCCTCTCCTGGCGCGACTTTTCGTTTATCAGAATGCTTGACTATCTTGAGCATGAGGGAGAAGCCTTCTCGGATGCAAACTTACGCGGCGCGCATGTGGTCTCAAGTCCCATCGCCACTCTAAAAAGAGCCCTCGTAGACCGTATATGTGATGCCCATGAAGATTTCTACCTCGATCTTCTCCATCTGTTCAGACAGCTCAACGGTATAGACCGCCCTGAGCTGCCCTCAAGACAGCAGGCACTTGACTGGATGGCACGACATCCATCCGGCCTAGATCAGGAAATAATCAAGCTCCGTGAAGAAAATAAGGCACGAATTATCAACCTGCTCTACGAGGATATGTCAAGCCGACCTGCATCCAAGAAGTTCCCGCTGCCGCCTGGAGGCAGTCCTCAGGAGGCTATCGAACTGCTCTACCAGTACTGGGAGACTGATTCCTTCCATCTTTCGTATGCTGTCCGTAATGCTGAGGACCTTCATCGTTATCTGGCCTACTCCCTCTCTGAGAAGACCCTGCAGATCATGCGTGAGGCTTCCCAGAAAGGCATCCCCATATTCATAACTCCCTATGTCCTGTCGCTCATGCTCATAGACCCGCCGGAACAGTATCGGTACGCCGATTCGGTTATTCGCGATTATGTGCTCTATTCGCAGGAACTCGTTGAAGAGTTCGGTATGATTACTGCGTGGGAGAAGGAAGATATTGCCGAACCGGGGAAACCCAACGCGGCCGGATGGATATTACCCTCAAATAATATCCATCGGCGCTATCCCAACGTTGCTATCTTTATCCCCTCAACCATGGGGCGGGCTTGTGGAGGACTCTGTGCCTACTGCCAGCGCATGTACGATTTCCAGAACGGACGGTTTAACTTTGACCTGGACCGCTTGCGTCCAAATGAAAAATGGCCTGTCAAGTTGAAACGCTTGATGAAGTATTTTGAGGAAGACTCCCACATTCAGGACATTCTGATCACTGGTGGGGATGCAATGATGAGTTCAGTTGACTCGCTCAGGGACATTCTTGATGCGGTGTACACCATGGCAGTTAACAAAATCAGGGCTAACAGAAAGCGGCCTGATGGAAAAAAGTATGCAGAAATTGTCCGTGTCCGCCTCGGCACAAAGATCCCCATCTACTTACCGCACCGGATCACAGCTGACCGCGTGCAGGTCTTAGCTGATTTCAAGCGGCGAGCTTCAGACATAGGAATCCGGCAGTTCATTATTCAGACCCACTACTCCAGTGCCATGGAGATAACTCCACAGTCTAGAGAAGCAGTCAAGCTGCTGCTGCAAGCGGGCTGGACTGTAACGAACCAGGAAGTCTTTACCGTCAGTGCTTCACGGAGGGGGCACACAGCACGCCTCCGCCAGGTGCTCGCAGACATCGGTGTCCTGCCCTACTATACCTTCACTGTAAAGGGATACCATGAGAATAAGCACTTTTTCGCTAACAACTCCCGCTCGATCCAGGAGCAGATTGAGGAGAAGTCCATCGGCCGGGTTGATCCGAAGTACTACAGCCATATACGTAGCTTCATGAAAACAGCTGAAATCATGCAGCAGCAGATCGACGACATTCGCAATGCTGAGGAAATCCCCTTTCTGGCGACCGATCGAAACACCATCAACCTGCCTGGAGTCGGTAAAAGTAATACGTACCGTACGATTGGAATCACGAAAGATGGTCGTAGAATACTCGCATTTGACCAGGATCACAGCAGACCACACAGCCCGATCATTGATACCATGGGCAAGGTGATTATTATTGAGTCAAAGTCCGTGGCTGCTTATATGCGGCAGCTTGAACAATTGGGCGAATCTCCCGAAGAGTATGAGAGTATCTGGGGCTATTCAGCCGGCTACATAGAAACAAGAATTCCGGTTTTTGACTATCCAGGGTATATCTTTACGGTCACAGATGACTTTACCAACCTTGAACTTCCTCACGAGCAGTTGAAGAAGCACCAGTCCCATTTGACCGCGATAGAATATGTCGATCATGATAGTGACATTAATGAAGGCAGTAGCGAATAAATGAACGATATGGATATTGTCGAATACAACCGAAAGGCGTGGAACAAAGAGGTAGATCGCAAAAACCCATGGACCGTGCCGGTCTGCTCAGAGGTAATAAACCAAGCCCGGCAGGGCAGTTGGGAGCTTGTTCTAACCCCCAGAAAAGCTGTTCCCCGCAGCTGGTTTGGTGACATCCGGGGGATGGATATACTGTGCCTTGCCTCCGGAGGAGGACAACAGGGACCCATACTCGCAGCGGCCGGTGCCCACGTTACGGTGTGTGACAACTCCGAGGCACAGCTTGCTAGCGACAGGAAACTCTCAGATCAGTTCAATCTCGGGATTACCACAGTACAGCGGGATATGAGAAATCTAGCCTGCTTCGACGATGATACCTTCGATCTTGTATTCCATCCTGTGTCGAACCTCTTTATCGAGGATCCGCTTCCTGTCTGGAGAGAATGCTTTCGAGTGCTTAAACCTGGGGGGCATCTGTTATCCGGATTCTGTAATCCTGTCATTTTCATGTTTCCGGACGAGGAACAGGGTAAGGACAATTTACTGCGAGCGATCTATCAGCTTCCCTACTCCGACATACTTCACAGAGACGGCACCGAACTGAAGCACATAATGGATCAGTCCGAACCCCTGGAGTTCGGCCATACCCTCACCCAGCAAATCGGAGGCCAGCTTACCGCGGGTTTTGTCATTACTGATATGTATGAAGACAGCTTTGGCGAAACAGCGCTCGAACAGCTCACCGACACCTTCATTGCCACAAGAGCGCGAAAGGAACGTTAAGCCCTAACACGATTTTGAATGAGTTCGTCCACAAGAAACTCCATCCGGTTAATGACATTCACTTCACTCATTCCCGAGTCCATATCAAGAAACAAGAGGTTTAAATTCGGGTAGAGTGACTTAATCCGCTTTTCCACACCCTTGGCAATTACGTGGTTGGCAATGCAGCCGAAGGGTTGGAGACAGACAACGGTATCAACTCCCTCTTCGGCAAAGGTTGCTATATCACCGGAGAGCAGCCAGGCCTCTCCGTATTGATTAATCAGGTCGATAACCTGGGTGGCCTTCTTTGCCATCTTCCGTATGGAATGAAACGGTACAAGTTCGCCTTTGAAGTCGTTCATGATCGAGTTCACCTCGGCAAAGGTGCGATCCATAAACCCCTCTGCGCGCGAGAGCAGATGGATGATAAACTGCTTCACCTCGTCAATATGGTTTTTTGCATTGTACTGCGTAGAGATCAACGGGATTAAAAAGAAATCAATAAGCGGTGGGACTTCCGGCTGAATTCCCTTGTTCACCAGCCAGTCGGTAGTATAGTGATTCCCGAACGGATTGAATTTCACATATATCTCTCCGACAATCCCGACTTTTGGGACTTCTTCAAGATGCTTCATTGGCAGTTGATTGAACTCGTTTACCGCCCTCTTAAGCAGTCGAAACATCTGCTTGCGCCCACGCTGGTCAATACTGTTTTTTCCCAGTTCGATATACTTTTCTACCAGTTGCATCGCTGAGCCCTTCTCCACTTCACGTACTGACGCGTAATAGTAGAGTTTTGCCAGCACATCACCGTAGAGAAGTCCGTAGAGTGCTGTCAGTGCGAAGGGAAGTTTTCGAACAGTGAACCCCGGTTGTTCATTCAGCGATTTATCTCCCTTGTTGTTTGTCGAAGCAGTAACTACCGGGATATAATCATAGCCAGCCCGTACAAGGGCGCGCTTTAAAAGCGAGACATAACTCGAAGCCCGGCACTGACCTCCGGTTTGGGTCAGCCCAACGGCAACATTCTGCAGATCGTATTTTCCGCTGCGCAGTGCTTTGATCAAATCCCCAATAACAATAGTGGCGGGATAACAGATGTCGTTGTTCGAGTATCTAAGTCCCAATTCAATACTTTCACGGTCTCCGAGGGGAAGGACATCAATAGTGTAGCCCTGGTTCCTGAAGGCTGCGATGAGAAAATCAGTATAAAACGGGGAGAACTGCGGAGCGATAACGGTCTTCTTCTTGTCATCCTTTGTAAATATTTTTGTCTGAATTCGCTCGATGGCTGTACCCTTGAAGTCTTTTTTTCGCCCCCGGATTGACTCCACCAGGGAACGGACTCTGAGTTTTACCGAACCGGGACTCGTCATTTCGTCTATTCGAATAAGGGTCGGATTTTTTCCTGACAGATTTAAAATTGATTTCACTTCATCGACGGTGATAGCATCCGGTCCGCAACCGAAAGAATTAAGCTGAATGACCTCAACATGATCCTGGCCTCGAGCCCAGTGGGCAGCATGATACAACCTATTCGGATAGGACCACTGGGTAAGCACATGCACATCCTGCAGCTTTTCCTTCGGGGATAACGGTACGGAGTCCTCGGTAATGACATCAAACCCGAGAGCACTGATAACCTCTGGAATTTTCATATTCACCAACGGGTCGACGTGATACGGGCGGCCGAGCAGCAGCATGACCTTCCTCCCCTCTGAAGCAGCTTTCTTTTGAATCTCGTCTGCTTTCTCGCGGAGGAGGCGCTTGACCTTCTCACTCTCGTTTATCGCTGCTTGAAAAGCTTTTTCAGCCACTTTTCGAGAAACCCCCAAGGTGGTGAGATATTGAACACAACGACGTAAAAGTAGTTTTTTCTTCTCAAAACTAAACGAAGGGTTGTCGAAGGGAACCCCGTAACGACTCTCAGGCTCGATTGAAGACTCTATTACCTGAGGATAACCGGTTACAACCGGGCAGTTATACCCATTGAGAGCGTTTTTAAACTCCCCTTTGTTGTAGCGAACCTTCGGATAGAAAATCCGATCAACCTGTTTATTTATCAGATTCATCATATGGCCGTTGGTGATCTTTGCAGGGAAGCAAATATTCTCAGACATTACCGTGCTGTAGCCAGTCTCGGCCAGTTGCTGGGTTGAAGGATCAGAAAGCACCACCTCAAAACCGCTGGATACAAATAACGTTGCCCAGAAGGGAAAGTCCTCCCAGATGTTGAGAGCTCGTGGAATACCGATACGGATGGGAGAGTTCCGATCCTCCGGGGTCAGTTGACGTTCAAAAAGCAGTTCCCGTTTGATCTCGGGGAGGTTCTCTCCTGTGTATGTATGCTTTGCCTGATTGGTAAATACCTTCTCACATTTGTTCCCAGTGAAAAAACGGGCGGCTTTTCCGTCAGCCTGCAGCCGATTGTCAAAGGTCAGCATGACGACCATACACTGATTCTCGCATCCTCGGCAGGTGATACGCTTTTTGGAATACTCTGCTGCCTGTTGAAAGTGGTCCCATCCGATAAACGATGATTCGCCCTTATTGGTTGTTTGCTCGTAGCGGTCTTTTGCTAACAGAGCGGCTCCCCAGGCACCCATTAATTCGGACCGATCTGGCCGTATAACCCGGCGTTGTGTAACGAGCTCCATTGCCCGCAATACAGCAGGATTTCGAAAGGTTCCCCCCTGCACTACGATATGATTGCCAAGCACACTTGAATCTGAAATCTTGAGCACTTTATTGAGGCAGTTCTTTATCACCGAGTAGGCTAACCCTGCTGAAATATCTCCTATTTCTCCCCCTTCCCGTAGTACCTGCTTTACCTTGGAGTTCATGAAGACAGTACAACGGGACCCGAGATCGCAGGGCGCCTGTGCTGTACAGGCAAGGCGTGAAAATCGCTGAACATCGGTATTCATGGACTGGGCAAACGTCTGAATAAATGAGCCCGAACCGGACGAACAGGACTCGTTGAGCTCAATGTTTTGAATCACCCCGTTTTTCACGAAAATGGCTTTCATGTCCTGGCCACCAATATCCATAATGAAGGATACATCCGGTTCAAAAAACCGTGCTCCCCGGTAGTGGGCTATAGTTTCGACATAACTGTAATCCAGGTTAAACGCAAACTTGATCAAGTCTTCCCCGTATCCAGTTGAAGCTGTGCTAGCTAAATGAACTTGTACATGTTTTTCGTCGAGTTCCTGCTGTAACTGCCGAAGTCCGGTGATTACCGTCTCTACGGGATTGCCTTTGTTTGTTGCGTAGAAGGAGTAGCCGAGCCGCCCATCAACATCAATGAGAACAATCTTCGTGGTAGTTGAGCCTGAATCAATGCCAATAAAGACGTCCTTTCCATCAAGCTCACTCAGGTCAACCTGCTTGATGGAGTACTGCTCAAAGCGCTTCTCCCACTCAACAAACTCCTGCTCATTCTCAAAAAGCCTCGGAAGCGTCGGAGTGGAAGAGAGACGGATATGGCGGGAATCCTGAAGAGTTTGAACCAGTGACGACATAGAAAAAGCTCTTCCGGTACTCCGGGCACGGAGAGCCGCCCCGGCGGCGGGTATAAACTCGTTGGAAAGTTCGGGGTCAACAACCCGCGGATCTACCACATCATCGTCACCCATCTCAACGATTTCAAGAAAGGTCCTTCGAAGTTCGGGTTGGAAGGAGAATGGCCCTCCGGCGAACAGTAATTTTCCCCTGATGTCCATTCCGCGAGCAAGTGAACTGATCAGTTGAAAAGAAACAGCCCGGTAGATGGAGGCGGCAATATCAGCACTCGGGATATCCCTGCTGATAAGATTCTGGATATCGGTTTTTGCAAAGACTCCACAACGGGAGGCTATCGCATAGGTGTCAGTTGATTTTTCTGCCTCAGCACTGAGTTGAGCAACCGGAACATGCAGCAGTTCAGCCATCTGGTCAATAAAAGACCCCGTACCGCCTGCACAGTTTCCGTTCATGCGCATATCCGGTTTCAGATTGTCATCAAAGAAAATGATTTTTGCATCTTCCCCGCCGAGGTCAATGAATGTTCTCACCTCCGGTAGATATTTCTTGATCACCTCCCCGGAGGCCACAACTTCCTGTACAAAGGGTACAGTAGAGCGCTCAGCTATTCCCATTCCGGCTGTCCCGGTGAAGAGAACCGAAACAACGTTCTCTGAGCCGGTCATCTTTTCAACTTCCTGCAGCATTTCTAGAAGAATGCGAAATACTTCAGCGTTGTGACGTTGGTATTTTGACAGGAGGATGGTTCCCTCCGAATTCGTGAGTACGACTTTTGCGGTGGTCGATCCAATGTCAATTCCTAGGAAAAAGTCTGCCATACATCCCTCTAGTTGATTACTCGTAAACTGCGTCATAGTACCGCAAAATACTATGGCTCTCAATACCTTGTAGTTGAATTATCTCAAAGTGACTGACTTAAATACTAAGTCTTTTTCTCATTCTTTCACAGCCTGAGACCTCTGGTTTCCGTGTTATACTTAGAGATTATGAGTTCAACACGAGTGGTCATCATCGGGTCAACACGGAAGCACATGGGTAAGACTACACTGGTATGCAGATCTCTTGAGCTTCTCAGCGGGGATGTCACAAAAACAGCAGTGAAAGTCACTCCCCTTGAGGATGATCACACAGCTGAAAAACTGCTTAAGACTCTGCAGGAAGGAACATTTGAGGTTCTTGTGCAGCAGCCGGACTTCATGCTCCTCCGTATAACCAAAACATCGGGGGCAAAGCCCCTATCAGGGACCGATACAGATCGATACCTAGCAGCGGGCGCCACAGCAGCGTACTGGCTGCTTACTCAGCGAAGGGCGTTGGTACCAGCCTGGAAGGAGACCTGTCTACACCTGCGGACTGGGGTGGTCTTTGTAGAGTCAACCTCCCTCGGTCTGGTTCTTGAGAAGCCGTTTTTAGTTATCAGCGATGAAGCGAAGCGGTCTAGTGAAAAAGAGTTAGCGAGAGAGGCAGTGCTTCGTGCGGACTGGGTTCTCGACCCGCTCTCAGCCCTGTACGGCAGCTGGTACCTGAGCTTTCATCAGGGCTATGTTTCCCTTATTCAATGTTCTCCGCCAGAATAAGAACTCACCTGCAGGACGCAAAAACCGGCTAGCTGATAAGTATGTCAACTTGACTTGTGAAGACGCCACAGATCGGCGGCAAGGCTTTCTGCCGACTCCTCCGGTATAAGGGGATTCTTTCTAAGCGCATCACTATAGGTGCGTACACCGGGATGTACGCTAGCCTCAATGGTACTCCGCTCGAAGGATTTTACCTGAAGAAGCAGGTCTGTTAACTCCTTGGGAAATTCCGGGCACGGACGTGAGGGTCTGAACGCGCCATTCCGGTATCTGCTAGAGACCTCTATGACATCATCCTCATTGAGGTAACTGCAGTAGCCGTTGTTGGGTATATTAACCACAAGATCGGCTTTCACACCATGCGGTATTGCCGTGATAATATCAAAAGCCACGGCATCATAACCCCACACGCTCTCGTGGCTCAACACATCAAATGAAGGCTGCGCCTTACGCTTTATCCCGCTTTCTTTCGTCATGTAGGAACCTTCACGACGATCCATATACTCGTTGTACACCTCGAGGGGGTCGGATTGAGGATCTTTCAGTTTGCGATAATACTCCCGGTTAAACTGTGCGATGTCCATCGCGCGGGTCGATTGTGCCAGCTGCATCTGCCGGGTGACTTTCCCTGCATGCAAGTAATAATACAGGTACTCATTCGGAATGGTCCTTGTCCGTATCATATACTCCCTGAGGTCCTGGTAAAACGGTTCCTCCTGTACAAACGCATCCAGTTTATTCTCCAACAGATCGGGAATAATGTCCTGTCCGTCGATACAGATTGAGCTTGCCCAGCCAAGGTGATTCAGGCCGAAGTACTGTAACGATATATCCTCCTTGGGGCGCTGATAAATCGTGCCAACAATCTTCTGAATCATAATGGGAGCATCGCAGATGCCGACATTCCGGTCATGGGAGGAAAGAGAGTGTACCGCTTGTGTTACCATTCCCGACGGATTGGAGAAATTAATGATCCAGGCCTTCTTGCTGTATGTATGAATCAGATCAGCCTGTCTCACGGCCTCGGGAATCGTTCTCATGGCCATAGAAAACCCTCCCACTCCTACAGTCTCCTGCGGGAGCAAGCCGTGAGAAAGGGCAATACGCTCATCTTCCATACGGCTCTCATCCTGCCCGACCCGGATAGAGGAAAAGACAAAATCTGCCCCATCAACAGCCTGCTCAAACGTTTCGGCGACCACGAGGTTGAATGGGTTGGAAGCGTTCTCAACGATCTTACGAATCACCCGCGTGTTTGCCTGCAGTCTACTGCGGTCAATATCATAGAGAGCGACCTCCCCCACTGGTAGATTACGGCGCACCAGGCCCTGAAGCAGTAGGGGCGTGCGTGGGCTTCCTGCTCCGATAACTGACAGCTTCATATTTTCACCACCTCTGTCTGTAACTGTTCGAAATGCTTCTCAACACATTCTGCAGTAATATCCCGGTTATACGAAAGCAGACTCTCGGTGGAAAGACCACCAACAATGTTTGCCATCAGAAGAGCATCCACGGGGGAAAGCCCCCTGTGCAGCCCGTAGATCAGGCCAGCGGTAAAAGAATCTCCCGAACCGCTCGGGTTGAGCGGTTTTGCCGACACGGGAGGGATTAACAGCGGCGTTCCTCTTTGATTAAAAGCTAAGGCTCCTCTCTTCCCGAGGGTAATCACCGGATGGGAGACGTATCTGCCCAAAATTGCCAGCATATCAGCTGGACGATCTGTACCGGTAATATATTCGGCTTCACGTTCATTCGGAAAGAACCAGTCGACCAGTGATAGACGCGCAAAATCGTCTTCACTCCAGTTACGTGCCTCTTCATGCCCGATATCAGTCGAAATCATGCCAGTTCGATGGTTGTGCTGTCGTAAGAACTGCTCAACGGGATCTGTACGAAGCTGTGTAAAATTAATGTGCACACTTGCACCCTTGTGAAGCTGTGAAACATCGATTTTCTGCATCAGTCTAGCGCTGTAGACGGTCATATTCGGATCCCTACGTGAAATAAAACTTCGATCCCCACTTGTAGGAATGCAGATGCTCACACCGGTGTCCTCTTGCTGCTCAACGAGCAAAAAATCGGTTGACACCCCCGCCTCTTTCAATTGAGAGAAAAGATACTGGCTGTAAAAATCATCTCCTACGACTCCTGCAAGACCGGCTGCAATCCCCAACTTGTTGAGCACCAGCGCTGTTATCGCCGTTCCGCCCGGGGAGGTCTCAATCGTGTCGACAAACACCTCTTCACCCTCGCGCGGGTAGCGTGTCAGGCCAGCACAAATGATATCGACAAACACCGAACCCATGAGAAAGACATCCTGCTTCATCTATCCCCCGTAGTATTCACCTGGACTACGGACTCTATGGTAAAAGGAAAACGTTTTCCTGTCAAGCATAAAACGCCCAAACGATGCCTGCTACAAAATACTGCGACAAGAATGTCGTTCAATCAAGCGGTAGGGAAGCACACGGTCAGAACCCTCAAGCCTGCCCTGTGAGATCAGTTCCAATAAAAGCTGGGCTGATTGTTTACCCAATTCCTCTATCGGCTGACCGACAGTTGTCAACTGAGGCTGGGTAAAATTCCCCAGTTCGATTCCGTCAAACCCCAGCAATGAAATATCTTCCGGTATAAACAGCCCCGTTTCGCGGATTTCCTGGATAGCACCAATTGCCATCTCATCACTCATCACAAAAACTGAAGAGATGTCGATGCCGCGGTGTAATAGTTGCCGCATCGCTGTTTTCCCCGCCCTGAGAGAAACACGGGTAAACTCCGGGGTATCCTGACTGTAGGCTATATAGTGCGGATCAAAGCTAACCCCGTACGCTTCCAGGGCATCACGATACCCGCCGATCCGTTTGTCAGACATGGTATGTCCAAATGTGCTGATAAAACCGATTTTTCTATGGCCGAGACCAAGCAAATATTCAGTCCCCTCGTAGGCGGCACGATAATCGTCGATGCGCACCTGCGGATATCTGGTATGCCCGATATCAATGTTACACAGAACCATGGGGATCTGGTTATCCCGTATACGGGTGTATACCTCAGGTCTGGTACTCTCATGGAGCAGGATAATCCCGTCGGTTCTGCTGCGTACCAGAAGGTCAAGATACCCGACCTCATTATTGCTTTCCTGTCGGTCGTCTGGATCCTTCACCAGGCACAACAGGGCTTTATACCCACGCCTATCAAGTTCCTTCTCAATTCCATAGAACACCTTCTGGTGATATTGATCAGAAGTGTTGGGCATAATAACACCCACTGTATAACTTTTTTTCAGCACCATGCTGCGGGCAGCGTAATCTGCCACGTAGCCGGTCTCGCCAATCGCCGCATGTACTTTTTCCTGCAGTTCCTGGCTCACAGGTTTCGTACCGTTGAGTACACGCGAAACAGTTGAAACAGACACGCCTGCTTTCTTTGCAATCTCTCGAATACCCATGAAAATCCCCTTTATCACGACCTTCTAGAACAGTAACCTACTCACAAGGGGTTTGGCAAGTTTATTTCTGACGGGGATTCGGGAAAACACTAATGAGCACTCTTCCGAGAAAGGGCCTCGATGCCTTTGACCGGTTGATGGGCATGCACGCGATCTTTCACCACCAACGTTGTCACGTCCCCCTCAAACTCTCTGTTAAACAGAATATCATGCCCAAGACAAAGCCCCATGGTTACAGCCAGGTCAACACCCTCAGCATTCATCTGTGCCGCTTGCGTAATCGGATTACAAGAGACTCCAGGGAGGGCGCTTGCCGTATTTACCGTATTCTGGCTCAAGGCTCCAACTGTGCAGGAAACACCTGTGGTGGGTACACCGGCACGCCGGAAAAGCTTGAGCACCTCTCCGGCAAGCTCCTCTATTCCGTAGCAATAGGCTAATCCAACTCTTTTGTAGCCCATCTCCTCGGCAAATTCGATGAGTTCTTCTATTCTCGAGAGCTCTCCAGCTCTACCGCCATCAACGAGTCTGGCAGCTGTCTGAACAATTTCCTGAACATCGTGCTGATGGTACTGGTCCACCACGCTTTCGGCTACCGGGGTTTCAAGCGTACAGGAGACACCGCTCCTGCACGTCTTGGCGCGACAGGCTAAACAGTTCATCTGCATCTACAGCTTTTTAGAAATTGCCACAGCCGCGATGGTCCCATCTGCAACTGCTGTGGTGATCTGTCTGTATGCCTTCGTTCGAACATCACCGACGGCATAAACTCCTTCAAGAGAGGTCTGCATCTCCTCATCCGTTTTCAGGTAACCCCACTGATCGAGCTCCAGATTGTCACCGAGCCCTTCGATATTCGGGATAAATCCGACGAAAATAAAAACTCCGTTGGTACGTAGTTCACGACGCTTTCCGGTTGAAAGTTCTTCAACAACCACACCCATATCCATCGGTCCGTGCTTCATAAACTCACGTGGTTCATGCTCAAAGAGTATTTCCACCTTTGGATCAGCAAGAATCTTCTGTTGAGCGAACTTGTTTGCCTGGAGGTGGTCAAACTGATGTACAATAGTGAGTTTCTTGGCAAACCTGGTAATAAACAGGGACTCCTCAATGGCAGAGTTCCCGCCTCCGATAACTACAACCTCTTTGCCTTCAAAATACTTTGCATCACAGGTTGCACAGTAGGAAAGTCCATTTCCGCGGTACTCTTCCTCCCCGGGCAGTCCCAGCGGGCGAGGACGAGAGCCTGTAGCTATGACCACGTGCTTGGCCTTTATGGTCTCATACCCGTCAATTTGGACCTCTTTCGCCTGCAAATCGATTTGATCGACCTCAACAGCCACCCTGAATTCAACGCCATTGGCTTTTGCCTGCTCACTCATATAGTGGGAAAGCATCATACCCGGCTGCGGTTCAATAAACCCCGGATAGTTCGAAACCATGTGTGTCGTTGCCACATAGCCTCCAGGAAGCTGGGGGTCCACAAGAATCACTTTTGCATGTGCCTGTGCGAGGTAAATTCCGGCAGTGAGCCCGGCAGGTCCCCCACCAAGGACAATAGCATCCGCGGTAGTCTCTACCGGTTTGATTTTTGCATGGATTCGCTTTTTCTCCTCATCAGAGAGCAGCGCGTCAAGGTTTCTCATCAGGTCAGAGCGCTTCACCCCTCCGGTCAGACGATCTCCGACAATCTGCCCGTCCTGGTAAAACAGCACCGTCGGCGATCCGCTCACATCAAGCTGTGTTGCCAGTTCACGGTTTTCCTGCCGGTATATTTTAACGAACTGAATATCATCTCCGTATAGCTCACTTAGACCTTCGTACTTTGAAGCAAGGGCTTCGCACGGAGGACACTCCGTTGAATAAAAGTCCACTACGGCACGTTTTTTCTTCAGTACTTCCTGCTCAAAATCTTTAGACTGTATTTCCTTAATCTTTCCAGCCATATCTACATCTCCTTCATATGTTCTTATATTTCTCTAGTATCGGCCGGCAGAACTGCCATCAGCAGTATCACCGGTCGCCTGTTTCTGAAAAATAGAGTGGAATGCCCAATCCTATCAGTTCCCGTACAGGTCTGCAGTCGGGAGAATGAATCTCCCCTGTCCTGTTTTTCGCAACCGAGGCGCATCCGCCCCCG
Source organism: Spirochaetota bacterium (assembly GCA_051745285.1). GTDB lineage: Bacteria > Spirochaetota > Spirochaetia > CAKZLE01 > CAKZLE01 > JBNJDX01. The sequence continues at coordinate 63,457 of JBNJDX010000001.1, forward strand.
CAAGCAAGCTGCAGTGCACACCCGGCGCACTCCGGAATGGTGGTCACATCACGCTCTTCCCACTGTTCAATTATCTCTTCTTTTCGACTCACATCTGGGTAGAAGGTCCCAAGCACTTCATCATCTTTGCCCACTGTGGCCGTACACGAGTAGATCCTACCGGTAAAATCAAAGGCCCACTCAGTCTTACAGCCCGGGCAGGAGTCAAACAACGGATCAGGCATCTCTCCATGCTCAAAGAGGAATTTAGACAGTGAATAGGAGGGTCTATGGAATTGCATGAATTCCGGGTGATCACCTACCATTTGATAGACCTCTTCATACAGAGATAGTCTGTCATAGAGTTTCGATTGATCCGCCTGGCAGACATGCAGTTCATAATTTCTTCCCAGCTGGGTTTTGAACAACGGATTGTCTGTCCAGCCTTTGTCAATTGCAAATTGCGCCAATTCAGGCAGATACGGGAGATTCTCCCGGTCGACAACCGCCCGGATATTGATCGGATATCCCTTTTCCAGGGCTGCGTCAATGCCGGTAACAATCTTGTCAAAACTTGCCCCCCCGCCTTTGAGCATTCTTCTACTGTCATGCACCTGTCTCGGCCCGTCTAACGTTACTTGGAGTTCCTTTATAAACGCTCCTTCAAATAACGGAATATACTCATCAAGGGCATACCCATTGGTCACAAAAGCCAGAGGCAGAGAACGCTCTATAGCCCCTGCAATCAGCTTTGAAACATTGTCCTTAGCTGTACTTCCAGGTAGCAGAGGTTCTCCCCCGAATACTGTGATATAGGTGCTTCTTCCGGCAAATTCTGCATCAATATATGTAAAAAAAGCATCTATAACCTCGGGCTGCCGTGTATTGACAGGGTGATCATATCCTTCCTGATAACAGTACGTGCAGGCAAAGTTGCATGCGTAGGTGGGGACATAAAAAATCTGCACCTCATCGGTCTCACGGCTATCTAGAAAATCTAGATATTCCTTGGTATACCTCGCTTTCTCCTCCTGCGGATCAATGAAATACCCTTTCTGTACAAGCTCCTGAAGGTTACTGACCTGTCCGCTTTCAATCTCTTTCGCCTGCTGTTCGGTAATAATATCAGCCTGTCGACTAAGCGGGTTCACGATATAGTAATCATCCGAATCTTTGAGTTTCCCGATGATGTTATGTTTTGATGCTTCCATACTCTTTCCTTATTGTATGTTCCTGACTCAGAATCAGAAGGGGAGGCAGCCGGTAGGTGCAATGCACCACCGGCTGCCAAAAACTCTAATCGTGGCAGCCTGCCACTACCTTTGAGTTTTTTGCGCAGCATTGTGCCACGGCTTTCTGATCGGCAGGTTTTTTGCTTATGAGTGATTTCATAGGCACCACCTCCTTCTCTCTATTATTTTTGACAGCTGCACCCACCGGCAGCGGCTTTCACCCCTGCGATAGTCCAGCTAACAACTTCAACTTTTCCCTTGGGATAAGGCTCACTCTCCTCAAGGATCTGTACGTCCGAAAATCCGGCTTCCCGGAGCTGCCTGGCATAGATTTCTCTTGTGACAGAACCTGCCCAACATTCGGCAACAGCAGTGGGGTCATTGCGGTACATCTCTGGTACCGGCTCTAGCGAGTAGATATCGCTGACCACAAATCGCCCCCCTGGTTTCAAAATCCGGTATACTTCATTCCAAACCTGCTGCTTGTCTGCAGCATGGTTGATTGTGCAGTTGGAAATAAGCAAGTCCGCTGTATCGTTCTCAAGCGGTATTGCCTCGAGAGTCGACTTCTTGAATTCGACATTAGCAACGCCGAGTTTTTTTGCATTCTTTCTAGCCTTAGAAAGCATTCCGTCAGAGATATCTATTCCGTAGGCAAATCCGCTCTCACCGGCATCTTGAGCTAGCCGGATCACATCGGTTCCCCGTCCACTTCCAAGATCAACACACACCTCGCCAGGCTTCACTCCGCTGTGGTTCACGGCTCCTCCACATGAAAGGCAGCAGCTTGTCTCAGCTAGCTCTGAGTAACGAATATTGACTGCATGTATATTGGTAGTTTCCATCTATCCTTCCCCTTTGGTACTATTATATAACTTTTAGCAAAAGCTCTAAACCTCGTTTAACCGTCTCCAGGTCTGCCCCGTCCAACTGATCAGCCAACCGTTTTTCACAGGCTTCTTTCTGTTTCATGATTTCGGTAAAGCACTTCTCCCCTTCAAAAGTAAGTGAAAGCCGATAAGACCTTCGATCCTCCAGGTCATGACCAGCCTGAACAAATCCTCGCTCTAGCAGCTTCGAGATAACCCTGCTTCCTCTTGAGGGGGAGACTCCCAACAAAGCTGAAAGTTCTTTGGAGGTAATCGGCTGATGAGAAGCAATCTTGAATATAAAAGCAACCTCACGGGCAGTAAGATGGTAGGCCCTACCAATCTCCTCTCCTATGTTACATCTGCTTTTCAATTCAAGGATATTATCAATCATAATCGGGTGCACTCCATTTAATTGCCAATAGCAATTATTGCTACTAGCAATTAAACACAAAACGCACACATTGTCAACCTTTTCGATACATTTTCATCGGTTGCGCCCCCTTGTATTTCACCGAATTTCACCCTATAGTAACGACAATCTGAGGAGGCTTCATGTTCTTAGAGATCTTACCGGTATTTATCATCATTGCTGTGGGCTTTCTGCTGAGCCTTACCAACATTGCCAATGACTCATGGGTTGCTGTTCTCAATCGATTTGGCCTCTATGTCGGCTTTCCGGCGCTCATCTTTGTGAACCTGACCGACCTTGATCGAGGCATGCTCATCCAGCAGCTGCCCATTTTTTTCACCACAGTGCTGCTGCTCTCATCTGTCATGCTGGTAATGCTGTTTGCTGTCAAGAAACTCAGAATACCCGCTGGAATCGGGATGGCTCTGCTGCTGACAGCCTACAACGGTAATGTGGGCTATCTCGGCTATCCACTGATCACCTCCCTTCTTCCGGAAGCAGGGGCAACGGTCGGTTTAATTATCAGTGCTTACAGCATCACAACCTTCTCCCTGGGGCTGTTCTTCCTCGAATATCTCTCAGGAACCGACCGCAGCCTACTGCAGATTCTCAAGGCAGTCCTTACTAGCCCCTTTGTCATTGCAGCTTTCGCCGGATTACTCGTGATCATCTTTGATATTCAGATTGCTGCTCCAATCCAGAAAACGCTGCACATGATAGAGGCCTCCGCCTCCCCGGTCGTCCTGACCGGACTAGGGATCTTTATCCAGCGAAAAATTAACATTCAGGCAGTCTGGAAACCAGTGTCTGTCATTTTTGTGCTGAAAATGGTCATGCTTCCCGTACTGTTCTTCGCTGTGCAGAGAGCCTTCAGCCTCGGAAGCTTTTTTGATATCGCCATTCTGGAATCAATGATGCCCGTTGCTCTCACCAATTTTGCCCTGTGTGAACGGTATCCAATCGACAAAGAGGTTACCGTCTCCTCTATCATCGTCACCACCGCTGCTACACCGCTGTTGTTTCCACTGCTTGCCGGCCTCTTGTGATCGATTTTTTACCTGTAAGAGGCGAGATAATCGGTTAAAAACCGCCGGACTGAATCCAGTCCCACCGAAGCTACATCCAGCTCTTTCTTTGCGATGAGAACCGGCTTACCCTCTTCAGGATCATTAGCCTGTAACTCGTCCCAGTTATCAGCCTGGCATATGAAAACAATATCCAAGGTCTGATAGAGCACTCCACCAAACAAGTAGGTATTGCAGTAGGTCTTCTCGTAGATTCGGCAGTGTGAAAGGTTTAGGTTTGTCTCTTCCCAGACCTCTCTGTGAACTCCATTCTCCGCGGTCTCACCCGGTGCTAAAAATCCCCCGGGAAGATCTAAAGACCCTTTTTTCGGCTCCCGTAATCTTTTCAGAAGTACAATTCGTTCTTCAGGGTCTTCAATCAATGCCATTGTACTAGCAGCTGCATTGATGAAGAAGGTAAAGCCGCACGCTGTACACTGGAACCTGTGAGGATAGGAAAACCCGAGCTGTTCGTTTATCTGGAGTTCGGGCTGAAATGTCTGTTTGCCGCAGGCGGGACAGAAAGAAACGGGAGTAACGGGGTAGAGATCGGCTGCTGTGGGGTAGTCGGGCAGTTGCATGGGCTGATTATACCAGAAACTCGCGTGTGATGTAAAACAACCTGGTGTTATGTGCCCTCAATCACTTCAAGGCATTAAACAAAACAGAGGCTCGCAGCTTTCCCACGGCGAGTCCAACTGGTACTCTACATGATCGCTGAGATACTACCTGCTGCCAGGCTGGCCGCCGGAGTATTTGCACCGGCAGCCCGAAGTGTGGGCCTATCCGCATTGTTTCCAGGTAAAAGCTTCTTGTCCGATTACCAGCAGGAAAGTGCAGACCCGGCAGTGTATACCATCCCCGGGCCTGTGTCGCTATTGGCTCCGGTTAATAGTTCCGACTATGCCCTCAACCAGGAAATCCATTGAGAGCATTTCCTCGTCACTCATAACGTCTCCGTCACTGACAATGAGATTTCCCTCCTGGTCGTAGATGGGACCGGTAAAAACATCCCAGGTACCAGATTCAATCATATTTCTCACATCATCAACTTCCGAGCGGACCTCTTCCGGTACAAGCGGGCTGTAATCAGAGAGCTTCACTGTCCCTTCCTCCAGGCCTCCCCAGTAGTCATGGGTTTCCCACTCTCCCTCTATCGCCTGAGTGACTGTGTCAGTATAGTAGCCTCCCCAGTCCCATACCGGCGAACAGAGAACGGTGTCACCCACAAACTTCCTCATATCGGCATCATAGCCGATGCTGTAGGCCCCACGCTCTTTGGCGGCCTTGGGGGGCTCGATTGTATCCTGGTGCTGTGCAAGAATATCAGCACCGGAATCCAGCAGTTCGATAGCAGCCTGACGTTCCTTGGTGGGGTCATACCAGGTGTTAGTCCACACAACGCGAACCTCAACATCCGGGTTCACCAGCTGTGCTCCAAGAGTAAAAGCGTTCAGACCCCGAATCACTTCCGAGTTCGGGAAAGCAGCCACGTACCCAATCATATTGGACTCAGTCATCGATCCGGCAACAATACCCGAGAGATAGCGCGGCTGGTACATACGGCCGAAGTAGGTAGCCATGTTGTCAGCTGTTTTAGATCCTGAACAGTGCTCAAACAGGGTGTCGGGGTAGTTCATGGCTGTCTCATACATATAATCCATATACCCGAACGAAGTAGCAAATATCATATCATACCCCTGCCGTGCATACTGGGACATGACTCGCCTTGACTCGGGTCCCTCTTCAACACTTTCGATGTAGGTGGTAGAGACCCTATCTCCTAGCTCTTCAGCCATCTCACGTCTCCCAACGTCATGCATATAGGTCCACCCGAGGTCCCCGGGAGGCCCAATATACACAAACGCCACTTTAAAGGCTTCATCTGAGGAATCAGTGGAATCTCGTTGCGTATCCCCATCCTGCTCGACTACTTCAGAAGGTTGTTCATCAGGGACCGATTCGCTTTCTGCCGGTTGTTGAGTCTCCTTCGAGCAGCCGGTGAGGGCAAGGATGAACAACACCCCGGCCACAAGCCACAGGAAACTTATTTTTCTCATAAAACACTCCTTTTCATCTCTAGAAAGAAACATGGTACTGATTCGCTCCAGCAACCTGCGTGATGCGCTGTGAAAAATTCTAGCGATACGTTACTGTATCACAAAAACCGCCTTTTTCGGGAACCTTTTCTCCCCCTTTTCTCAATCCTGCTTGGCTCAGCTTCTTTTTTTACTCTCTGATCACGATTCATACGCCACACATAGACCGAAGCGGCAATCTCCTCGTCAAGGGCAATATTTGAACCGTCGCATTCAATAACAATCGAAGGGGATATCTGATGTACCTGTACCACGACCCCTGGGCGAATCTGCAGAAGTTCAAGCAACTGCAGTTGATGCGAATCATTGCAGTGGACCGCAGCTACCCTCCCGGACTCTTCCGGCTTGAGTTCCAGCAGGGAAAGGGAGGGGCTCCTGAAGGTTTTCTGTTCCCTCCGACAGCATTCACCTGTTGGTATCGGTAGGCCATCCGGGCATGTACGCGGATGGCCAAGCAGCGTGCACAGCGCATCGATAAGATCAGTATCAATGATGTGTTCGAACTCACAGGCGGCTAATTCATATGAATCAATCTTGAGTACATCATGCAGCAAACGTTCCGCAAGACGGTGGGCTCGGATAATGTTCCTCCCGATCTCTTCTCCCTGCCCTGAATAGCTTATTTCCCCGCTTTCCTCATCAATGTAGATAAGCTTTCTATCAACTAGTTCCTGCGTGAGGTTTCGGTCATATTCAGAGCCAACATAATCTGCGAGCGTCTCAAGGCTTGCATGTCCCCGCTCAAGGAGAATCCATACGGCCTCAATGTATTCATCAGCAGTATTAAAGCGATCCATTGCAACTCCTTTTTCAACATGAACTTAACCCAACATGCCCTGAAATGCAAGCAGTATCCAGTTGAGTATCCCGGCTAGAAAAATAGTTGAAGCATTTATTGCCAACAGCATCGCTGCTCCTGCGCGGGGCCCCGCCTCCTTAAACATGGCTACTACGTTGGCAAAACAGGGGACAAACATAGTGGTAACAACTACAGCTATGATACTCTGTACAGCAGTCAGCATACCAGCATCTGAGAGCCGCAGTATGAGTCCCGCAGCTGCCTCTTCCCTGGCAATAAGCAGAATCAGCGCCTCAACCATTTCGATGGGGAGGCCCATCCAGGTGACAACAACTGGTCGGAGAACCCCCTTGAGCAGATCAAGGAAACCGATCAGATCCATCACGTAGAGAACCGCGGCAGCCCCGACGAAAACCGGTATTGCCTCCTTAAGAAACCACCACAAGCGAAACAGGGTTTTCTTAAGCACCTCCCGAACAATCGGCCGGCGGAAAGGTGGAAGCTCCTGGATAAAACTTGAGGCCCCATCATCCTTGATTACCAGATTCAAAACTTTTCCGGCTGCTACCTCCACAAGAATAAGAAAAAGACCGGCAATAAAGAGGGGAATGATACCAGCTTTCCCGAGTATCGCTATATTCAGTGCAAGCTGCGGCGAACAGGGAAGAGCAAAGGCAATCAGGTAGATGGCAATCAGCCGCTCTTTACGGGAGGAGAGCGAACGGGTAGTCAGTGTAGCCATGGTTTTGCAGCCAAAGCCCAAGATAATTGGCATAATAGCCCTGCCTGAAAGCCCGATCTTGTTGAAAAAGCGCCTGAGCAGCACCGATAAGTTGGGAAGATAACCAATATCCTCTATAACGCCAAAAATCAGGAAAAAAACCGAAAGAATAGGAAGTACCGTAAAAATTGCGTTGAACAGTCCCAAAGTGAGCAGGCCAAACTCGCCAATAAGCACATCCTGGAGCATGGGTGCTGTTATGGCCCCCTCCAGAAAAGCCACAGCGGGAATCAGCAGTGTATCCTCTAGAAAACCAGATATACGGCCGGCAACCACAACAACTCCCACATATGTCACAGCCAGGAGAGCGGCCAGGAAGACAAGCCCGTAGAGCGGATGCCGGCTGTAATAAGCTAACCGGGCAGCACTGTCGCGTTTTTGCTTACGGGGGGCCCCTCCGCTTACAATTCTACTATAGAGTTCATCTGTCCATTTGGCCCGTGCTCTGTTTATGTGTAATTGGATTTCTCCTTTTACCTGTTTCCTGGTTTCTGCGACCACCTCTTGAATATCGTCTGCCGCCTGCGCAGCCTCCCCGTACACCTTCGAATTAAGTTCTATCTCCGGCACATGAGAATCTCCGAGTAGTAACTGGAGAGCAACTTTCCGCTTCGAAATCAACGTCGGGGGTAGATGGGCCTCTATGGCGGAGAGAGCCGCCTCCTGCTCTTCAGAATAGGCAATCCGCGAGCCGGGAACTTCAGCCTGGAAGAGGGCTTCCTTCAAGTCATACATCCCCACACCCTCACGAGCAACGGTTTTGACAACCGGAATCCCAAGGACTCTCGAGAGCCGTTCTGCGTCTATGGTGTAACCCTTTTTTGCCGTCTCATCTATAGCATTGAGACTAAGGACCATGGGTATCTCCAGTTCAAGAAGCTCACTAGTCAGTCGCAAAGACTGCCTGATTCTATTTGAATCAATACACTGGATAATGACCTCTGGTCTCTCGGCAACGAGGGTTCTCCTCACAAGCAGCTCTTCAGCAGAATTCTCCCCCAGGGCGTTCACACCGGGGCTGTCAAACAGCTTCCACCGCACCCCTTTGAAGTCAAAACTCCCCGTAGCCAATTCAACGGTCGTCATAGGATAGTTGGCCACCAAGTTATAATCACCAGTGAGCTGGTTGAAGATCTGAGTTTTTCCTGAATTTGCCAGACCGATGATACACGCTTTACGGGTCTCAGTAGACTGTTTCACCATATCAGCACAGTAAATCCATGCGGTTGATTAGTCAACGAGCAAAGACCCCATTCTTTGCCTTACCAGGAACGATTTGGTGCACTCACACCGAGTCACCGGCACCCTTCCTTGAGGGTGCTAATTTTCCCTGTAATGGGGGAGAATAATACTTTCAAACAATTGGCGAGCCTTGAAAGGAAAAACAAGAATCGATATAGTTACCGTGAACGATTTTGCGCCCGCAGGTGTAGGCTGTATGCGTTTGAAAACGCGCATCGCAGTTATCTTACACCGAGCGCTACTATATATCGTAAGGAGCGCACAGTGTCATTTGTCGAACAAGGTTTAGTTCTGATGATAGTAGGGATGGCTGTTGTTTTTTCCTTCCTGATTATTTTGGTTTTCAGCACCAAACTACTTTCCTCCTTCATACACAAATTCTTCCCAGAAAAAGAACAGGTCGTGAAGAAGCGAACACAGCCCGCCGGAAAGCCTGCCCCCACCGGGGGATCCGGGGCAAGCTCATCTGATGCCGAAATCGCCGCAGCCGTAGCCGCTGCTGCAGCCTATTCAAAACGTTAAACAAAAGGAGCTTTCATGAAAAAACGAATAAACTTTATGGTTACGGCATTCCGGGACGGTTTTCAGTCTGTCTACGGCGCCCGTGTATTCACCAAAGATTTCATGCCGGCAGTTGAGGCTGCTGCTAACGCAGGTATTGACCATTTTGAAGCTGGCGGAGGAGCACGATTTCAGTCCCTCTATTTCTATTCAAATGAGGACGCCTTTGAGATGATGGACCAGTTCCGAGAGGCTGCAGGTCCCGACGCTAATTTACAGACCCTTGCACGAGGCGTGAACGTGGTGGGACTTGATTCTCAGCCACGTGATATCATCAAACTACACGCCGACCTGTTTAAAAAACACAGCATTACCACCATACGAAATTTTGACGCCCTTAATGACGTGAACAATCTCATCTACTCCGGCCAGTGCATCCACGATGCAGGGCTGAAGCATGAAGTGGTTGTCACGATGATGGCGCTTCCCCCCGGAGCCTCGGGTGCACACGACCCGGACTTTTACGAGGGCGTACTGAAAAAAATTCTTGATGCGGGGATCCCCTACAGCTCCGTCTGTTTTAAGGACGCCTCGGGAACATCTACCCCAAAAGTTGTCTATGAAACCATCAAGCGCGCCAGAAAAATGCTTGGCGACGATACAAAGATAGTGTTCCATACCCATGAAACGGCAGGAGTTGCAATTCTACAGAATATGGCTGCCATTGAAGCCGGTGCCGACCAGGTAGACCTCTCCCTCGCTCCAGTTTCAGGCGGCACCTGTCAGCCTGACCTGATCACGATGTGGCACGCCCTCCGAGGCACCGACTACGATCTGGGTATCGATATTGACAAAGTCATGGAAGCCGAAGAGATTTTTAAGGAATGTATGCAGGACTACTTCATGCCGCCTGAGGCGACTATGGTTAATCCTATTATTCCGTTCTCCCCACTACCCGGGGGAGCGCTTACTGCTAACACACAGATGCTCCGTGACAATGACATGATGGATAAATATCATGAGATAACCATGGCCATGGCGAAAGTTATTGAACGGGGTGGTTTTGGTACCTCTGTAACACCAGTTTCTCAGTTCTATTTCCAGCAGGCCTTCAACAACGTAATGTTCGGTCCCTGGAAGAAAATTGCTGAGGGTTACGGGAAGATGGTGCTTGGCTATTTTGGCAAGACACCGGTGAAACCGGATCCCGAAATCGTGAAAATTGCTGCCGAGCAGATGGGCCTTGAACCCACCGAGGAACTTGTTGTGGACCTGAATGACAAAGATCCAAAGAAGGGAGTGAAAGCTGCAAAAGCGGCTCTGGACAAAGAAAATCTTCCGGTGAACGATGAAAATATTTTTATTGCTGCAGCATGCAAGGAAAAGGGCATCCAGTACCTGAAAGGAGAAGCCCGCGTCAATGTCCGGAAGCAGGAGAAAAAAGAGGAAAAACCAACGGCTCCGGCTGCTGACGGCTATACAGTTACGGTTAACAATAGGCCCTATGGTGTGAAGCTTGAGGGGAATAAAGCCGTAGTAAACGGCGTTAGTTATGATATCTCGGTACAAGAGGGCATTGATGAGAAAGCTATGCAGGCTTCAGAGTCAAAGCCCGCTCCCACCCAACAGGCAGCACCTGCCCCCGCTCCAACTGCTTCTTCTTCGGATGGTTCCGGTACAGAGGTGAAAGCCCCCATGCCAGGACTTATACTCCGTATTGAGAGTAAAGTAGGTGAAAGCGTTGCAGATGGAGATCTCATCCTGGTTATGGAAGCCATGAAGATGGAAACCGAGATTTTTGCCCCCTGTGCCGGCACAATCCAGGCGATTAACGTCTCCCAGGGTGACCAGTTGAAAGCTGGCGATGTACTGGCTGTCATCAGCTAAAGGAGAGTTGCATGAATCTATTCTATGCTCTACGAGAATTTTGGATGTCTACCGGCCTCATGAATTTCACCTGGGGCCAGCTTGTGATGATCCTTGTTGGCCTTGTGCTGCTTTATCTCGCAATAAATAAAAAGTTTGAGCCTCTTCTCCTCGTCCCCATCGGCATGGGCGCAATCCTGTCGAATATCCCGCTTGCAGAAATTGCTAATGTTGAGGCGGATGGGTTTATCGGGATTCTCTACGAATCCGGTGTTGCACCAGGGCTCTTCCCGCTTCTGATCTTCATGGGTGTGGGGGCTATGACCGACTTCGGCCCGCTGATCGCTAATCCAAAAACGCTGTTGCTCGGAGCTGCTGCGCAGTTTGGTATCTTTTTTGCCTTAGTGGGCGCTGTACTGCTGGGAACTACTCCGTATATTGACTTTAACCTGTTCGATGCCGGTTCCATTGGAATCATTGGAGGCGCCGACGGGCCGACAGCGATTTATGTTACCAGTCGTCTCTCGCCTGACCTATTAGGCCCGGTCGCGGTAGCTGCCTACTCATATATGGCGTTGGTTCCGATCATCCAGCCACCGATCATGCGTGCTCTGACGACGAAAGAAGAGCGCATGATCAAGATGGAGCAGCTTCGCCACGTGACCCAGCTTGAGAAGATACTCTTTCCCATATCAGTTTTGATACTGTGTATTATCCTCCTGCCATCTGCGACCCCGCTTGTTGGTTCCCTGATGTTCGGAAACCTTGCGAAAGAAAGTGGAGTCGTGGCCCGACTTTCAGATACCATGCAGCACGCGTTGATGAACATCGTAACGATCTTTCTCGGTTTGTCTGTCGGTTCAAAGATGCAGGCGGATCAGTTTCTCAAACTAGAGACACTTGGTATTCTAGCTCTGGGTCTGGTGGCCTTCTCAATTGGAACAGCAACTGGGTTGCTACTTGCTAGGCTCATGAACAAACTCACAAAACATGAACCGATTAATCCCCTCATTGGCGCAGCGGGAGTTTCTGCAGTCCCTATGGCCGCACGTGTTGCCAATAAGGTCGGACAGGAAGCGAATCCTCACAACTTCCTACTCATGCATGCGATGGGTCCCAACGTAGCAGGCGTCCTGGGTTCATCTGTCGCCGCTGGTGTGCTTTTAGCCATTGTTCCCGTTATTGGCGGGTAGCAAAGCGCACTGCTCTGCACAGGCTTTACGGCCTGTCAGATTCACATAGAATGGAAGCTGCTGCAGTCGAAACATACTGCAGCAGCTTCTTTTTGTATGCTTGCAATTGTAGATCACGCTAACCCGTGGTATGCTTTTTGGCACATACAAAACCGGAGGCCGCCTGTGCGTCTAAAGAAACGAAACGATTACATCAGTTGGGACGAGTATTTTATGGGAGTTGCTATCCTTTCTTCCAAACGAAGCAAGGATCCCTCAACCCAAGTGGGAGCCTGCATTGTCAGCGAAGATAAAAAGATCGTCGGAGTTGGTTACAACGGATTCCCAATCGGCTGTGACGACGATGTGCTGCCCTGGGACAGGGAGGGAGAGTTCCTTGAGACCAAGTACCCGTATGTGTGCCACGCCGAACTCAATGCAATACTTAACAGTATTTCACGGGATTTGCGGGGATGCACCATCTATGTTGCCCTCTTTCCCTGCAATGAATGCACAAAGGCGATCATCCAGTCCCGCATCAAAGAGGTTGTCTATCTTTCTGACAAGTACGCGGATACCGATATTGTCAGAGCATCAAAGCGGATGATGAATCAGTCGGATATCGCTTATCGCCAGCTCAACCTCAAAGATCGTCATCTGACTATCGATTTTTCCGTGGACGATTAAATTCCTGATTCTACCTCTTGATACGTGGCAAGCAAGAGAGTTCCTCCTGTCTGATGCCCTCGTTTGACAGGCGGCCCGTGTCAGAAGGGTATGATCTGGACCTGTAGCTTTAAGGGGAACAACCTGTACGGAGGTGGTATGGAAGGGAAACAAATCCTTGCTGTCTGTTTAAACCCGACATTTCAAAAGACTCTGGTGTTTACTTCTTTTTTAGAGAATGAAGTAAACAGGGCTGACGAGCACTTTGAGGATGCTGGGGGCAAGGGACTCAATACTGCCAGAGTTCTCAGTCAATTAGGAGTACCCTCTGTTCATCTCACCCATATCGGGGGGCCTCAAAAGGAACTGTATCTGGATTACAACCACAGAGACAGCATCGGCATTTCCTGCCTTGAAGTTCCCACACCCATTCGTACCTGCTACACTGTTATCAATAAAAGAAACCAGACGGTCACAGAATTGGTCGAAGAAGCCTCAGCAGTGCCTTCCGGAACTGCAGAAAGGGTCCTTACGCTTTTTGAGGAGTTGGTATCCAGGAGCGGGATCGTTGTTTTCTCAGGGTCAATCGCCCCGGGCTACCCCGATTGGCTCTATCCTCACATGGTCCGTATTGCAAAACAAGCTGGTGCCCGTGTCATACTTGATGTACGAAAAGAGACTCTTTTAGCATGCCTTGAGTATAAGCCGGATATTATCAAGCCCAATGTCAATGAATTTATTCAAACGTTTTTCCCTTCTGCAGTACTGGGAGAACATGATGCAGATGAGAACATCCTCTCTGCAGTCGACGAAAAAATGGTTAACCTGCAAAATGCCTACGGAGTGGTGACGATACTGACCCACGGGAGCAGACCTACTCGTTACCTTGATGATAATCGGGTACAATTGCTTCCAGTTGAGACCAGCATAAACGTGGAGAACACCGTAGGCTCAGGAGATGCCTTCACAGCAGGACTCGCAGCTTCCCTGTATCGCGGTCAGTCTATAAAAGAAGCCGTAAAAAAGGCCCAGGAATGTGGGCAGTTGAATGCTGCCCACATTCGGCCGGGAAGGATTGCGTAGTCTTATAGGTCCTCCTGCCCCATAACATCCTTATCAGGGTCTTTTGTCAGAGGCCTGGAGGTGTAGGTTTTTGGAAGTATAATATTCAGGAATATGGCAGAGAGCCCGCCTGTGGTTATTGGGCTGCCAAACATATTAGAAAGAAAAGGGCCAAGCTGGGAGAGCACCTCCGGAACAAGGACTACTCCCATCCCAAGACCAAGACTAATGGCAATAATGAGTACACCGCGCCGGTTGATCGTGCTTGTGGCGATGATACGTATTCCGCTTGCTGCAATCGTACCAGCCATAATGATCATAGCCCCGCCGATAACCGGATTGGGTATAACACTGAATAAACCGCCTACAATGGGGAACACACCAAACAGAACAAGCAGGCCGGCAATGTACATGCCGACGTATCGGCTGGCGACACCAGTCATCTGGATCACTCCATTATTCTGGCTGAAGGTTGTATTGGGAAAACTGTTAAACGCCCCGGCAATCGCCGAGTTTATACCATCGCCAAGCACACCGCCAGAGATACGTTTGAGATAGAGTTTCCCTTCAACAGGCTGGCCGGAAATCATACTGGTAGCCGTAAGATCTCCCATGGACTCCACCGTAGTGATCAGATACAGCAGGGCCATTGGCAGCACATACGGCCAGGAAATTGATAATCCGTATTTAAAGGGTATCGGAACGGTGACCCAACCCAAGGTGCCCATGGAAGAGAAATTCACTTTACCCATAAGACCTGCAACAATATAACCAACCATCATTCCAAGAAAAATTGAGCCCATCCGAAGCCACTTATTCTTGCTGCGGTTAAATATGACCACACAAACAAGAACTATGGCCGCCAGTAGGAGATTGTCCCAGGAACCGAACAGCTCGGTTTTATTTTCCAGAAGCCAGGCTCCGCCTCCAACATCGGTTATGCCAACTTTAATGAGATTGAATCCTATGAGCAGCACAACGACTCCACTTACCAGCGGAGTGATGATCCTGCGAAGGAATGGTATAAAACGGCTGAAACCGATTTCTACTACGGAGCATAGCATGACCGTACCGAAGATACTTGCCATCATCTCTTCCTGGGTCCCCCCAGCAGCTTTCACGTAGAGTCCCATACCGATTATGGTCGCCAGAAACGTGAAACTCGTCCCCTGTATTGACAGAAGGCCTGAGCCGACCGGCCCGAACCTTCGGCACTGAATAAACGTTGCTACTCCAGAGACAAGCAGCGACATGGAAATCAAATACCCCTTCATAGACTGGTCGACGCCAAGGGCGCCGGAGATGACGATTGCCGGGGTGATTATGCCAAGAAAAATCGCCGCAAGATGCTGCAGGGCAGAAACAATTGCCTCCCCCACAGGCGGATTATCATGCAGCTGGAAAATCAGCTCGTCTTTTGCCTCGTGGACCACAGTACTTTCACCACTCATAGTTTTTTTCTCTCTCTCCTGATTTTTTGGAATATCGTGATTGTACCATGGTTTTTTCGGCACTAATAGAAAAACCGTCAAACTCCTTTTTGCTACATACTATTTCTGATTGAGTTCCCCCTGGTTCTCGTATAAACTGAAGCGGTATAGGAGTATCATAGATGAGCACACAGAGAGCCTTCAGAAACGACGGTTATGCAAAAGTCACCGGCAGAGCACAGTATGCCGACGACTTTCTTTTTGCCGGGACACTGCATATGGTGCCTGTATATGCAGACTATGTGGCTGCTGAACAGGTGAAGGTAGCATACGATCAAGCCCTGTCTGTTTCGGGTTGTGTGGATGTTCTTACCGCCGAACATGTTCCAGGCTCATCTATGTTTGGTCAGATTGTGAAGGATTATCCAATTCTGGTCTCAGATACTATTCGGTCCTGGGGTGATGTCCTCGCCCTGGTCGTGGGGGAAAGTCGGGACGCGGCTTTAGAGGCAGCTGCTGCTGTTTCGGTGACAGCCAAACCGATTAAGCCAATTCTGACCATTGAGCAGGCTATGCAGCCGTATGCCCGGGTGGTCTCCTCCTGGGGAGACTCAAACATAGTAAATCACCACACCATGCAGCATGGAGAGATCGGCTCTGCGTTCGATGGATGTGAATTGGTTGTCGAGGAAGATTTTGAAACCCAGCCCATTGAACAGGCCTACATGGAGCCTGAGTCGGCAGTCTGTGTCCCCCGGCACGACGGGGTGATCGAAGTATACGGGAGTATGCAGCACCCGTTCAGTACACGACGGTTTGTGGCTGCTTTTCTGGGAGAACCTCTATCAAACATCGAAGTATATACCATAGCTGTGGGCGGAGGGTTTGGCGGAAAGGACGACACGGCAGCAGCTGTGTGCGCCCGCGCCGCCCTGGGAGCCAGGCTGCTGCGTAGACCAGTCAAAATGACCTACACCAGAGAGTGGTCTATCCGGGAATCGTATAAGCGCCATCCGTACACCATGCACTATAAGGTCGGCCTCTCAAGTGAAGGAAAAATCATGGGAGTTGATGCCCGTATTTATGCAGACTCTGGGGCTTACCTCTCAGTCACTCCATGGGTTACCTGGCGCTCAACTGCTCAATGCTTCGGACCCTATGCTGTTGATAACGTCCACGCTGAGGTCTATGGTGTTGCTACCAATAACGTATTCAACGGGGCGATGAGGGGCTTTGGATCACCCCAGGTTAACTTTGCCGTCGAGCAGATCATGGATATTGCCGCTGAACGGCTCGGCATTCATCCCCTGGGGATTCGTAGAATTAACATGGTCAAACAGGGAAGCACTACCATTACCGGACAGGTTTTGGACCAGCATACTGTCAGCATGGAAGAGGTTATGAACAGCACTGTGCATGCAGTGGGGTATCGCAAGAAGTATGAAGCATGTTCACGCGGGAAAAGTGAAACCGACGAGCTGTACGGCATCGGTCTCTCTGTGAGTTATCGTGGGTCCAGCCTCGGGGCTGAGGGAATGGATTTCTGTTCCTGTATCATTAACGGACAATATGACGGTTCATTGCTGCTGGAGACAGGTATCCATGAAAATGGTCAGGGCTCCGAATCGGTCATGATGCTGGTACTATCTGAGGAGTTGGGTATCAATCTGGGGCGCATTCGATACAGACGATCATCCACGAGTAATATACCAGATAGCGGCACTACGGTCGCCACCAGAGGAACGGTCATGGGAGGCAGTTCAGTCGTTGTTGCAGCCCGAAAACTTAAGGAACTGCTTTCTAAGCACCTGGCGGACCGACTTAAGTGTGCTCCCGAGCAGGTGAGATTCCACAGTGATAAAATCTGGGGACTGACATTTGATCAGAGCCTGACCTGGGAAGAAGCCATGAGGGAACTCTATCTGCAGCGTATTACCCCATACGCATTCGGCACCTACCAGGCACCTTCGGTGAGCTGGGATGACACCACGGGGCAGGGAAACGCTTACTTCACATATGTCTACAGCTGTCAGGCTGTAGAGGTATCAGTGCATAAAAAGAGTGGGAAGATCACCCTGCTGAATATTGTCGCCTCGCACGATATTGGCAAGGCGATCAATCGAGCCATGGCTATCGGACAAATGCACGGGGGAATCACCCAGGGCATCGGGTATGCGCTGATGGAAGAAGTCAAGCGTGAAGAAGGTCGGATAACCTCACTAAACTTTGATAGCTACCGCATTCCCAGAATAACGGATGTTCCTGAAATGACAGGGATCATTGTTGAAAACAGCGACAAGATGTCCCTGACCGGGGCTAAAGGAATCGGGGAACCGGCTATTGAACTGATTGCTCCGGCAATTGCGAATGCCGTCTATAATGCGACCGGCATTCGCTGCAAAAAGCTGCCAATTACTCTCAATCCGGAGGACCTATCATGAGTGATTCCATGTTGACAATAAACGGCCGACCGGTTCCAGTCTCACAAAACGAGCTGGAGCTGTCACTGCTGGATTATCTTCGGGAGCAGCGGCTGCTGCATGGGGTTAAAAATGGATGCAATACAGGCTTATGCGGAAGCTGTACAGTTGCAATGGATGATAAAGCAGTTCGATCCTGCCGGATCAAGGTCTCAGCAGCAATCGGCACTTCCATCATCACTATCGAAGGTATGGAATACCGCGATGGCACGCTCCACCCCCTTCAGCAAGCCTTCCTGGACGCCGGAGCAGTTCAGTGCGGCTTTTGCACCCCCGGTATGATTATGTCTTCGTATGTACTGCTGCGTAAAACTCCGGACCCAAGCCGGGAGGCAATCCGTAAGGCACTCAAGGGGAACCTGTGCCGATGCACTGGTTACCAGCACATCATCGACGCAGTAGAGCTTGCTGCCTCGTATATAAGGGAGCGTAATCTTTCCACGGAAGCAGGCTCATTACTCTAGGTTCTGCTTAAAACAATTTCGACGGAGAATTCTTCTGCCCAGCCAGGAGAGCCCAACTGCACGGACAGCTTTCTATCATATGAAAACAAGGTAAACCCTGCACACACATGTTGCATACACCTGATCACAAGTGACGTACTACGCACACGGTACACAGGAAACTCCCCCTGGCAACTGTAGATTATTAAAAGCTTCCTTTTGCCATGGCAATATAAAGCCGCCCCTAACCAGGGCGGCTTAGTGCCATGTCAGAACTTGTATCGCTTAGCAGCAGCAGTCAGAGCCACAGCCAGGCCGACAGTAATCACCAGGTTTAATCTCAGCGCCACACTTCTCTTTTGCTTCCTGAATCCGACCAATATATTCATCCCATTTGTTAAAGATAAATTCTGGGCAGTCAGGATCCATTTTTGCAAAGTAAGCCTTTGAACGCTCAAGCTTCTCCAGCCACTTGTCGCAGCGGAAGGTAAACTGATACATATACCCTTCGAGTTTATAATCGATATCAAGCAGTTTTTTGAACAACACTCTCAAATCCTCATACAGAGGAATCTTTCCCGTGGGGGTGTCGAGTGCGTCGTACTCACCGTTGATGCGTCCCTCCGCCCAATGAAGCCAAACCTTCTTAGCAATTTTCTCATTGCAGAATTTGCCTTCGGGAGTCAGCAGGAAGTAGTTTGTGGAGTATATCTTGGGGACTTCCTTCATTCCTTCGACAAATTTGATGTTGTTTACCGTGTACTCTCCGAGCGGATAGGATACAAAGTCCATATTTGCCATCGGACTAGGCTTTCGCTGTCCCTCGGCTCCCAGTGTGGCAGAAGTCGTCTCTGACTCAAGCGTACAGGCTTTCAGCAGGATACCCTCCTCCCAGCTGGCTGATTCTTCCACAGGAACTGTCGTATCACTGTCTCTACCGCCGTAGAGTACGCCCTGTACCTGTACACCTTCTTTTGCATCAAATCCCTCTTTGTCAAAGTTATCGAGGTAGTCAAGGCGCATAGTATACCGTGCATTCCCATGAGCAACCCCAATTTCATTTCCTTTGGAATCCTTTTTTCCTTTATACCAGTTAGGACCGGAGTGATTATCACCTGTATCTGGAGTCTCGAGACCCGATCCAAGCCAGTACGGGTTGTTGTCCGGACCGCGGAGTACATTGGAGAAGATAGCCTCCTGCGGTAACATGAGATTCTTAAAAATAACAGGATCATCTTTTTCATTTACATCCTTGATGATACCGAAGATGCCCTGTTCAACATTGACAGCCCGAAAAACACCATCTATGTTGCGGAAGTAGGCAATATCATCACCGACAATTTTCTCCCCGGGGATCATTGCTGTAGATGTCTTCCCACATGCAGATGGGTAGGCACCGGCGAAATAGGTTTTTCGGCCTTCCTCTTCATTTATGCAGGCCATAACGAACATGTGTTCACATAGCCACCCTTCCTGTCCGGACTTGTTGATAGCCAGGCGCATTGCATGCTTTTTCAAGCCAACCGAGTTTCCGGCATACTGGGCATTCATTGAGTAGACAATGTTATTTTGG
This sequence comes from Spirochaetota bacterium, assembly GCA_051745285.1. Taxonomy (GTDB): domain Bacteria; phylum Spirochaetota; class Spirochaetia; order CAKZLE01; family CAKZLE01; genus JBNJDX01. Next base: position 83,127 of record JBNJDX010000001.1, read on the forward strand.
GTGTCCATATAAATTCGACGTTTGTCGAGATTTTTGGAGCAGTTTCGCTCATCAAGCTCGCCAGCTGAATGTATGAATCTGAAAAAATCATCCTTTTCTGCCGATTTCATATTCTTGAAATGCTCATACGCCGGGCGGTAGAGGATAGTCTCGGAGTGAGCAACATACCACGAGTCGGTGAACTGAATACACGGAATAGTAAATTCTGAAAACGCGGGGCCCTCACAGAAGAATTTGACCACGGCATCTTTGCCCTCCATGACATTCTTCGCAATGCCCATGATCTCATCCAGACCGTCTTTGTAGGAGACTGAATTCAATGACTTCATCTTTTCAAGGTTTTCCTCGTACACCATGTACTTGGTATTAGCCTTGTCACGCGCCTGGTCCCCATAACCATCCCAGTGAATAGTCTGCCCTTCTTTAGCAAGTTTAAACTCCTCACCTTTTTCCAGCGCTTTGTCCCGAATGTACTGTTCATCCTCCAGACTGTCGTCGCAGACGTACACACTTGCCGGGTTACAGTGCTCTGTAAACAGCCCTACAAAATCCATGACTTTTTCATTCTCGAGTACAGCAAGCCTTTCAAAGCTTGTTTTACTCATTTTGCCTTTAAGCAATTCCGCATACTTCGAATTCATGTATTACTCCTCTGATTAAAGTTATCCATATTGATACTACCTGTTGTAGAGCAACAAATTCAATAGGTTTCCCCTACACCAGACTGAATTTGGTAGGGCTTTGACGTCTCACAACTACCGGACAACCACCGCTTTAATCGCTCAACTCTCCAGAGTGGCAGACCAGCTCCTGTCGTGAGGTAGGACTCAAATGAGGTGTATTCGCTACGTACGGTGTTAATCATCTCCCGTATCGACTGCTCGTTCACTGTTAAAAAGGGCAGGACGACCTCTTCAGGAATTTCCAGGCCATAGGTTCCCCGGAACCGTTCAAGATATCGCTGCAGGACCTGCTGATCTTCTAGTGCTGTGCGCTTACTTGCCATGTAATCCCGCACGATCTCATCGTCCGAAACTCCCACGGCTCCGAGCAGCACAGCAACTAAAAATCCGGTTCTGTCCTTTCCTCCTGCACAATGAATTAAGACTACTGCATCATCCCTGTCAGTTATCAGCTCAACAGCCCGTTTCACCTGCTGCGTGCACATTCTCGGCATCCGTTGGTAACTCTCTTTTATGTAGGCCTCTCCATCAGCGTCTTCGGGGTGCTCCGCAGCCCAACGGTAAAACTCAATCACCTGATCAAGCCCAAGAAGACCGCAGCTGAAGTCAATTGAATGCTCCCGGGCTTCAGGGAGAGATACATCTGGCTGTGCTGAGCTCTCTGTTGCAGAACGTAAGTCAAGGACATCTGTTATCCCCAGGCTTGTAAGGTAGTCGCAAGCCCACTGAGAAAGCTGATACAGTTTGCCCATACGGAACAGCTTTCCCCCCGCAACAGCAGGCACTGAAAAATACTTTGAAACATATTCCCCGACATCCCGGAAGTTTCTATCTTTCGCCAATTGTTCGACTGTCGTAATCACGAAGTCCTCCTGAAGATTGATCTATCCCATACTTTCTTATCACTGATACCGACAATTGTAAACTCTCAGGAGACGACTATCCCTTCTGTGCATATTGCCCAGAAGAGATCAAAACCCTACAATGATCCCCATGGAAATTATGTCCCCCGCCGGCAGCTTCGACGCAGCCGTTCAAGCTTTTGCATTCGGTGCAGATGCGGTATATACCGGGCTACAGCGTTTTTCTGCCAGAAACGCCGCTAAAAACTGCTCGCTGGAAGACATACGCAGAATTAAAACTCTGGCTGTCGAACAGCACAAACGCCTCTATATCGCCGTCAATACCATCATCAAAGAGGATGAACTAGTAGATGTTGTACAAATGCTCCACTACCTGACTCTTCTGGAAGTCGACGGCATCATTGTTCAGGACCTTGGAGTGGCCCACATTGCACGTAAGTATTTTCCCGAACTGCCGCTGCACAGCTCTACCCAACTGGCTGTCCACAATGCTGAGGGGGTGCGGTATCTTCATTCGATTGGCTTTACCCGGATTGTCCTTGCCCGGGAACTTACCTTGGAGGAAATACATCGTATCAGAGTGGAGTGTCCCGAACCTGAACTGAAAGTATTTATTCATGGCGCACTCTGTTATAGCGTTTCAGGGCTCTGCCTGGCATCAGGGTTACTGCTTGGCAGATCGGCGAACAGGGGGCTCTGCGGACAGGTGTGCAGAACCTGGTTCTCTCTTCACAACGGGGAGGATACAGATGCCCCACCAAACGGGTACTTCTTTTCAATGCGGGATCTTGCTTTGAATGAACATATTGCATCGCTTAAAACCATCGGGGTGGATGCTGTAAAGATTGAAGGCCGGATGAAAACTCCTGAGTACTCAGCATGGACATCGCACCACTACCGCTCTCTCATCGATACCGGGCAGTCCACTGACGAAGAGAAGACTGCCCTCACCTTCTCCCGCATGCAGAACACAGGATGGAGTGTTGGCTGGAAACGTCCAGACCTTGCAAACAGTAGTGACACCCTTACCTCTCCTGCATATCCAGGGCATGTTGGCCTTCTGGCAGGCAAGGTTCTTGCCTCGGAACATCATAGTGTGCAGGTACAATTAACCCGTCCCCTAGCTATCCGTGATGGAGTACAGGTGTTCCTGCCTGATACTCAGCATCCCGGACTGCTTGAACCGGTAGCTTTTGCCGTCCGTGCCCTGGAGGACAAAAATCGTAAGGTTCTCCTCTCAGCAGATGCTGGGGCTCTTGTCTGGATTAGCTCCCCCCGTCGAATACCTGTTGGAGCATCCGTGTATATCACCTCGCGACACGATATGGGGCTCCCTGCAACTAATCCTGCTTCAATCTCACCGTACAGACTCCCTCTGAGTGCTCAATTTGCAATTGGCAAGCGACACATCAGTGTTTCTGTGAAAGTAGAACAAATCTCATTTCACCATGAATACACCTTTGACCTTACCCCTGAGCATGCGAACAAATCCAATCCTTTTCGCGAGGTTCTTGAAAACCATTTTTCAAGTTCCAACCGGCAGTTCTGGTTTACCATCAGCACGGAATTAATCTCTAACACCAGCGGTTATGAAGATGACCGCCTGTTTTATCCTCCGAAGGAACTCAAGCGACTAAAACACGATCTGCTTGCATCCCTCCAGGAACAGATTGAGAAACACATAGAAGCACGCTCATACCAGATTACCGCACCCCGGAACAAACAACCGGCTCAAAGGGCTCAGCTCCCCCCCAGAAGCCGCATTACTCAGACGGGCACGGTCTTTGGCGATGGTGTCTACCTCGCCCTGCCCCCGCTCCAGCTTCCGGGCACTGCTTCACTGAAGGAGATAGAATTTACCCTGAAAAGGCTGCGGACTGACTATCCCGACAAACAGATCGTGGTAGGCATCAGCAATGTCGGACAGATTCCATGGTACCAGAAACAAGAGGGTATCCAGTGTTTTATTGACGGGTATCTCTACTGCTCCAACCATGCTACCAGTGAGCTGCTCAGGCGCGAGTTGCCTGACTGCCTAGGCGGATACTACTGGCCGGAAGAAAGCATCGGCAGCGAAAAGCTCCTTTCAGTCCCCTGGAGTATCCCCATGCAGGAGGTCGACCGCCCTGCTATCTATCCTCTCTTTATCAGCCGTTCCTGCTTCAGGAGGGACAGTCTCAACCTTCCCTGCAGCTCCTGCAGACATGATAAACATCACATCTACCACCTCAGACAACAGCAGAAAACGTTCACGGTAGTGGTTGACCACTGTATAACGAGTGTTTATCTCGAAGAAGAAAACAAACCATAGATCTCGGCCCCGCAGGCCCTACAGCGACCGGATTGCAGGGACTGCTCTACTTGGATCGCGGCTTCACCGCCGTAACTGTGGCTGGAAAAGAGCTGTCTACCACACTGCGGACACACGGTCTTATCCCAATCTTTGTTTGCGCTGTTGCCTCCGTATACAAACGGGATACCCGCATCGGCTGCAGTCTCCAGGCAGGCGCTGAGGAACTGCTCTCTCGTCGGCTTTCTGTCCGACATGCGGTAATACGGAAAAAAGCGTGAGAGATGCCATACCTGCACCCCTGCATCCAAAAGTCTTTTGCCCAACTCCGCTATATCTTCGGTGCTGTGCAGCCCCTCGATGACCAAGGTAGTCACCTCCAGCACTTTTCCAGGCGTCTTAGCAATCGTTTCAATTGACCGCATCACCGGGTCCAACATCCCCGCACACCAGGTTCGGTAAAATGAATCATTTCCTTTGAGATCAACATTAAAACCGTCAATGAGCTCAAGTGAACGCTGAAGGGATGACGGGGAAAACGATCCGTTGGTAACCATGCAGTTCAGTCCGCCGGACTGGCGTACAAGCGTTGCTGTATCAAGCATATAATCCTGCCACACAATGGGGTCTGAGTAGGTGTAGGTCATGATGCGGGTTTTAGAACTTTGCATAGCAGCTGTCAGTTGTTCCGGAGAGTAGAACTGCTTCATCCGACTGCTGCCTTCATTCTGGGGAGACAGTCGGCTCTCCGGCTGCGATATTTCACTGTTCTGGCAGCTTGCACACCGGAAATTACACCCAAACATTGCTACAGAAAGGGTTCTGCTGCCCGGTAAGAAATGATACATCGGCTTCTTCTCAATGGGATCTACGCCTACCGAGACAAGCTCTCCATATCCAAGAGTGACTAACTCACCCCCCTGATTAGCACGGACTCCGCACCAGCCAATCTCTCCCTCTCTGATGCGGCACATTCTCCAGCAAAAATCACACCGCTGATCCACGGTAATCCTCCTCGCTGAACACTTCAGCCTGAAACACCTCAAAAGAACAGCTGTCATTCTTCCATGCCTCAGGAGGAAGGCCGGCTTTGAGTGCAAGGTGGGTTAGGGTTGTTTCCAAATCCCAGCCCTGTTCAACTGCGACTTGGGGGAGAAAGACAGCATGCCGTCCATTGCAGTTAAGCAGGATACCGTCCCTGCCGATGCGTATGTCCCGGTATGAAGAGACCGCCTGCATTGGCGTTAAAACCGATATCTCAAACAGCAGGCCTTCCCACTCATCCTGGGAAACTGGCGGAAACCGGGGATCATGAAAGGCTGCTTCAACAGCAAGCCGCATCACCTCTTCATAGAGGCGAGAGGAACCTATCAGGCTTCCGATACACCCGCGAAGCGAATTCACAGTACTGTCAGGGCGACTTGTTTTGAGTGTCACGAAAGCCCCCCGTCTCTCACGTAGGATCGGATACCTACGGTAGAGCTCCTCGAGCTGCTGTTTTGTTCGCACCCCTGCAGAAGAGCCAGCCAGCTTGCTCTTCACGCTCTCTCGAGCATCTGCAAGTAGTAGTTTTTTCTCCACATCATGTAGCATAGTAGTTACCTCAAACTCTTAACAGGTTTCTACTCCCATAATACAGTGCTGTAAGAAACAAAGTCGGGAAGCGGGTTCTGTGCGAAGTTATTTGAGTTATAGTAGTCGACTACTTTTCCGGAAAACCCCAGGTGAGAAGCAATAGACGAGGCTAACAAGGCTGGTGCAAACCCGCATATGGTGGGGTGCTCCTTCCGGCACCTTTCGAACACCTCAGCAACCTGTCCACTGGCAAATCCTACAGCGTAGCTGCGGTCTTCCTGCTCAACTTGTTTTGTCACCGCATCCAAGTCCCCGGTCCCATAGGGGGCATGTCCAAAACGCATTCCGTAATGGGTGAAATCCGAACTGGCGATGAGAACCGTACGGCCGTCTTGTAGCTGCTCCTCTCCAATACACTCCATCAGGGATTCAGCAAATTCCTTGATGTTTTCAACTGAAGAGAAACGGGAAACAAGGCCCAGGGCAACCGATATATCGTTACCGCGCTGCTCTGCAACCCGCGCTATAAACGGCAGGAACATCTCCACAGCATGTTCTTCCTTCACAGCCCGCACGCCGTCGACAGTCAGATATCCCGGCAAGCGCCCGCACATCGGGTCATAAGGAAGATTCCCGATGGGGGTCTCTACAAACGAGTAATCAGCCGCAGCAAGCTTATCTTCTGGAAGATACTCGTAGTGAGATGGAGCTAGAATACATATACGTTTTGTTTGCTCCGGAAGACATGCGAAAAAATGGGCAATGCCCCGACCTGAGTAAAACAGACCGGCGTGAGGAAGTAATCCAATGCGGGGAAAATAGTCAGTGGGCTTAGTTTTACTTGCTGTTATATACCCGTCTATCTCCGATCTCAACAGTTCGGGGTTATCAGAGTACCAGGCTCCGGCAAATCGTGCTTTTCTGTAAGGAAGTTCTCTACTCATATGAACACCTCCTGTTTATACGGTAGAGGCGCACCCGCCACACTGCCAGTATACTACAGAGCCCGGCTGGATGTAAGGGGTAGCGCCTAATTCAGGTAGCCGGACTCAATCTCCCGTATCTTTTTGAGGGCGTTCGTATTTTCCGGAACAGAGAGGTGATACTGATCAGCCTTCTGGATAACAAACCCTCCGAAAAGCTCTACTTCAGTCTTTCTCTTCGCCTCAACATCCTGCAGCATTGAGGTTTTTCCCCTGGGGTTCATGGTTGCCAATACCTGAACCCATGTATCGAAGTCCTCCTGTGAAAGCGGTGTTTCGGTAAACTTTGACAGGGCGATCACCTCCATCATCAGCGCCTTCATATAGTCGAACGCCTCACCCGATTGTGCCAACGTTCCGTAATCAGCGCGATGAATAACAGAACTCTGGTTTGCCCCCGTATTGACCATAAGTTTCCACCACAGTCGCTGCATTGTCTGCCTGGGGACTTCCACATCCACCCCTGCGACTTCGAAAAACTGTTTAATCGCTCGAACACGTTCAGTAAGTCGGTTGGGATCGTTATATTTTTCACCGAATACGATTTTTCCGGGAGCCTGATAGGTTATCTCATTTCCGATTCTAACTGCATCCTGTCTGTAGGTAAAACCATAGAGGACATGCTCGGACCCGTAACGGGCCAGCAGCTCCTCTTCGCTGGCAAGTCCATTCAAAAGAGAAAGAATCTGGGTCTGCTCACCAACAAATCTGTCAGCCAGCGTGAGAGCTGACTGAAGCTGGTGATATTTCACCGCTATAATCAGCAGATCACACGGGCTTGATGCAGGTTTCTGTCCGTCATCCACGGAAGGAAACCAACTTCTACCGTTGATCACAAAACCTCGTTCCCGATATCGCTTGGCGCGCTCATCGGCGGCGGCCAACATCACCTTCTCACCGTACGATTGCCACAGCAGTTCTCCAATGGACGCTCCCACAGCGCCGGCACCCAACAATACGCAGCTATCAACGTTATTAGTCATAATGCATCCCCCGGTGAAGGGGAGTATACCAGGATTACCAGTCCGGTTAAAGTACATCCGTCAGTAAGCCGAGCCCCCTGAGAAACATTGACACCGTGTATCCCATACCCTACCATAAGGATACCACAGTGAGTTTTGGTTGCGAGACCCCGTGGTGCAAGAGTGCGTACCGGTCATTTCTCTAGCCGATAGCGCTCAATCGCGAAGAAGGAAAGGAACGTGATGGAGTCCAATGAGCAGCAGCCCCGCACGGGCATTCGACGATTTTTTGATATTCACGCACCGGTTTTCTGGCCGACGGTTATTCTTCTGGCGTTGTTTGTCGGCCTCGTTCTAGCTTCCGGTGACCAGCTCGAGCAGACTTTTGCAAACATCCAAAATTGGATATCTGATAATTTTGGCTGGTTTCTTATTGCTGCGGTGAATTTTTTCCTGATAGCAGTGATCTACTTTGCTTTTTCCCGTTTTGGGGATATCAGACTCGGAGGCAGAACGGCTGTACCTCAATTCAGCAGGATGGCCTGGTTTTCCATGCTGTTCAGTGCAGGTATGGGTATAGGGCTCCTGTTCTGGAGCGTTGCTGAGCCGATCTACCACTTTACCGAACCACCCATCACGCGGGCGGGAACCCAGGAGGCTGCTCAGGAAGCAATGAATTTCACCTTCCTCCACTGGGGGTTACATGCCTGGGCAATTTATACCCTCGTTGGCCTAGCCTTGGCGTTCTTTGCCTTCAACCGCAACATGCCTCTTGCCTTCCGTTCGGTCTTCTATCCAATGATCGGCAAGAGAGTATACGGTTGGGCGGGAAATATAATCGACGTGCTGGCCGTTTTGGCAACGCTTTTTGGACTGGCGACTTCGCTTGGGTTCGGGGTACAGCAGGTAGGTGCCGGACTGGCTCATCTTTTTGGTATCCCAAATACCCTGCCAGTGAGAATACTTCTGATAGCCCTCATCACCGGGGCGGCGACCGGTTCGGTTGTGTTGGGGCTTGATCGAGGAGTTAAACGCTTGAGTGAACTGAATATTCGCCTTGCGGGGGTATTGCTGGCCTTCCTCCTCGTCCTCGGACCGACAGTGTTTATAATAAGTTCCTATATCCAGAATATCGGAGGCTACTTGAATGACTTCTTCCATTTGAGTTTCTGGGCTGAAAGCTACCAGGCTAGCACCTGGCAGAACAACTGGACGGTCTTTTACTGGTCCTGGTGGATATCCTGGTCTCCCTTTGTAGGAATGTTTATTGCCAGAATCTCACGAGGCAGAACCATTAAGGAATATGTTCTCAGTGTACTCATTGTTCCAACAATTCTTACCTTTTTTTGGATTACCGCTTTCGGAGGGTCAGCGCTCTCTCTCGAACTACAGGGGGTAGCTGACATTGCTGCTGGTATCAAGGAGGAGGTTGCAACCTCTATCTATGTGCTCTTTGAACAGTTTCCTTTTGCAGCTGTAACAAACTTTGCCGCCGTCGCCCTGGTGATCAGCTTTTTTATTACCTCCAGTGACTCCGGATCCCTGGTCGTTGACGCCTTTACTTCCGGGGGTAAGCTCAACTCACCCGTAGCCCAGCGCGTATTCTGGGCTTCAATGGAGGGTCTTGTTGCGGCGATACTCTTAATCGGGGGTGGCCTTCAGGCCTTGCAGACTGCTTCAATTATTACCGGACTACCCTTTGCCATCATTCTCATGCTGATGTGCTTCAGTCTCTATAAAGGGTTGAACAAAGAATATGAAGCCCTGCAGGCACGCAAGGAAACCAAAGAGCGTGAGTCCTACCGGGAACTGATCCAAAAGACGGTTGGCAACAGCCAAACTGAAGATGATATGCACAAGGGGGATGACCATGACAACCACACATCTTGAAGAGCCTCTACAGACCCTGCTTGTCTGCCTGGACTTAACAGAGATTGATCAGCACCTCATTGACTACAGTCTCTTTCTGGGTAACAAGCTTTCAGTAGAGCATGTCATTTTTTTCCATGTGATTCAGGCCTATGATCTTCCTAGTCAGCATGAAGAAGAGTACGAAAACCTGGAACGTGACCTGATCGCATCAATTGATAAGCAGGCTCAGGAGGCTAAGAATCGACTAGGGCTAAAAGACCTGCATACGCAGACAGTTGTCCGCACAGAACAGGAAGATGCCGCTGAGGTGGTCGTCTTGTTCACACAGGAGCATAAGATTGACCTGACCCTTATCGGTAACAAGTCTGGGGAAGAACGGACTGGCTACTACGGAAAGAAAATTATTGGGCAGGTGCGCAGTGACATTCTGTTTGTTCCCGTAGAGCCTGAGCATTCTCTTGAACAGATTCTCTGTCTGCTTGACTTTTCTTCCGCTAGTACAAGGGCGTTCAAACGAGCCTTAAGCATTCAGAAGAATACAGAGTGCCAATTAGCCTGTCGCTACGTGCAAGACAGCTCTTCAAGCTACTTTCCCGACTCTACAACACGTACGATTGCTGACCTGTCCAAAAAAGCAGAGAAAACCATCAAGGAGTTTCTTGCCGGGTTCGGCCTCGGGCAGGAGCAAGTACCCTGCACTATTGATGTTCAAAAACCTATACAGGAACACATTTCCGAGATAAATCGTTTAAAGCCCACCCTGGTTATTATCGGCGTCTCCGGCCAGGCAGCGTCCGTTACGACGCTGCTGGGTAATATCGCAGAGACTGTTCGACGGGAAGAGATCACAAACCCGGTTATGATTATGAAGAACAGCGAAAGGTGAAATGTTACCGCAGGGAATATCTTTGTACAAAAGCCTCGGCGTTCTGAATCGACCCGCCGGCTGCACCCTTGACCACATTGTTCACCATGAGCATGAATCCAATTTTATTACCGCGTTTCTTTACTCGACCGGTATAGACCACCATGCCTTTCGGATCTCCCCAGAAGGCATATTTCGGTTGGGGAAAGGTGTTATCAGATGAATACACTACCGGTTTGGTCGCAGAGGAGGGAAGCCCGGCCTCGTCAATGACAAAGTCATCCCACGCGCCAATGATATCTTCAATACCGACAGTCTCCTTCAACGTCAGCCAGACGGCCTCTAGATGGCCAAACATAACAGGTACTCGGACGCTGTAGGCAAACACCTCAGGGTTGAATGTCAGGATCTTCTTAATCTCCTTCTCAATCTTCTCCTCCTCCTGAGAGATATAGGGGATAACATTGTCTGTTATGTCAAACGAAGAGAGGCCTGGATACCCGGCTCCACTGACAGACTGGTAGGTGGATACCGAAATTTCCTCGATCCCAAATTGTTTCAGGGGGGCAAGAGCCATGGCCAAACCGGTCGTCACACAATTTGCATTCGTGACGACAAAACCTGAATCGGGATAACCCTGTTTTTCGATGAGGGAAAGGGAGTCCAGGTTGGCTTCCGGGATAAGAATTGGAACATCTTTCTCGTATCGCATTGCCCCTGCGTTGGAGAACACATAGAACCCATGCTCGCGCAGTTCAGGTTCAGCCGTCTTAGCCACGTCAGCCGGCATCGCTGAAAAGACGATTTGGATCCCTGCCGCCCGCATAGCTTCAAGGTCGTAATCTCGAATCTCAATCTCTTTGATTGTATCGGGGATTTCAAATGGAATTACCCAGTGTACTGAATTCCCGTACTTCTGGCCGATCCTTGCAGCAGAAGCTGTGATGTATTCAATCTCGAACCACGAATGATCTGAGAGCATCCACATAAAAACCTGCCCCACGGCACCTGTAGCTCCAATAACTGCAACTTTCATTTTTTCCATTCTGTCCCTCCTAATTGTTCAACGTTTCTGTTTCTCTGATGAGTACTGATTTTTTGTCTCATTGGATACAAAGTGTTGCTATAATAACTGTATGTTATCTTTATGACAATATGTTATAAAATATTTTTGTACTTTTTCCGGCGTTTACAGACGGTTCACATAATGATATACTTAACGGATGATAAGCTCCGGTAAAGCGCAGCTGCCGTTACACTACGGAAGAGTCCCCTCTTGGCTGTACGAACGAATGGAAAAAATCGGCACATCCATCACTGAACTGCTGCTTGAAGAACATGGCAGCAAAGGTTTCCTCTCAAGGATCAGCAATCCCTACTGGTTTCAGGCTCTTGGTTGCGTCATGGGAATGGATTGGCACTCATCAGGGATTACAACCTCCGTTCTAGGAGCTCTCAAACGGGGAATAAATAAAAACAGTGCTACGTTCGGACTTCATATCTGCGGAGGAAGAGGTAAACAATCCAGGAACACTCCAAATGAACTCGTCCGGATTTCTGGACAATTTGGCATTGAGTCAGAGGGACTGGTGCACGCTTCCCGTCTCAGCGCAAAAATCGACAATACCTGCATTAATGATGGCTACCAGCTCTACCTGCACACCTGCATAGTCGACCGCGACGGAAACTGGTCGGTAGTCCAGCAAGGGATGAATACAGCCGAGAAGATGGCCAGACGCTACCATTGGCACTCTAGTCAAGTCACATCATTTGTAGACAATCCTCACAGTGCAGTAGTAGGTCCGAATCGGGGTGTTATCATGAATATGGTCGACACAAGAGCGGCAGCCTCCAGGGATGCAGTCATCGATTTTATCAGTCAATCTCCCGGCAGGCAGCACAGGGAGTTGGCTGCCCTGGGACTCTGCAACCCGCCCACTGGTCAACTGGACCTGTTCATGCCGGCAGAACATGAAGTAGGCAGTCAGGATGTGGATGCTGGCCGCCTGGGTGCAGTACTTGCTCTTGCCCATAGCAGGGGTGCCCGTGAATTTACCGATACGCTGTTAACCCCGGGGGTTGGACCGAGAACCGTTCAGGCGCTTGCACTGGTGAGTGAAGTGGTCTACGGGAAACCGAACCGCTTCTCTGATCCGGCTCGCTTCTCTTTTGCACACGGAGGCAAAGACGGTCATCCCTTTCCAGTCCCCATAAAAACGTACGATGAATCGATCAATACGCTCTCACGAGCAGTCAGAAAGGCAAAATTAGGTAACGACGGGGAAAAATCCGCTTTGAAACGACTTTCAGAGCTAGCAAAAGAACTTGAGGATAATTACGCACCGAGTGCTGATATTCAGCAGACAATCGCCCATGAACGACGCATCTCTTCCTCCCTCGGAGGAAAGACCTGTTTCAATTAGTTGAACATGATAAGAGGCTCATAAAAACCCTTCTAATTTATTGACACCCATGGCTTTTCTTTATATGCTACTGCTTAGATTTTCGGGGGTGTAGCTCAGTTGGCTAGAGCGCGTGAATGGCATTCACGAGGTCAGGGGTTCAATTCCCCTCACCTCCAAAATCACATCAATTCAGCATATCGCTTCTCAAACAAATACGGCCAGAGCCCGCACTCAGACGAACTCTGGTCTGCTTATCAATCGTGTGCATCTGCCACCTGTCTGTTAGGAGACAAGAGAAACCAGGGTCTTGACTGTCTCGTTGTATGCTGCCACCTCTACTGCTAAAAGCATCTTCACAGGCGTATTCCCTGCGATTACTGCGGGGTAGATAGATTTTTTCCGCAGTGCTCCAACAACTTCTTCAAGCAACCGGGGTAACTCTGCAATTCCCTCTCCTACAATGCCAACTAATGCCAGCGGCTTAGACACATCACAGACATCGGCCTCCAATTCATTCACAATCTGTTCCTTGAGGCGCTGGGCGGTAGGCTCAGCCATCTCGGCAGCCAGGTAGAAAACCATCGCATCAAAGGCATCAACTACTACGTCAGCAGTAACGTTATGCTGCTGCAGAATGGACCTGAGTTTTCCGGGCACTTCCGGATAGCGATCCAGCATGAACTTTTCCATAACCAGTTTTCGATAGGGCTTCTTTCCGGAGACGCCTACGATCTGCTGCTTTGCAGCATCACGCTCGGGAGTAATCAGGGTTCCACTAGCCTGCGGATCATTGGTGTTTTTTATAGTGATGGGAACACCGGCCCTACGAACCGGGGCAATAGCATCCTCATGAAATACATTGGCACCAATGGATGCCAGCTCTCTGATTTCCCGGTAGGTTATCTCAGCGACCGGCCCGGCCTCATCTGCGATTCTCGGATCAGCCATATAGATACCGGACACATCGGTCCAGTTCTCATACATATCAGCGCCTACAGCTCTCGCAGCAATAGCACCTGTTATGTCTGACCCCCCGCGAGAAAACGTTTTTACAACCCCTTGCCGATTGGATCCAAAGAACCCTGGAATGACATACATGCGCTGTGGGTCACTCAGTTTTCCAGCAACCTGTTCGTAGGAGGAATCATCCACCCTCCCGTCATCAGTCAGTATGATTACATTCTCAGTATCAACAAACTCAGCACCCAGATATTCTGCAAACATGAGAGCATTCAGATACTCCCCTCGACTGGCTGCAAAATCAGGAGTCTTCTCCTTTGGCAGGCGGCTATAGACCGTATCAAGTTCCTGCTCAATTCGGCTGCCGACTCCCAGAGCTTCGGCGATATCTAAAAAGCGTTTTTTGATAATAGCGAAGGTGTCTTCATAATCCCCGCCCCGAGAGGCAAGCTCATGACATCGATAGAGAAGATCGGTAATTTTTGTGTCTTCTGGATGCTCCTTTCCCGGCGCCGAGACAATTACTACCTTTCTTCTTTCGTCAGAAAGGACAATATCACGCACCTTCATTATCTGCCGAGCATTGGCAAGCGAGGTTCCGCCGAATTTACACACCCAAAGTTCATTCTCTCTCTTCATTGACTTAACTCCTATCATCTAAACTTGTTTGCTCTGTTAAAACATTGCCACGATACCGTTGTGTAAAGCGCAAGGATATCCTACAGGCAACTGCTTTTTCAACACCTGTATCGTCCAGTTGTGTATAAAAGCACTTGCATGCACTCGTTAAAAGCCCATTACCTGATTCAAAGGGATATGTGTGTGCCGGTATTATTGGTTTGAGCTAACTCATACGCCTTCAGAGCAATCATTGTGTCCTGCACCCCCACCCCCGTTAAATCGCAAACGGTAATCTGCTTTTCATCTGCTCTGCCGGAGTGTTTTCCTCGAATAATGTCTCCCAGCTCCAAAACAGGAGTATGCTCAGTGACCACCTTGCTGCTTATCGCCGAACGGAGTTCTCCCAGACGGAGACTCTGTGTCCTCAGATCGCAGGCTATAACATCAATGGCACTGAAAACTTCCGGCTTGAGCTCCTGTTTTTCTTCTGTATCACTACCCATAGCTGTAATATGCAGGCCTGGGTGCAGCCAGTCAGCCTGCAGAAAGCCTTCGCGTGATGGTGTGGCAGTGATGACCACCGAGCAATTGGCAACCACCTCGTTTCCGCTTTCTGCCTGAACAACCTCAACACCAAGTTTTTGAGCTATTCTCTGGGCAAATGCTTCTTTCTTCTCCCGTGTACTCGTACTGAACAGGTACACCTTATCGAATGCACGCACAAGAGCGAGAGCTTCCAACTGATACTCAGCCTGGACTCCACTGCCAAATACTCCGACGCACTCAACGTTTTTTGGCGCCAGGTATTTTGCAGCAACCGCACCAGCCGCTGCGGTTCGAACCTGAGTCAGGTACCCGTTGTCGAGCAGAACAGCTTGAAGAAAACCGGTTTCCGCGCTTAACACCAGCATCTGTCCGCTCTGAGAGGGAAGGCCCAGGTTGCTATTGTTAAAAAACCCCGAGGCAATTTTTACCGCTAGACTCGGCAGTCCCTGAATATAGGCACTCTTTATGTCTACCTCGCCCCGCTGATCCGGGACAGGAATCATCATGATTGGGGGAACTGCGGCCTTCCCGTCAGCCAAGAAAGCAAATCCCTGTTCAACAGCTTCCACCACCCCAAGATCTAACTTCACAAGTTTTTGAAGTTCCCTTTCTGTTAAAACCAAAACATTATTCGGTTTCATACTTCTCACGCTCCTTTTCGGCCATGAGGGTCAGATACGCCCGTACATCAACATTTCGTCCGGTGAGCGGAACGACAATACTCCGGCCCTCTGTTTTTACGGCTCCGCTGCGCATTGCTGCCAAGGTTACAACGGCTGCTCCCTCTGCAACCAGTCCCTCGTGGGAAAGGAGATAGTACATACTCTCAAGAATTTCAGGCTCATCGACAACTACATGTTCATCGACGTATCTGCTTACCATATCCATAGTAAAACGATTTTTACTCCCGATTCCGCCGAGCAGGGAATCTGCGAGTGTGTCCTGCTCATCGATGGTAACAGGTCGCCCTGCGCGCAAACTATCCAGCATCACAGTTGAGCAACGCACGGAAACACCAATCACACGTACAGAGGGCTTCAGAGCCTTTATGGCTGAGGCCATTCCTGCAAGAAGCCCTCCGCCGGAAAGCGGTACCAGAATGGTGTCAACCTCGGGCGCCTGGTGAAATATCTCCCAGGCAATCGTACCCTGTCCGGCAATGATCATCGGATCATCAAAGGGAACCACTGGAAGAAAACCTGCGTCTTTTCGTAACTGTTCGTAGTGTTCTTGAGCCTCATCCTGCGAGTGGCCGCAAACTGCCAGTTCTGCCCCCAGCCGCTTTACAGCCTCCATCCGATACGCAGCTACATGCCGGGAGAGGCAGACGACAGCTTGGACCCCAAGCTGTCGGGCAACATAGGCTACAGCCAAACCATGATTACCGGTTGAAAAAGTGATTACCCCCTTCTTCCTCTCTTCCGGTGTCAGTGACACTAAGAGGTTTGCTGCACCCCGCACTTTAAACGAGCCGGTCGGCTGCAGTGTTTCCAGTTTCAGAGAAACACTGCGAGCATGCACCTCTTCAGTCAGCCCAACAAGCCGGTGCAGGGGCGTCCGGGGCAGCAGCGGCGCAATACGCACAGCTGCTGCACGCACATCCTCTAAAGACGGCAAATCAGACCGATCCATGTCCTTTACTTGTTGTAAATAATATCGATGGGATACTCATACAGGGGGGCATATCCATCTTCGGTTACATAGATGGAGGCATCAATTTCGAACCCAACGTCATCATACCAGATTCCCGGGATGAGATGCAAAGCCATATTTGGCTGAAGCACAGTCTTATCACCCGGGCGGAGACTTATCGTCTGTTCACCCCAGTCCGGTGGATAGTTTACCCCGATGGAGTATCCGAGGCGAGACTCCTTGACTACCGTTGAGTGACTGATAGCCTCTCTCCACTTTGCTTCAACCTGTTCTGCGGTAATTCCCGGTTTAATGAAATCGAGCGTTGCCGCTAATCCGTCAGAAACGACCTTCGCTGTATCAGTCATCAGTTCGGGAGGGTTGTCCCCGAGAAAAATCGTCCGAGCGATTGGAGCATGGTAATGTTTGTATACGCCTGAGAGCTCCAGCAGTACAGCCTCATCAGCTTGAAAGGGTTTATCCGACCAGGTAAGGTGCGGCGTTTTGGTAGCCTCCCCTGCCATCATAAGCGGAACAATTGCGGGATAATCCCCCCCGTACTCACTAGTCCCAGCATACTGAGCCTCCACAATTTTGGAAGCTGCATCACATTCCCTGACGCCGGGTCTGATATGCGTGGCTGCCGCTTCCATAACTTTGAGAGTAATCTGTCCGGCTCGGCGCATCATCTCCAGTTCAGCTTCTGATTTTATTACCCGTACCCAGTTCACCAGGATATTTGCATTCACAAATTCAGCGTTAGGGAGACTCTTCTCCAGTACTACATACGAGTAATGGGTGAAGTAGAACTGATCAGACTCTACACCGATGCGTTTTTTATCCCAGCCCTTTTGTTTTATGATGTCAGCGACAAATTCCATTGGATGTTTGACTAGCGAATGCACATAGTCATCAGCATATTGATAGATATTCTCATCTGAAAGAAACGAGGTAATACGGGCTCCGTTGGCATCCATCCCTCTTCCTATCCAGACGGGTTCTTCAGCATCTAGGGAGACAAGCACGCACTGGTGCACATAAAAACTCCAGCCGTCGTATCCAGTCAAATAATTGAGATTTGCCGGATGGCTGACAAGCAACACATCTATATGCTTGGATTGCATCAGTTCTTTAGTCTTCTGTATCCGCTGTTGATATTCCTCTTTTGTAAATACTGGCATTCATTCCTCCTTGGACAACTCACATGTTGCCTGTGTATCGGTGCTTTACAACCGCATTGTACACATAATTAATCATCGTTATATAATCAAATACTGGCAGGCCCGTTGCCTCCTGGACAGCAGCCCCGTAGGGAGGCAGCAAACTGCACTCAAGCAGCAGAGCCCCCGGCTCTCGCTCTCTTTGGATATCTAAAGCGGTCTGAACGGTACAGGCCTCTATCGCCTCACTGTCTAGCTCCCCCCGTTCCTCTACAACCGCTTCAGTGAAGGCTCCGCAGCTCTCCAATCCTCGGATAGCCAACCGCCTTTGGGTAGCCCGATCAACTCCGGCGCCATCAAGAACTGAAGCATCTAGTGCAAGGCTGTTAGCGGTTATAACACCGATCGGGCGGTTCGGACTTATTATCTGGCCGATAAAGCCCAACTGCATGAGACTGGAGAGGAACACTGGAATTTTGAGTTCTTCTGCCAGTTTTTTCTGATAGATAGCAAGAAATCCACAGTCGCCGGTTACAGCGCGAACCCCTTCTCGCTTCAGCTGCATTGCCGCTTCTTTCACCTGCGTATACATAGTTTCATCATGTTCAAACAGATGCTTTGCCGTCAAATCAGGTATGCGTTGGAAACGCACCGGAAACGTGTAAGTCGAGGCATTAGCGGTATCACCGGGGATAAACGGGACAAAGTTTTCAATCAACAGTATCCCGATTGCCTCCCCGTAACTAACCTGTCCAGCATTAGCTGCATATCTCATCAGCACATTCCTTTAAGCTTCACTGCCTTATGCTTTATATACCTGCAATCGATGGTAAAAAGGTTGCAATCTGCGGAAACATAATTAACAGGATTGTTGAGAACACCAGAATCAGGACAAACGGCGGGGTCTTCCTGATAACTTCCAGATACGGGCGCCTGAAAATGAGTTGCGCAGTGAATATGTCACACCCGAATGGCGGTGTTGCAGAACCGATGGCAGCCTGGAGAACAATCAGCGTACCAAGAAATACGGGATCGATACCGGTCATTACGACGTACGGTTGAAAAATCGGACTCAGCACGTATATTGCCACAATTGGGTCTACAAACATGCAGGCAATGAAGTATGATATGACAACCACGATAATCAGCGATAATTGTGTGGGGTCAGTACCGATAATGTTGGGCATTATCTCCTGAGGCAGCCGCAAAAAGCTGATTACCCAGGAAAACACCTGTCCAGCTCCTACAAGGATAAATACCACTCCGGTAACAACACCTGCATCGAGAATTGCCTTTACCAGATTCTGGCGCGTCAATGTTTTGTAGATAAGTCCCTCTAGAACCAGCGCATAGGCCACACCAGCTGCTGCAGCTTCAGTAGGGCTGAAGATACCTGCGTAGATACCACCGACAACAATGATCGGGAAACCCAGCACAAGATAGCCGTCTTTCAGGGCTTGCCACCGCTCTTTCGGCGTACTTTTCTGCATGATCGCAATCTTTTTGATCTTTGAGTAGAAAAATACAAAGATCGAAAACAGGGTAAAGATCAAAATACCAGGTCCAATACCTGCTAAAAAGAGTTTTCCAATTGAGGTGCTTGTTACAACTCCGTAGACAATAAAACCGATACTCGGCGGTATAAGCAGGGCGATATCACTGGCATTGATAATTAAACCAAGAGTAAATGAGCTTGAGTATCCGGCCTTCAACAGCATCGGCCGCATCGTTCCACCAATTGCTGATACGGTTGCCTGGGTCGAACCTGAGACAGCACCAAACAAGGTACAACTTGCATTCGTCGTAATGGCAAGTCCTCCAGGGATATGACCGACATACACGCGGATCATTTCCACCAGTTTTGCGGCCGCCCTTCCGGAAGTCATGATGTTGGCTGCCAGAATAAACATCGGCACACACACAAGCGCTGGAGCGCTAAACCCATTAATCACCTGTTGAATGACTACCTGCAAATCCATCAGCGGCATTTCTAAACCGAAGAACATCAGCAGCGGTCCGAGTATCACAACCATAAAGGGGAACCCAAGCAGCAGCATCAGCACCATTGAAATCCACATAACGTTCATACTACTTTTCCCCCTCTGTCTTGATTTCAACTCTCTCAAGCATCTTTATTGCATCAGCAGTCATGGTAGCCTCGTCCTCATACTCGCTCTGCTGTTCGGGAGAGAGCCACACATCCTTTTCGGCAATATTTTTGAAAAATGTCCTGATATACTGGAACCCGGCCATAAAAAATCCTACCGGAGCGACGATGAGAAAATACCAATACGGCATATTGAGAGACGGTGTTCTCTGCCCGCTTATTTGCGTTGCCATCATATAGCGCCAGGAATGATATGCTAAGATCATGAGCACCACGGCACTGACGGCTGAAATAATCATAACCATTATTTTCTCAAGTTTGGGTGGAAACGCCTCCAATATGGCCCCCATGCGAATATGTCTTGCTCTTCTCGCAGCATAGCTTGTGCCAATAAAAGTGATAAGCATAACAAAGAAGGATGCTACTTCTTCTGAAAAATAGAGGCTGCGGTAGAATGTACGCGCTATAACGTTGGCAATCAGGAGTACAGCCAACATGGCAGTCGACCCGGTAATAATTCCTACTTCAATCCGGTCGACAGCTTTCGTAAATATGTCCCATGCACGTTGCAAGAATCCAACTATCCCGGGCTTGAAATCCTTCTTTTGTTCATTCATAGATTTTGCCTTTTCAAGTCAGGGTCCGGGAGATCTACCCCCGGACCCCGTCTATTTGTGCTTTATTACATGCCTAGGGCATCTTTTGCATTTTCGATGTCATTAAGGAGAGCTTCTAGCATCTTAGCTGCATCGTCTCCTCCGGTTTCAGGAAACCTCGGATACACTTCCTCTTCGGCTTTCTCTCGGAGCTCTGCAACCTGATCCTCGTTGAACTCTACAAACTTGATTTCAGGACGCTCTTCCTCGATTTTTGCACGATCACTCGAGTTTCTCTCATTAATCCACTGAGCCGACTCTACTGAAACGTCTACCCAGTAGTCGCGCATGAGCTGCTGCTGTTCGTCAGAGAGTGATTCAAAGAACTGCATATTCACAGAGGGAATACCCAAAAAGGGCTCAGCCCAAAGTTGTGCAAAGTGGTCAGCCACTTCATAGAAGCCCATACTGTAGTTGGCGAACATCGGTTGAATCTGAGCATCAATTAGGCCGGTCTGGAGACCACTGTAAATCTCTCCATAAGCCAGCGTGGTCGGGTCCATATCATAAGCACGATAATCCATGCTCAACTGTTTTGAACCCATGATTCTTGTTTTCAGTCCTTTCAGATCGTCCGGGCCATTGATAGGTTCTTTAGAAGTAATCCACTGCCAGCCTTCATACAGGATGCCCAGCGGGACAAGACCGTTTTGACGGAATTTTTCTTCTAGCATAGGCATGTAGTCGCCGTTACGTACAACCCACTCAAGAACTTCAGCGATGTTTTCACGCGGCCATACATAGTGCAGAGCCAGAGCGTTCGCCTGGGATACAAAAGCACTTATCCATGCGTAGTCAGAAAATACAAACTCAACAACACCAAGCTGTGCGAGTTCGTTGATATCCCGGTTTCCCCCCAACGTTCCGTAGGGATATACGGTAATATCAATTCCGCCATCCGTTTCTTCCCGCATGTAGTCGGCAAAGTTGTTTGCCCAGACGGTCATAAAATCACCCTCAACCTCTTCGGAAACAAGCCGGGCTTCGATAACCTCACCGTCTGTTGACTCCTCCTCACCAGCGTCCTGCTGTCCTTGAGCGAAGAGTGCCGTAGTTGATACTAACAGTATTAGTACCAGAACTATTAGCTTCATAGTCTTTTTCATAAACTCCTCCTATTAAAGTTATAAAAAATAATTGTCTCTTTATCGCGTTACCAAGATCGTATCGAATTCACCTCCTTACTTGTTGTGCGATTACGCCTTTCGCTGAGAACCCGATGGATTTTCAGTAAAGTAACGCATGGCGCCTCGAACGAGAAACTCCACTCCTGTGGGGAGTGTCTGTTCATCAATGGTAAATTGTGCGTTATGATGCGGGTAGGTGCTTGCTGTCTTCTCGTTTGCAGTTCCGATGAATGCAAACACTGCGGGAACAGCTTCCCCAAAGGCGGCAAAGTCCTCACATGCCATTGAGGCATGTTCTAGCACATTCTGCCTGCCTACTACCTCTCCTGCGGCCTTGTGTGCAAGAGCTGTCATGGTGCTGTCGTTGACCACAGCATCATTTTCATGACTGATATCAAAGCTGCAGGTGCACCCATACAGGGTGCAGACATCCGTAACCAGCTGTGTAAACTTATTGGTGGGGTTATCATCATCTCCAGGCTTGGTTGCATACAGATACCGGATGGTCCCCTCCAGGACGACAGAATCCGGTATAATATTATTCTTACTTCCCCCGTTAATCTTACCGAACATCAATGCAATTGGCTTCATGGGGCTGACCAATCTGGTCTGGATTACCTGAGCCTGCTGAATGACAGCTGCGGCGGCGATGACAGGATCAACCGCACTCTCAGGATATCCGGTGTGCCCGCCCCGTCCGCTGATAGTAACCTTAAACACATCCATTGAAGCGGTCACTGCGCCGGATTTCACCCCAATGGTACCGCTTGGAAGTGGGGACCAGATATGAAGTCCCATAGCTGCACTGACTGCGGGATTCTCAAGGACTCCGTCATCTATCATCACCTGAGCGCCGGCAACTTCCTCATTTGGCTGGAAAACAAACTTGATATACCCGTCAAACGAGTCTCGCATACCGGTGAGCACTTTAGCAGCGATTAGCATCATCGCCATGTGGGCATCGTGCCCGCAGGCGTGCATCACTCCTTTGTGCTCAGATGCAAAGGGCAAACCGGTCTGCTCCTCGATTGGCAGCCCATCCATATCTGCACGCATGAGCAGCACCGGTCCGTTATCTGTGCGACCTTTCAGCACAGCAGTCACCCCCGTCTCTGAAACCCGCTTTGTAACGAGTCCCAGGTTCTGGAGGTACTGTTCTACCTTCTCTGCCGATCGGTACTCCTGAAACCCAAGTTCAGGAGATCTGTGGAAATCTCTCCGCAAAGCTATAAGTTCGTCGGTATACGCACCAACTGCTTTTTGGAAATCCATTGGCTACACCAAATCCCTCTTTATGAGCGTCTCGGCAATCTGAACAGCGTTCAGAGCGGCCCCTTTTCGAATATTATTGGAAACAACCCACAGGTTGAGACCATTGTCTATCGTGGTATCTTCCCGCATTCTTCCGACCATCGTAAGGTCTTCATCATTGCTCATGATCGGTGTTGGATAGGTTTCAGTGGCGGGATCATCAATGATCTTAATGCTCTCTTCCCCGCCGAGGATATCCCGGACCTGTTCAACAGTCAGTTTTTTCTCTGTTTCAATGTTGATCGATTCAGAGTGCCCATACCAGACGGGAACCCTGACACAGGTGGCTGTCACTTTGATATTCGGATCCAGCATCTTTTTGGTCTCGTTGACCATCTTGTACTCTTCCTTAGTGTAGCCACCTTCCTGAAATACATCGATATGGGGCAGGCAGTTAAAAGCAATCTGCTGCTTGTAGGCCTTGGGCTCACTGACACCACCACTTTGTAGCTGCTCCTCGGATTCTTCCCGCAGTCCATCGATAGCCTTTTTCCCCGAACCGGACACCGCCTGGTAGGTTGAAACTACCACGCGTTTGATGTTCGCTGCTGCATGCAGCGGTTTGAGTACCACCAGCATCTGAATGGTCGAACAGTTCGGATTGGCGATGATTCCTTTGTGCCAGTCCAAATCCTCCGGATTTACCTCGGGCACCACCAACGGGCAATTGGGATCCATCCTCCATTGAGCGCTATTATCTACAACAACAGCTCCCTCTTCGACTGCAATCGGGGCAAGCACTTTACTTGCTTCTCCGCCTGCAGAAAAGATGGCAATATCTACGCCCTGAAAAGCACCTTTCTTAGCCTCTTTGGTTACCCATTTCTTTCCCTGGAACTCTACCTCTTTTCCAGCCTGGGAGGCCACATCAAGCGGTACAAGCTCAGAAACAGGAAATTTTCTTCTCTCCAATGTTGCCAGCATCTCCGTTCCAACCACTCCGAGTGCACCGACAACTGCAACAGTATATGTTTTCGCCATAACCCTATCCTCCTTAGACACTAACTGAGCTTTCCGCTCTCAAGATCAGCAATAACACCCTCAATAATCTCAATCCCTTTCATCAGAAGTTCTTCAGAAATAACCAAGGGCGGAAGCAGTCTTGCTACATTGTTGTGGTGACCACCGACTTCTATCATAACGCCCCGCTGGTGGGCATACTTTCTAATCTTTTTAGCAATATCCGCAGAGGGCTTTTTGCTCTTGGAATCCTCTACCATCTCGAGGGCAAGCATCAATCCAATTCCGCGGGCTTCACCGAGAGTGTCATGTTTTTTCTCCATCTCTTTGAGACGGGCCATTGCCTTTTCACCAAGTTCAGCTGCTCTTTGCGGAATCTTATGTTCTACCATCCAGTTTAGACCCGTGGCACCAGCTGCAAATGCAACCATATTTCCGCGGAATGTGCCGATTGTCTTACCAGCCGGCCAGGTATTGAGCTCCTCCCGGTAAGCAATAGCTGAAATGGGAAATCCAACTCCACCGAGAGCTTTACTCATCGTTACAATGTCGGGAACGATTCCAGCATGCTCGAAGGCAAACATCTTCCCTGTTCGGCCGAGTCCTGACTGAATCTCATCACAAATCATCAACACCCCATGTCTTTCAGTTATCTCGCGTACTCTTTGCAGGAACCTAGGTGAAGGGATAATAGTTCCGCCCTCACCCTGCACTGACTCAAGAATAACAGCAGCTGGTTTTGAAAAACCGGAGTGGGAATCCTCCAGGATCCGCTCCAGGGTGTTTGCAGCCTGATCGTTCACCTGGTCGTCCGGACAGCCGAACGGGTTGCGGTAAGTGTAGGGAAACGGAATAAACTGGATTCCAGGGACAAGGGTCCCAATTCCATCCCGGTGACTGCTATCGGAAGTCAGTGCCAACGCAGCTCCTGTCATCCCGTGATACGCCCCTTCAAAGGCAAGGATCCCATTACGGCCGGTGTTGTACTTTGCCAGTTTCAAAGCCTGTTCAACAGCATCCGAACCAGTCGGTCCGCCAAAGAACACCCGGTTGAGTTCTTTCGGCAACAGGGTGGCAAGGGTCTCCACCATCTTCTGCCGTGTTTCAGTAGGGATATCAAGTGAATGAGTAACCTTGTCAATCTGCTCATGTGCTGCTCTGAGTACTTCCGGGTGCCCATGACCAAGCGCCATAACGCCAGCTCCCGCAAACAGATCTATATAGACATTACCGTCAACGTCCTCCAGAGTAGCTCCTTTTCCTCTTGCCAGGGCCATCGGCATCCCCTTGGAATAGGAAACTGCAGAACTCTCATGTTCTGCCTGATAGGTTAAAATTTCTTTTGATTTCGGTCCGGGTGGTACCATATGTATTTTCGGCGCCCCCTCAATCGACATCTGTTCAAACATCTTCTCATTGTCCATTTCTACTTCTCCTTTGCGCTTCTCCGCCCTACAAGGCAGATCCGCTCGCATTATGTACCATTTTTTCAGTTATCTGCTTTGCCGCATCTTTCAACGGCTCAATCAGTTCATTAATTTTCTCTTCAGTCAGTCGCATCGCTGGCCCGGATATTGAAACAGTGGCCATGACCTCTTCTCTCTCGTTATAAATCGGGGCGGCAACACTGTTGAGATCGTCGGCAAATTCAAGTATTTCCGTAGCATACCCATCTCTGAGAGCCTTCTGTACTGCCTGCTTAAACGCCTGGGGATCGGTAATGCTGTGATCGGTCCGCCGTCTATAATTCAGATTCCTCAGGTAGGAATCCAGTTTCTCCTGGGGCCAGCAAGAAAGGAGTAATTTGCCAGAAGCACAGGTATTTACCGGATAGGTGTAGGTTACATCCGGATTGAGCACTACGTGGTGCGAACTCTTTACCTCTTCAATGGCTATCACTACATCATCCGAAAGCACCGTCAAATAGATATTCTCACGAGCAACTTTTTCAAGATCATACATCTTGGATTTGGCCAAATCTCGAAGCTTCTTTTTAACTGGGACAGTACTCCCAAGCTGAAACAGCTTAAAACTCAGCTGATATCCATCATCTGTTTTCTCCACATACCCTATGTGCACGAGCGTCGCTAACAGTCGGTGCACATTGGCCCGGGTCAGACCAAGCCCTTTGCAAATAGTAGAAGGCTGTACCGGTTGGTTGGCAGCAATAAACTCAAGTAGGGAACTTGCTTTTATCACAGTAGTCGCCAATGGGTAGCTTGTATCACTATTTGAACAACTGTTTATTTGTTGAGACATACCTTATTATGAGGCGGGCTTTTTTCATTTGTCAAGAGAAGATTTTCATAATTTCTGATTTTATTGCTCAGCTTTCTGCGGGAAACAGCAAAAAAATGGGTATAGGGAGGGGAAGACCGCGTTATTACACAGCTGAAATTACTCTTTCGGCATTGTCGGTCTTCTCTAACGACCAGCTCTGTTTTTACCGCGAGTTTGGCCCCGGTAAACGAGATGGTTAACCATATAGGCAGGCAGTTTGCTTAGAGGGGTATCACGCGTGAGGGATGGTGTCTTGCCTCAATGCACCTGCAGTAGATCTCAGCATTCATCCCATTATGCTAGAAGAGGGGTCTGCTCTTATTTTTTGTGCTTTCGTCTGAAAATTGGATGGAAATACTTATCCATGTCTACGTGCCGGGAGATGTATTTGATCAGTAGTGTATACAGACCATAGGTCCCTACAATTGAAACAACAAAGGAGAGCAGCATAAACAGTTGAACGGCTGCCGGCGAGGTATCTTCAGTCAGGAATATCCCCAGTACAGCCAGTACCAGGATAAAGAGCACTATCATCATCACGACGTTTAGTACTGAAGCCACAAGCACGAATAGTGCAGTATTTACCTTCTTATTCATAATATTCGTTCCTCTTTTTTCGAACCCAGCAGTGATAGCACGAGGAGAATCCCTCCCACTACAACTGATGAGTCGGCAACATTAAACGTCGGCCACCGCTCAAGACCAAAAATCCCAAAAAACTTCACGTCTATGAAGTCCACAACTCCGCCGGGACGAAATATCCGGTCTATGAGATTTCCTATTCCCCCTCCAATCATGAGGGCAATAGCCCACCGCTGGAAGGAGGAGAATTCATCGCTTCTGCACATGTAGACTATCACACCGACTATGATCAGCAAAGGGACAACAATAAATAGAATAAGTCGAGCTGCATCGGGTAGAGTGTCACCGAGACTGAAAGCAACCGCCCGGTTCCGCACGTGAATAATGCGAAGCAGTTCTCCCGGTCCGGAACTCCAGGCAACGGCATAGTGGGCAATATGGTCGACCACCAGAAATTTGGTCAGCTGGTCGAGAAAAATCACCAAAGCCGTTGCTATAAAAGGCAATGCCTTCTGCCTGCTAGTCACCACGATCACAGCCCCGTCGGAACATCAACAAACACGGTCTCAAGTTCCAGTTCTTTTTCAATTCTCACTGCCAGTGCTTTAGGACCGAACACTTCAGTGGCATAATGTCCGCCTGATATCACGTTGAGCCTCTCTTCTAAACAGGTGTGGTAGACTTGGTGAAGCAGCTCTCCAGTTATAAACAGATCAGCGCCAGCTGAAACCGCCTCAGAGACAGCCGAAGAGCCGCCGCCGGAGACAAGAGCTACCCGCGAGACCTCCTGAGAGAGACCAAAGGAGAATACCGGTGAGTCTGCTGGAAAACCCAGTGCACGACGAACCTCCTGAAGTTGCATAGGGAAGGGAAGCTCCCCCATGATACCGATGGTAACTCCGTGATACCGGCCAAAGGGTTCTCTCTTCTGAAGACCGAGTATATCGGCCATAGCAGCATTATTTCCTACTTCCCAGTGTGCATCGAGAGGCAGATGGGAAGCATACACTGCCAGATCGTGTTCAATTGCCGTGGCCACCCGTCCGTAGTGCATACCGGCGATAGCCAGCGGGCTACCCCAGAACAGTCCGTGGTGAACAACCAGCATGTCAGCACCGAGCCCTGCCGCTCGTTCAAAACTTTCTCTACATGCATCCACTGCAAACGCTATCTTGCGTATTTCGGGGTTCTTTCGTGCAATCTGCAACCCGTTCAGCGAAACATCACTGTCAGAGAAGTCGGCAACATGTAAAAACCCATCCAACCATTTTGTTAAATCATCAAGTTTCATGCCCCCCATTATCGGGAAAACCTGTATTCTATACAAGACCTGTACGCTTTAGTACCCGCAATCATTTTTGCCCCTTCTCAGGGAGAAAGTCCTGCCCCCTAGGCTGCGAGCTTGACAGCATTCCAGCACAGACCTATAGTATGAGGCCCATGGCAGATCTTGATTTTTCCATTCACGAAATAACATATGAAGAGGCCAGCTTTTCTTATAGTGAAAAGCATATCTCCCGATATACCCCGGCAACAGGTTTCAGCGACATCATCGGGCAACCCCGAGCTGCTGCGGCGATAGAAATGGGCATACAAATCTCCGGGAAAGGGTACAACATCTTTGTTTCCGGTGAGTCTGGGTCCGGACGCACAACCGCTATACAGAACATTCTGAAAAAACAGCCGTTTAGACCTGACCGGCTGCGTGATATTGCCCTTGTTCACAATTTTATCAAACCGGAGAATCCAATCCCTGTGTACCTGACGCCGGGGAGAGGACAGGAACTCGTCCTCTCCATGCGATCAATTGTTCACACGCTTAAAGAATACATTCTTGACAGCATACTCCAGGGTACTGCTACCTTTGACGGGGAAAAACTCTCTGAGCTCATCAGGCCAGAGACAGACAAGCTCCGTAGCAAATACAGCGATTCGACCATGAGTGCTTACCTTGCACAGGTACTGCTGGACATAGAAACCTCTGGATATGTCTTCAATGGGCTCTCAGCGGAAATGGTGCGCACATCTTCCTTTTTTAACCGATACTCAGTGAATCTGCTCGTAGATCACAGTACTACAAGCACCAACCCGATCGTGGTTGAAAACCACCCTACTTTCACCCAGCTGATCGGGTCCATTGATCCGCAGCAGTCCCTCCCGTTTCTTGCCATTCATGCCGGATCTCTGCTTGAAGCTTCAGGAGGATTTCTTGTCCTTGATGCTGAGGAAATCCTCAAGGAGGAACACCTGTGGGACAAGATCAAACAAATTCTCAAGACCTCGCGTTTAAGTGTCCAAAACCCTACTTCTACCACTAATCAGTCGAGCAGTATCCGACCGGAACCGATTGAAGTTGACATAAAGGTGCTTATGCTCGGTTCTGATGATATGTATGACTATCTGTACAGCGAGGATCCTGACTTCCACAAGCTGTTCAAGGTTACCGCCGAATTTGACTTTTCCATGCCATCGAACTCTGAGAATATCGGCAAATATCTGAGCTATATCGACATGATTACAGGCAATGAACAGCTTCTCCCAGTTGATACAGCGGGGAAGACCGAAATCCTGCGATACGGTTCTTACCTGGCAGAACACCGTGAGGAGTTAAGCACACAGTTTTCTCTTATCGCCGACCTTATCCGTGAATCCCATTATCAGGCGGTCAGCGAAGGGGCCGCTTCCATTACAGCAGGAGCAGTAAAAGCAGCCCAAAGGGCCCGCAACTATCTCTCCAGCCTCACAGAGGCAAAAATAACTGAGCAGATTCTCGCCGGAGAGATGCTTGTGCATCTGGAGGGAAGCAAAGTCGGGGTGGTCAACGCTTTAGCAGTACTCGATCGCGGTTATTACAGTTTTGGCATTCCGGCTGTCATATCGGCAACCGTTGCACCGGGAAGTGAGGGAATTGTCAATATTGAGCACGAGGCCGGACTCTCCGGGGAGATCCATGACAAAGGACTCCTGATACTTGAGGGCTACCTCCGAAAGATGTATGCCAGAAACTTCCCGCTATCCATATACGCGGGGATTTGCTTCGAGCAGTCCTACGCAGAGGTCGACGGCGACTCAGCCTCCTCTAGCGAACTGTATGCACTGCTTTCCGCTGTGGGCGATATCCCCATTCGACAGGAAATATCCGTGACCGGATCAGTAAACCAGATGGGTGAAATTCAGCCGGTAGGCGGGATCAACGAGAAAATCACTGGGTTTTTTCGGATCTGCTCCCGAAAGGGCCTCTCAGGACATCAAGGAGTCATTATCCCCAGGAAGAATATCAGAAATCTTATTCTTCCCGAAGATGTGCTGAATGCCATATCACGTCGTGCCTTTCACATCTACCCTATCGATACCATCGACGACGGGATGCAGATTCTCACCCTCCGAAAAGCTGGTGAGCGAGGTGCAAAGGGGACCTTCCCGCCAAATACCGTGAACCGAATCATAGAGGATCGGCTTAAGCACTTGTCCTCTCTCTCCAGACAGAATAATTAACCGGGACACAAGATATCTGAGATGATTTCTGTATAGATAGTAAATCATACTTTTCATATTATACATATTTTTCTTGACAATTCCATTTGCGCTGATTATGTTTTCGATACATAAAAACAACAAACAAAACCAAGAAAAGGAGAAATGATATGGCAGTAAAAATCTATACTACCCCCTCATGCGGGTACTGCAGATTAGCAAAGGATTGGTTTAAGAAGAATAACATACCCTTTACCGAGTACAACGTGGCTCAAGACATGAAGCGGGCTGAGGAGATGGTCCAGAAGTCCGGTCAGATGGGTGTTCCCGTTGTGGATGTGAACGGGAAGATTGTTGTCGGCTTCAATAAACCTGCTATTGAGAGCGCCCTTAAGCGTTAAGATTTTAAGATGCATGCCTGATACCAGGCATGCATAATGATACCAAAGGCAACCGAGACATTCAGTGAACCTTTCGTTCCTCCCAGGGGGATTGATACAAACCCCAGACTTCTGCGAGCTATCTGAGCAAGTTCAGGACTCACTCCCAGCTCCTCTGAACCGACAACCATGGTACCCTGCTGAGGAAAAGGAAACTCGTTGATAGGGGTACCCCCCAATTCGAGCGCAAAGACCGGGCCATCTAATATATCGTATATTTCCTGTTCAGCAACACTCTGCCACTCAACACTACCCTCGCAGCCCCGCGCACTCCTTTTGGCTCTAGGGTGTTCGGGGGAAGCACTCCCTTCACCCAGTAATATCTTATCAACCCCAAAAGAATCAGCAGTCCTGAAAATAGAGCCCACATTAAATGGACTTCTGAGCCTGTCCAAGTAGACATGAAACGGTAAAACGGTACGACTGCTGCGGCTCAGCTCTATGCGGGAATCTCTCTGCTCAGTCATATCCCAGTCAGCCGGTGATGCACCAATCTCCGAGAGTAGCGCATAATACAGGTCATCAAACACGAATATAAGATAGCGGCTCGTACGTTCAGCGGGTTTACAGGCGAGAAGCAGCAACCGCTCAGCGGTGGGCTGCGATACAGCGGCGTGAAGCTCGGACATATGAGCCAGCCGGCTGACATACTGCCAGTCAATCTGTTCACCGGCCTCAAGGGCGAGACCAAAGGAATGGAACAGGTAGGCAGCCTTCTTGACCAGGAGCTTAGGTGGTAACCTTGAGAGCTTACGGAGTGTTATCATCGGTATCAACGCCTTTTTCTGACGGGGAAATGAGCAGGGTACACTCACCTTTCAGAGTTGATCTAGAGGCAAAGTTGTCGTAGACCTCAGCCGCACTGCCTTCAACATACTCTTCAAAGGACTTGGTCATCTCCCGTCCCACGAGCACTCTTCTCCCCGGAGCCAGTTCACTGAGACTGGCGAGTACTTTCACAATACGGAATGGCGATTCGTAGAGAACAAAAGCCTCGTCTCTCGAGAGAAGCTCCTTTAGTCTGGTGGTTCGTTTACCCGCCTTTGGGCTCAAAAACCCCTCGAACAAAATACTTTTCCCCGTATATCCAGCAATCGAGACTAAACTCGTCAGAGCCGCAGGACCGGGGATAGGTATGACCTCGTGTCCATGAAGTCGTACCTGGGAAACCAGTCTGCTGCCGGGGTCACTGATACCGGGAGTTCCAGCATCACTCACGTAGGCTAGCGTGTTACCCTCATCGAGTAATTTAACAATTCCCCGTGCAGACTGCTGCTCATTGTGTGCGTGACAGGCAATGAGACGATTGCGTATCTCATATCGAGCAAGCAGTTTCTGGGTTCTGCGTGTATCCTCGCAGGCTATGACATCAACAGTTTTTAATATCTCTAAGGCCCGTATGGTTATATCTCCAAGATTTCCAATCGGCGTTGCAACCATGTATAGTGTACTCATGTCCGGTATTGTACTGCTCATGCTACCTCGAAGCAAGGGCTTCGGAAGCGAACCCCATCCGCAATAAAGGTATATCATACCAAGGTTGGTAATAAATACCACGACTAAAATCCATACCTGCGTTCTGTCACTGCAAAGTCCAATTCAAAATTGGCACAGTTTATGCTCTGTAGAACATATACACTATGTTTTCCAGATTGGAGGAAGAAATGAGAAATATAAGAAGATTGAAAGACATTATTCATGCAAACGTCAATTCAGCACTGGACAAGGCTGAAAACCCAGAAAAACTGATCCGCTACATGATCGGTGAGATGGAAGAATCCCTTACTGACTTAAAGTCATCCTGTGCTGCAAAAATAGCCCAGAAAACCCGGACAGAGCAGGACATCGCTCGGTTGCAGGAAACTGCCTCCAGATGGAACGAACGGGCTGAACTTGCCGTTGAGAAAGGAAAGGATGAGCTCGCACGAGAAGCACTGGTAGAAAAAAACCGCGCCGAACGTGAACTGGAAGCAGCAAAAAACTCCTTAAGCAAACTTGAGACCATTATCAGTGAGTGCCGGTCAAATACAAAGGAACTTGAACAGAAGCTACAGTCTGTGCGGGAAAAACAGCGGACCCTCATTGAACGCGGTATTCACGCGAGAGAGACTCTCCTCACGAGAGAGCAGATTCGCGAGGCAGAGGGCGAAGATGCCTACCGGAGATTCAGCCAATTCGAGCAGCGTATTGAGCGTATGGAGGCAGAGGCAGAAATGGCCGGATTTGGCACAAAACCATCAGAAGACTCCTTCAGCTCCATGGAGCACGAGGATGAGATCGAAGATCAGCTGTCCAAGCTGAAGAAAAAAGCCAAGTCAAAGACGAAGGCGTAAGGAGTACAAACTGATGAAGACAAACCAAAGCACGCAAAGAAAAAGGTTGTACCGCTCACGAGATGGTATTATCTGGGGAGTCTGCCAGGGACTGGCTAACTGGCTTGAGATACCTGTCGGTATTGTAAGAGGAATCTGCATACTTTCATTCATACTGTCGGGATTTCTGCCGATTGCCGGGTTGTATGCTGCAGCCGCCGTCCTACTCCCCCTTGAACCGGCTAGAGGATTCAGCAGCCGCTATTACAATACCGAACACGATTGGGACCGCCGCTTCTATCGCTAACGATTCGTGCAGTTCCCTTGAAATGCTATACCCTCTGCAGGCCGCCGAAAGGCGGTCTGCTTCTGTATCAGCTCTGCAGTCTGGACTGGTATTTTCTATAGAGTCCGCGGAATTGGTCATAGCTGAGACCGAGCAGACTTGCAGCTGTTTTCTGGTTCTGCTGGGAGCGCGACAAGGCTTTTTGGAGAAAGGCTAAATCAAGGTCTTCCCTGGCCTGAAAGAACTCATCAAGCCCATACTGAGAAAGCAGTCCCCCGGAGGTCTGTATGTCCGACTCTCCAATCTCATAGGGATTTTTGAACGGATCGGTTTCGATTGCTGCAATGACCTGCTGATCACTACGATATACTGCCCGCTCGACACTGTTTTTCAACTCGCGTATATTCCCCGGCCAGTCATACTGCAGCATGCTATCAACTGCCTCTTGTGAAAACAGCGGTTCTTGTTCCCAGCCGCACTCAAAAGCCATCCGTGCAGCAAAGTGGTTAGCCAGAAGCAGAATATCTTCTCCCCGAACCCGGAGGGGAGGCAGAAAGAGCACTTCGAAAGATAGCCGATCAAGCAGGTCCTGCTTGAATTTCTCCTCTTTGCAGAGCTTTGGAAGGTCTGCATTGGTGGCACCAACAATGCGGACATTCACTTCAATCGTCTTAGATGAGCCTACCCGCTCAAAACAACCATACTCAACGACCCGAAGGATTTTCTCCTGTACCTCGAGCGGTATGAGACCGATCTCATCCAAGAACAGGGTTCCGTCATCTGCTTCCTCAAAACGGCCTTTCCGAGTTTTTGAGGCCCCGGTAAAGGCTCCAGCTTCATGCCCAAACAGCTCAGTCTCAATGAGACTGGGGGGCAGGGCTGCTAAGTTGATAGCTACAAACGGCTGCTGCCACCGAGGAGAAAGGTAGTGAATACGAGAGGCTGCCAGCTCCTTGCCGCTGCCGCGCTCGCCAATGACCAGCACAGGCCGATCGACCTTTGCAGCTCTGCTGATCTCCTGCTGAAAATTCAGAAATACCTCAGACTCGCCGAGGGGAGCCTCACGTCTAACTTCGTCTACTTGTATCATGGTTTATCATACCATCACTCGGTTATAATTACCATAGTTGGACATCCTTCACCCCATCACACCCTTCTATGATTGGGATAAAATTTGGCACACTTCCTGCTTTTAAACTTGTGGAAAGGACAAAAGCATACTACCATTCAGGAGGAATGACATGGGAGTTTTTACACGATTTAGAGACATAATAAATGCAAACATCAACTCGATGCTTGACAAGGCTGAAAACCCGGAGAAAATGATCAGGTTAATGATGCAGGAAATGGAGGATACTCTTATAGACCTCAAATCCTCCTGTGCCGCAAAGATGGCTGGAAAGGCTAAGGCCCAACGCGAGTTGAAGGAAATCCAGTCGAAGGTTGACCGCTGGCACAACCGGGCTGAATTGGCCGTCAGCAAAAAACGGGACGATCTTGCCCGGGAAGCGCTGGTAGAGAAAAAGCGTGCTCAGCAGGATGCTGAAGCTCTGCGCAGTGACGTCGAGCAGTATGACAGGCTGATAGAGGAGTGCAAGGCAAATATTGTGCAGCTCGAGGAAAAACTGCAATCTGTACGCCAGAAGCATAAAATACTGGTACAAAGAAGTCTGCATGCACAGGAACAGAAGCAGGCACGTACAACAACCCGTCAGGCTGAAGGCGATGAGGCGATGAGGCGATTTTCTGACTTTGAAAGTAAAATTGAACGCATGGAAGCCGATGCCGAGATGACCGGTTTTGGAGAAACCAGTACAGTAGAGCAGGAGTTTTCCAAACTGGAATCCTCTGACGAGATTGAACAGGAACTGAGCAACCTAAAAAAACATTTTGATGAAAGGAAGTAATATATATCATGGATGGGGCGTTAATAGTTTTTATCGTAATCGGTCTTCCGGTTATCTGTTTGACGATTCTCTTTCTAGCAAAGATAATCATCCGGCAGGGTAACGAGAAGAAAAAGAACAATCAGAATGAGGATGAAGCTGTGATCGAAGAAATTTACCACGGACTGCGTGACTTACGCAGACGGGTAGAGAATCTAGAGACAATCTTGCACAGCCAGGACAGAGGATAGAGGGTATCGCTATGACGAGAACAAATAGAATATATAGATCAAGACACGGAGAACTGCTGGGGGTATGTCAGGGAATTGCTGACTGGAGAGAGCTTCCCGTTGGCCCCATTCGACTTTTACTCATTATTCTGGCTCTTTCGACTGCCGTTGTACCTATCCTTATCATATATGTACTGGCAGGTATTCTCATGCCGCTCGAACCAGCTGAGGGTGGTTTTAAAGCGGGCGAATACGATGAGGATATCCGGGGTAAATATCGGGAAAACCGTCACCATACTGTCCATGATATCAAACGGGAATTCGACGACCTGAAAGAAAAAGTAACAAACATGGAAGACGATGTGTTTGACCGTGAAAAAGAATGGGACAACAAGTTCCGCTCCAAACAGTCCTAGGTTGAGGTTGCATCCCATGAAACCGTTCAAAGCGCTGGCACTTGTTTTGACAGGATTCTTAGCAGCAGCCACCCTTCCGGCGGTGGGTATCCAGGAGACCCTGGGAAGATTCGGTTTGCGCCAGATCGAGGAGTCCGCCGCCGGTTCCCTTTCTGATCAACAAACTCTCTCGATCTCAACAAAGGCGGCTGATATTCGTATTATCCGATCCGAGGCTCCCGGAACTACCTCAGCAGCCCTGACTGGCTACGCCTCGGCACCAATCAAACTCCAACTGAAGGAAGGACCGCGAAAGACCTTTATTGAGACCAAGTGGAACCGGTCACCCGGCACGCATACTGAAGACCTGCAGCTTGATGTCCGTATTCCCGAAGATTTCTCTGGTAGCCTTGAACTTCTTTCTGCTTCCGGTGCTGTAGAAATCCCAGAGGGCGCATGGACGGCTTTGACCGCTGATAGTGCTTCAGGATCGATTTTCATTAATGAACCTACCGCAGATAGGTTGAAAGCTTCCTCTGCATCTGGTTCAATCACAATTCAACGAGCCACTGTGCCGGTCATACAAGTCAGTACGGTCTCCGGGAAGGTAAGACTCAACACTGAAAAGAGCAGTGAAATTACAACCCGTTCCGTATCAGGTGCGATCAATCTCTCTGGAACCTTTAGCAGTATCTCAGTGACATCGGTATCAGGAGCTGTGCTTATCCAGCCGAATACTATTTTTGAAGACATAGCTGCATCTACAATCTCGGGAACGATCAGCGTGGAACTCCCGAAGGGAGCAGAGACATACGGTCAGATTTCTTCTGTCAGCGGCGGCCTCACTCTGAACATTGATGGCGCTGAAAAACAGACAGAAAGGCAGTCCCTTGCCTGGAACTCGGGAGAGGCTCTGCGGCGAATAGAGGCAGAAAGCGTCTCTGGTTCCATCCGTATATCAGAGTAACAAATATTGTATAATTTCGTATGACATGGTACTATCCGGCCCATGAAAACAATGAAACGAAGCACTACCTGCGGGGCGTTGAACGCCTCCGATGCAGGCAAACAAGTAACCCTTAATGGGTGGGTCCACCGAAACAGAAATCACGGTGGGGTCCACTTCATAAACCTCCGGGATAGATACGGAATCACCCAGCTTGTTATCGATGAAGACGCCCCGGATCAGTTGCGCAAACAAGCTGAGCAACTTAAGCTTGAGTTCTGCATCGCTGTAGAAGGAACTGTACGTGTTCGCCCTGAATCAATGCGAAACACCGCGATGCCAACCGGTGAAATTGAAATCGCAGTACAGAAGCTGGAAGTGCTCTCTTCGTGCAACACCCTTCCCTTTATGATTGAAGAGGAGACAGAAGCGAAGGAGGAACTTCGTCTTGGCTACCGGTATCTGGATCTCAGGTCTGCCGGCATGCAGCGAAGAATCAAACTGAGAAGTGATTTCACCTTTGCCATTCGTGAATACCTGATCAAACAGGACTTCTATGAAATAGAAACGCCAACACTCATCAGATCAACACCTGAGGGGGCCCGCGACTTTTTGGTTCCCTCCAGGATACAGCCGGGGAAATTTTATGCCCTGCCTCAGTCACCGCAGCTTTTCAAACAGATTCTCATGGTGTCAAACTTCGATAAGTATTTCCAGGTCGCACGCTGCTATCGGGACGAGGATGCCCGTGGGGACCGGCAGCTGGAGTTCACCCAGGTAGATCTGGAAATGAGCTTTGTCAGCCGGGAAGACGTGTTTTCTGTTACAGAGGGGATGTTCCAGCATGCCTTCGAGAAAACGTTGGGAATAACACTTCCTGCGACATTCAGGCGTCTCTCCTACCAGGATGCCATGAACACCTATGGGAGTGACAAACCTGATCTTCGCTTTGAGATGCAGCTGCACGATATTTCTGACATCGCCTCCGAAAGCACATTCAATGCGTTCAAACAGACTGTCGAGGCAGGAGGCTTCGTCAAAGCCGTAGTAGCCCCCGGCTGCGGTGGGTATTCGAGAAAACAAATCACCCAGCTTGAGGATACTGCCAAGATCTATAAAGCCAAAGGGCTTGCCTGGATGAAGGTAACTGAAAACGGTCTGGAAGGAGGAGTCTCAAAATTTTTCACTCCTCAGCAAGATGATCTGCTGGAAAAACTTGGAGCATCAGCCGGCGATCTTATCCTTATGGTCGCCGACAACTGGATTACCAGCTGTACAGCGCTTGGAGCAGTCCGCAGCCAGCTTGGCAAGGAACTTGGTCTGCTTGATCCCGCCCAATTTGAATTCTGCTGGATCATCGATTTCCCCTTGTTCGAGTATAATGAAGAGGAATCACGCTGGGAGGCAGCTCACCATATGTTCTCCATGCCGCAGGAAGAATACCTCGAGACTATGGAAGAACATCCCGGTGAAGTAAAGGGAGATCTGTATGACCTTGTCCTCAATGGATATGAGGTAGCATCGGGCTCTATTCGTATTCATGACCCGGAAATCCAGAAAAAGATTTTTCGCATCGTGGGCTTTTCTCAAGAAGTAGCTGAGGAACGTTTCGGTTTTCTCTTGAAAGCCTTCAGCTACGGAGCACCTCCTCACGGGGGAATTGCGCCGGGTTTAGATCGGATACTAATGGTCATCAGCGGACAGACTTCTATTAAAGAGGTCATCGCCTTTCCAAAGAACTCAGCTGGCATTTCTCCCATGGATGATTCGCCTTCCCCTGTGGATGAGAAACAACTGCAGGATCTTCATCTGGCACTCAATCTTCCTGAAGAAGACAAGAGCTAGTTCAGTCTGGAATTTTCCCTCCTCCCGGGAGAGCCTAACTTCCGGGAGGACTCCTATCCTACTGTTCACATTAATACAATTTAACCTTCCCGACTCTCGAATCTTAATCAGCTTCCTGTAGATTACTCCGATACACACTGCATCCAGCATGCATAAGGAGAAATGGTATGAAACGAAAACTAGTCCTAGCAATCTTGTTGATCACACTGACTTCTGTTACCGCTGTGTTTGCCGCCGGAAATCAGGAAAACCGCGGCCGAAACACACCCCTTTTGGGAGAACAGATTGAATTAACTGGTACTCTTGAGGTAACCGACACAGAAGTAGTCTTGAACACCAGGCAAGGAAGCTATTCTCTCTCAGCCCGGGGCGGCAGACTCATCAATCTTGATGGGCTTGACGGGGAGCAAGTCACAGCTGGAGGATACCTAAGCTCAACAAACGAGTGTATCAACAACCTCGATGGGCATCTCTTTGTTGAACATGCCCAGTCAGGAGACCAGGAATATGCAGGGTTTACCCCCGGGAGTAACCGGCAGGCGCCTCAGAGAGCAAAAGGACAACCTTCTCAGCCCCTCCAGGGCGGTAGAGGTCCACAGTCTCCAGGCGGTACCCGAACGGGAGGGAGAGGACCTAACGGAGTTATCTAAGGAGTGAACAACACACGGCAGATAATAATAGCCATCTGTCGTGTGTCTCGTTAATCACTGAAAGGCAGCATGTAGGATGTCTCTTCATCGGCCTTTCGCACGCAGCCAAGAAGCTGTTCATCTGTATATTCAGCAAAATCCCCAAGCCTGACTGAGATGTCAGGATCTATCTCGTAACTATACTGCACGTAGGTTACCGGGTAAAACGTCAGCCGTTTTTCTTCGTGAACGCTTTTTTCCAACAGGCGCTGAGCCCCCTGACGGAGCAACCGCAACTTATTCAGCAAATCATCGTGGGACTCAACACTCCATACGCCAAGTAATATCGCACGATCATGATCATTCAGGTCGCCGATCATCTCGCCCCGCAGCAGGCGGTCCCGGGGCTTGCCCAGGTAGGGAACAAAATCAAGGTGTTCAGCTAGTTTCCTGTCAGTTGCAAAAAATCTTCCGTTACGGGGATCGAGCGTAAAGATTATCACGTGATCAACAGCCTGGCCATAACTGCGAAACAGAGGTCCCCGGTAGCGCTTGGGGTTGATAACTGAGAACAGCTGATCAGACTGTTGCTTAATCATGACTGCCGTACCGTAAAGCCAGCGCTGGAACACTTGTTGATCACTTTTGAGTTTGTCGATTTCCCCCTTGAAGGCGGCATCCGTTACCTCGTTCTGAAAATAGCGAAGTACCAGACGGTAGACCTCTCTGATATTATAACGTTTACCAAAGAGGGAAATAACATCATACAAAAATATTTCCATCTTTCTCAGCTGCCAGATAAAGGCAATTACATCAGTACGTGAAGTGGAGCCCCCCACATGGTGCATCTCAATGAGATCCTCAAATTCGTGATACCTGCGCTCAAGCTGAGAAAACCAGCGTTCAGCGCCTTTGTGAGGTCTGTCTAGCAAAATGGTCCAGGACGTTCCATAATCTCTCCGGCTTTCAACGGTTATGTGATCGGGACCAAACGTTTCATACACCTGCACGGTCCCCAGCCCTTCTCCGACCTCTCGTTCCTTTGATGTCTGCCCGACAAAAAGCGGAATGCCATCTTCGTTGCGTGTCAGCAGGCTCTCTTCTATACCGATACCATTATCCCGCACGGTAAGAATGACCTGTTCTTCAGAATCCTCAAGCTCGATTGCAAGCAGCCCTTTCACTCCCCGCTCTTTGATTGCTTCCATGGCGTTGGAAACAATATTGATCAACGCACGGCTGTGGCTCAGGTAGTAACCGAGCACCATTGGATCACGAGTGTTGAGTGTCAGCTGAATCTTACAGTCCGCTGAAGAATTATGGATGTAAGGCACAATCCGCTCAAGAATGAGTTCCTGTACATTTATTTCGTGTGCACTGCTGAGTTTGTCCCTGAATTCGTTGAGTATGTTTATCAGTGTGGTTGTCTCACGGTTGATATCCTCAATGATGCGCCCTGCATTTGCCTGTCCCAGCGTGTCCACAAGATGGGAAAGCAGTCGAATAGTTTTCCTAGCATCATGACGTGTTTTCCCAATATCCTCTTTCGACTCCGGGTCACTCTCACCTGAGAGCGCCATTCTGGCTCTCTCAAGGATTTTCAGGGCGGAGGATGCCAGATGGTAGTACCGTCGATTCCGGTAGATGACCGGTTCGAGAACCTGGAAACCTTTCTGCTGAAAATACTCTATCGTGTCACGTTGCTTCTCCCAGAGATACAGATAGATATCAGCTTGTTCACAGACCTGCTCGGCGAGATGTTCAATGAAAGAATTCCCGATCCCCCGTCCTCTTCCGAATGGACTGGTGACAATTTTATAAATGTGAAAATTAAGTTTTTCTCGATCAGAATACACCAGCATGTATCCAAGTATCTCCCCCTCTTCTATCCAGACATAGCTGTGCTGAAAATCTTTCTCAATTTCGGTGTCCCGAATGTAGGGAGACGGTATGACAAAGGTGTCAATGTTCAATAGCGGATTGGTCTGGATACTCTCCTCGGTGTCGGGGGTCAGCTGGTGAATACAGTTGTGATTCTTGCACTTCATACTTCTATTATTCACGGCTTCAGCCGGGAAGACAAGGTAGTTGCACCCCATACACGGGACCAGAGCGCTGATGGAGTATGTACTGGTTGCATTGTAAGCAAAATGAGACTCATGTTACAGATAAGCCACTCCGAAGAATGCTGCATAAAAAGGACTAGACCGCCTAAAACACCTGGTTTTAAGCGGTCAGGAAACGGCGGTAACTGTTTAACCGGGCTGCCTGAGCCACTTGAGCATCTCTCGAAACGAGTAGCGCTTCCCGTGGAGAAGAATTCCTATGCGAAAGATCTTACCGGCTGCTGTTATCATCAGGTAAATGGAACATAGTAAAATTGCAAAACAGAGGATCAGTTCCCAAGCCTCAGGTCCGTGAACCAGTACCCGCGTAAACATAACCACCGGGGAGGTCATTGGGAAATAAGAGAGTATCTGCACAAACAGTGAGGTGGGGTTCATGATAATCGGAGAAATCATGACCATAGGGATGACCAGAAAGGTAATCAGTGGCCAGGAGAGTTGCCCGAGGTTCTGCTCGTCTTCTGCAGCTGCCCCGAGGGCTGCGTACGCCCCGGCATACAATGCAAAAGCAGCCAGAAAAAAGACAACTAAGTACAAAAGCGTAACAGGATTGATGCTAGCAGGTAAAGTGAGATCGAAAGCTGGTCCTATGCCCAGAACCAATACCAGTGCAGCGGAGACCCAGATGGCATATTGAAGCAGCCCGGCTCCACCGATCCCGATAATTTTCCCAAACATAATCTCACTTGAACGTACAGAAGAGAGCATAATCTCTACTGTCTTTGAAGTCTTTTCAGTTACTATCGACCTTCCAATCATCTGACCATAGAGAATGATTGTCATATACAGAAGGAGAATAAAGGAAATGGTCGTTATCATGATACCGAAAAAATCTCCGCTTTGTTCATCCCCAGAGCTGCTGAGCTTCCTAACCTGTAACTCAGGAGCTTGAGATAACTGCCGAATCTGTTCGGGTTCAAAACCTGCCTCTCGCATACGAAACGATACAGCAATTGCTCCCAGTGCCGATTTGAGCATCTCAGATACCGCGAGGTCGGTTC
Source organism: Spirochaetota bacterium (assembly GCA_051745285.1). Classification (GTDB taxonomy): domain Bacteria; phylum Spirochaetota; class Spirochaetia; order CAKZLE01; family CAKZLE01; genus JBNJDX01. The sequence goes on from JBNJDX010000001.1 coordinate 125,137, forward strand.
CCGTCTCTGAGTAATATGTGAAAGACTCGACCGTCGTGATATCTCCCGGGATTTCGAGAATTCCCTTCACGTTTGTACCTTCAAACAGCTGCTGTTTGGCCGCTTCGAGGTCCTCGGTCTCAACAATGAGTAATCCCTGATCCTCAACTGCCTCCTGAAGTGGAACCAGTACTTCTTCACCAGCGCCCACCACGGCAATTTTTGAGCCCTCCTCTACACCGTCCATCTGCCTGCTAAGCAGGCTGGGGAGCACAGAGATTGCAAAAATGAGAATCGGTCCGATAATGGTCATTATGAGGTAGGCCTTCGTAGAGGTTATTCCCCGAAATTCCTGTTTTCCGATAATTGCTATATTCCTGCTTCCTCTCATACCCTTGTACCTCATGCCTGCTTTTTTACGAGCGATATAAAAATATTATGGAGTGATGGAGCTACAATTTCGAACTTTCGGATCGAAATGTTTCCTGCAAGCTGTGTAAGCAACGCATCAGGATCGGCTCCATCGACTAATGCAATTTCTATGTAGCGCGGGTAGGTTATCACTTTTTCCACCTGTGGGAGGGTGTGTATAAAGGAACCATCCCCGGAAAACTCCACAATGACAGAACGACGCCCAAACTGATCTTTCACCTCATCTAATGGCCCAGCGACAACTTTCTTCCCCGCATTGATGAGAAAAATGGTGTCGCATATCTTCTCAGCCTGCTCCATGATATGTGTCGAAAAAAGCACTGTCTTTTCCTGCCGAGCTAGATCAGATATTGTCTCCCGAAGCATATCGGTACTCACCGGGTCCAGGCCTGAAAAGGGCTCATCAAAAAAGACAATCTGAGGATCGTGCGCCACTGAGGCAATAAACTGAATTTTTTGGGACATCCCCTTGGAGAGTTCCTCAACTTTGTTGAATTTCCACTTGCTCAGCTCAAAATAATCGAGCCATCTGTCGATGTTTTCCAGCAGCTCACTATCTTCTTTCCCTTTCAGTCTGCCGAGATAGAGCAGCAGCTCCCCCACTTTCATTTTCTTATAGAGTCCGCGTTCCTCAGGCAGATAACCAATACGATCCTTATCCTGCTCTCGCATGGGACGTCCATCAAACAAAATGGTGCCTTCATCCGGTGCTATGATATTCATAATCATCCGGATGGTTGTTGTCTTTCCTGCTCCGTTAGGACCAAGCAGGCCGAATATTTTCCCTTTCTCAGCGGTAAAAGAAATCCCGTCAACGGCGGGAATCTTCCCATAGTGTTTAACAATATTCTGGAGCTCTACCATTACTAATCTCCCTGAAGGTATCCTTTTGCTCAAATTCGAGATATGCTATCACGACTCTGAATAGAGCGCAATAGCTCCAAAGCAATTTTTTGTACCCACACACTACAGCAGTTGACATGCATTTTTCCAAATCAATACACTGAACACAGACTCCAAACGTGGTGATACATGGAGGTAAAAAAAACATGGCCAAGAAAACTGTTTCAGGGGTAACCATCGAATGTTTACAGGGTGATATTGCTAGCCAGAGTGATATGGCAGCAGTAGTAAACGCCGCCAATGCCGAACTTAAACCCGGTGGAGGCGTGGCAGGGGCCATCCACAGAACTGCTGGGCCAGAACTAGAGAAGGAGTGCCGTCCCCTAGCTCCAATACAACCTGGGGAAGCAGTCATTACGGGCGCCCACGGACTTCCGAATCAGTATGTCATTCACTGCCTCGGGCCAGTCTACGGTGTGGACGAACCTGCCGATGAACTACTTGCTTCCTGCTACAAGAGAGCTCTTGAACTTGCCGAGAAGAACAGCGTTGAATCGATTGCCTTCCCGGCGATCTCAACCGGAGCCTTCGGGTATCCCCTGGAGGAGGCTACTAAAACCGCATTTTACACGATAAAAAAGGTTCTTCCCCAACTGCAGCAGGTTAAGACTATTCGATTTGTGCTCTACAGCAAACGGGACCTGCAGGTGCATGAACACTATCTTGAGGCAATAGTATCTAAGCAGTAGGCGGATAGGGAGAATTATGATAGCCTGGCCGGATGAAAAAGACATTCAATTCATACGATGTGTATATATTCGACCTCGACGGAACGTTGACTGATTCATCACAGGGCATCACTCAGGGAATCCGTCGAATGCTTGACTATCTCGATATAGAGATCTCAGCAGAGGGGCTTACCGAGTGGATCGGACCGCCCATCAAGCAGAGACTGACACATGAGTACGGTATCGGATTACAGCAAATCGATGAAGCTATTGCCGTTTTTCGATCATACTACTCTAAGCAGGGATATCGGGAAAACCGGCTCTACCCTGGGGTTAGAGAGCTTTTGAGAACTCTCAGAGAGCAGGGAAAGCAAACGCTCATTGCAACCTCCAAGCCGGAACAACATGCCATGCAAGTTCTTACTCATTTTGATCTGCTTCATATGTTTGATTTTATCGGCACAAATACAGACGATAATATGCGACCGACGAAGACTGACGTATTAGCGCATGTGCTAGAGGCCGCTGATATAAGCAGGCAAGCTCGGGCAGTGATGATAGGAGACCGCTCCTTTGACACGTGCGGGGCCCGGGAGTGTTCGATCGATGCTGTAGGGGTCCTCTACGGCTTCGGTTCTCCTGAAGAATTTGACCATTGCCCCCCGAAGGCTCTCGTTGAGCACCCTGAAGACTTGCTGCCGCTTCTTTGCGGAGAGCGGGTTTACAGCTAACTCTCGAACCCTTATGTTACCAGGAGGTTCGCTCCATGGCCTTTTATCAGTCCATTTCCCACCTGTATGACTATATTTTCCCCTTCTCTCCTATTCAGAGGGACTTTGTGTTACAACACCTAGAGACCCCCGAGGACACTACCCTACTGGAAATTGGCTGTGCTACCGGTTCATTGGCGCACCGGCTTGCTCAGGATTGCGCAGAAGTTACCGGTATTGATGCTGATGGGCAGATGATTATTCGGGCTCGGGAAAAGATGAAAAACTATAAAACCCCGGCTCATATCATGAAGCTCGACATGCAAAAGATCGGTTCCGCGCTCTCCCCTCGTCAGTTTGACGCAGTTATTTCCTTTGGAAACACCCTCGTGCATCTGTCTTCCCTGCCCGAAATGCAGCATGTGCTGGGTTCCGTCAGGACCTTGCTGCGAAATGGCGGAAAGCTGATGCTGCAGATTATCAATTATGACAGAGTTCTTGATCAGCAACTATCCCAGCTCCCGACCATAGAAAACGACTACATCCGCTTTGAACGGCACTACCACTATGTGGCAGGGCAGCACAAGATAGCCTTCACCACCATACTGACCGACAAGCACGCAGGAGAATCCTCAAAGCAGGAAGTTCTCCTGTATCCGCTTCGGAGGGGAGAACTCAGCCAGCTTCTGTCTGAGGCAGGGTTTACCAGCTGCCAGTGGTTTGGAGGATTTGACGGATCTCCGCTCACCCCTGAGAGTGCTCCACTCGTTGTTACCGCCACCTAGGCATCTCCGATCATTCCTGTCATTACAGGTTGTCCAAACACCCATATTCTGTTACTCTGCCGATACATATGCACACTCAACATTAGTACACAGGAGTATGACGATGAGAATGTCAAGGCTGTTTTCACGAACCCTTCGTGAAGTCCCTGCAGGAGCGGAAAGCAAAGGGTATGAATACCTGCTGCGTGCCGGTTATATTCGACAACTAGGAACAGGTATTTTTTCCCTGCTTCCCCTTGGGCTGAAAACAGTTCGCAATATTGAGGCCATCATAAGGGAAGAAATGGAGGCTATTGGCGCCCAGGAGATTCAGATGCCCGTTGTCAATCCAGCCGAAATCTGGAAAGAGACTGGAAGATATTTCAGCATTGATCGGGAGTTGAGCAGGTTTAAAGACCGAGTTGGGCGGGATATGGTCCTTGCCATGACTCATGAAGAAGCTGTGACCGATATTGCCCGCGGCGAGATTGATTCCCATCGGAACCTGCCTTCGCTCGTCTATCAGATCCAGACAAAATGGCGAGACGACCCCAGGCCACGTGCAGGACTGATCAGGGTCCGGGAATTTACCATGAAAGACAGCTACAGCTTTGATAAAGATTACGAAGGTCTTAAAAAACAGTACAAAGCACACTACGACGCCTATTTTCGCATTTTTGGCCGCTGTGCCCTCCCGGTTATTGCTGTTGGGTCTGACTCGGGTATGATGGGAGGAAAGGTCGCCCATGAATATATGTACCTCTCTCCTATCGGCGAAGACACTATTGTTCGTTGTCCCGCCTGCGGAATGACAGCGAACAGACAGGTTGCTCAATTCAGCAAAACATACGTTACCGAAGAGCCGAAGCCTGTGGAGGAAGTCGCTACTCCCAATACGAGGACAATAGAGGAACTTACCTCCCTGCTTGACATACCGGCAACCCGGACGGCTAAAGCAGTCTTCACCATCGGGACCTATACTGGAGAAGATGGAACCGAGGAAGAAAAACTAATCGTGGCCGTTATTCGCGGAGACTTCGATATTGAAGAGGCAAAGCTGCAGAAAGCCACCGGAGCGAATCGTCTGAGGCCAGCCCGTGATGAAGAAATCACTGCAGCGGGTATGTCACCCGGCTATGGCTCTCCCATTGGGGGAAGAGCAGGGCTAATCATTGTTGATGACAGCGCTGCCAAGTCCAACAATCTGGTCGCGGGGGCCAATAAGAACGGCTACCACCTGCTTCATACCAATTACGGTCGCGATTACGAAGGAACTGTTGCCGATATTGCTACCGCTACGGAAGGGGCAGCTTGTCCAGAGTGCGGAGAGCCTCTATCGGTAGTCAAGGGTGTTGAAGTCGGAAATATCTTCCAACTGGGAACCCGCTATTCTGAAACCATGGGATGCATGTTTCAAACAGAAGACGGACAACGCAAACCAGTTGTAATGGGGTCTTACGGCATCGGCGTGGGACGCCTCATTGCCTGTATAGCCGAAGAACATGCGGGGGAACGGGGTATGGAGCTACCGATTACCGTAGCCCCATACCAGGTCCATCTAGTCAGTCTGGCAGGGGACAAAACAGTTCCCGAACAGATGTACAACGATCTGCAGAGTGCGGGTATCGAAGTTCTCTACGACGACCGCAAAGGTTCTGCAGGAGTCAAGTTCAATGATGCGGATCTTATTGGCGTTCCAATTCGAATCACCATCGGAAATAAAGGATTGAAAGAGGGAATCGCTGAGGTTAAGTCCTCTCTACATGATGAAAGCATTAAGGTTCCGTTTGACCAGGCGGTTGCAAAAATAAAAGAGATTATTTCTTCGCATATTCAGAAAATCCATGATAGAATGGTGTGAGGAAGCCTGTAAATTTTTTCTGCTTCATCCGCTATACGTTAAATGGCTATCCCCTCGACCCGGGATAGCCATTTTTTTTGCTTCTACAGCTAGTAAAACAACCTATTACCAGTTACAATGCGCAACTGTTAAAATAACTCCTTTGCTTTTCATTGTTTTTACACAAGTGCTCGATTGCACTAAGCAGGGAGAACTACATGTTTAGAGGTGATAGATATGATTGGATTGGTTGTTATAGCGGCTCTTGCCGCTCTTACTTTTGCCATTATTCACTTTTTCAGCGTAAAAAGGAAATCTCCGGGCACTGAACAAATGCAGCAGATCGCCGGGGCAATTCAAGATGGTGCCGGCGCATTTCTTCGTCTCGAGTACTCCCTGATAATCAAAGTCTCAATTGCTATTCTCATACTGCTCACAGTTCTCATATCCTGGACAAGTGCGGTAGCGTTCCTCCTCGGAGCGCTCATGAGCGCCAGTGCGGGCTGGATTGGTATGCGCATTGCGACAATCTCAAATGTGCGAGTTACCAATGAAGCCCGACTGACAAGGAGTCTTGGTAAAACCCTTCGGGTAGCTTTCAAGGGGGGAAGCGTAATGGGCTTGTCTGTAGGAGGCTTCGCGCTCTTAGGGCTGGCTATTATTTATGTTGTTTTCGGACTGGTGCTCAAGCAGGCCCATCCTGAAAACCTTACTTTTCATACCAACTGGCTTGGTATCAGCGATATCCCGTTTACCATGACCGTAACTAGTTATGCTCTGGGCTGTTCTGTGATTGCTATGTTCAACCGTGTTGGCGGAGGAATATATACAAAGGCAGCGGATATGGGAGCTGACCTTGTCGGTAAGACAGAAGCGGGCATTCCTGAAGACGACCCGAGAAACCCGGCAACCATTGCAGACAACGTCGGGGACAACGTTGGCGATGTTGCTGGCCTCGGTTCCGACTTACTCGAGAGCTATGTCGGTGCACTCATCTCGGCGATGATTTTAGCAGCTTACACCTTTTTTTCTGCCGGACACACGGCAAGTGAGATATCAATTACCTTGGTGGAAAAACTTATCTACTTTCCTCTGGTAACCGCCGCACTTGGGATACTTGCCTCTATCATTGGAATACTGTTCTTACTGGTTAAGAAGGTCTCAAGCAATCCCCACGGAGAGCTTAATGCAGCGACGTTCACCTCGGCCATTGTCACGGTGATAGCTACCGGAGTGGCAGCATGGCTTATTTTTGACGGTGAAGCAGTCGGTCAGATCGGATTTTCCCTCGGAGCGCTTTCACCCTGGGTCAGCGCACTTGTGGGTATCATAAGCGGTATAGCTATTGGACAATTCGCTGAATATTTCACGAGCTACGAATTCAAGCCGACCCAAGGAATTTCAGCTGCTTCTCAGGAGGGTACTGCCCTGACAATCACTCAGGGCATGTCTGTGGGAATGCTTTCAGTCATGGCTCCAGTTCTCGTCTTAGGACTTGGTATCATAGCAGCTAACGCTGCAGCCGGGCTGTACGGAGTAGCCATGGCAGCTATCGGCATGCTTTCGTTTGTCACTGTCACGGTCTCTGTTGACACCTACGGTCCGATAGCTGACAACGCCGGCGGTATCAGTGAGATGGCAAGCCTCCATCCCGAAGTTCGAGAGATTACTGACAAACTTGACGCTGTCGGTAATACCACTGCTGCTATCGGTAAGGGGTTCGCTATTGGCTCAGCTGCCCTGGCGGCTCTATCCCTGTTCTCCTCGTATCTGTATGCCCAAGCTGGCTCGAGTTCGGCCGGTGGGTTTGAACTGATTCTTAATATGATCAATACCTTTACCCTTGTTGGAGCTCTCGTAGGAGCTGCTCTGCCCTATCTCTTCTCAGGCATTTTGATTGAGGCCGTGGGTAAAGCGGCTCGTAAGATGGTGCAGGAGGTTCGGAGACAGCTAAAAGCAGATCCTGGCATAATCAAAGGGACAAGCCTCCCCGACTATACAACCTGCGTTTCTATCTCTTCTGCCGGAGCGCTTTCAGAGATGAGACTACCGGCCGCTGTTGCTGTAGTCACCCCGCTGATAACGGGATTCATTTTTGGTCCTGAATTTGTCGGCGGGCTGCTGATTGGAACCACTCTATCTTCCATCATGCTTGCCCTGTATACAGCAAATGCGGGTGGGGCCTGGGATAATGGCAAAAAGTATGTTGAGAACGGACACTTCGGAGGAAAGGGATCGGATGCTCACAAAGCAGCCGTGGTCGGCGACACTGTCGGGGATCCTCTTAAGGACACCGTTGGTCCGTCCCTGGATATCCTCATTAAGATCATGGCAGTTGTATCCCTGATATCAGTTTCTATATTCAGCAAGTATAATCTCTTCTCTCTGCTGTTTAACTAATTGGAGGTTCTTACGATGATTTATTACTATGTCATTTTTTCACCCACTGAAGCCCTGGTAGCATCCGAACTTAAACCCGAGGAATTCGGTTTGTACATGGCTAAAGGTTCGAAGAAAGGTGCAGCAGAACAGCTGATGTTCGCACAGATCGATGGAGAGTTCGGTACAGATTTTGACTGGGATTTTGCCCGAAAAAACTGTGTCTCGCACAGTGACGGTCGTCCGAAACACTCGCTCTATCTCTCAATCTATCGAGTAATTGAACATATCCCACTTGAGCAATTTAGGACAGTCCACCTGACAACGAAAGATGGGAGGACATTGGAACTGAAGAAAGAGGACTATCAAGCACCTGCCAATTGGCAGGGCTACGCGCTGTACAAGGAGCTCTGTCCGGTACACCCCCTGATTGTAAGCTCGCTGCAGCCGAAAGAGCTGTCCGATTACATCATTAACGGAACAGAGAAAAAAATAACAGTCCCTGCGCTCGTTTTCACCGATATTCGAACGATAGATTTTGATGATTTGGAACATAGCGGAAACGTCGGTGGAATGTACGATCGTAACCTTGAGCACCTCAAGGAGTGCATTGCGGATCTCGAAAAGAAAGCTGGGAAGGTAACCAAAACAGTCGACAGATCTTTCACAAGCAAATTCACCTTCCAGATCATCGACAACGGGATCTATGCAGCGAGAGGAAAGGACATCATCTTTTTCCGTATGCCCCCCCGAGAAGAACTTAGAGAAAACGCCTACAATTGGGCACGATCTGCAAATATCTTCTAGATAGCGTTGCATCAACTCCCCCTTCCGCGAAGAAGCGGGAGGGGGAGCCTTCTTTTTTACAGGAACACGGTGCATCACTACCACTCAACCCTCCGGCATATCAGCTCTCCTCTTGCGGCCCTGCAGCGGCCTATTCCAGAGAAATACAGCCCGTTCCAGGAGCACTCAGGGACCGCTTAAGAAGCACCGACCGGCGTTTCAGCGCTACACAATCGTAGTTTCCATATTTCTCATTTACTAATAGCTATCACTGCCTACCCATGGTAAAATACCAAAAAACAATTATTTATCGATCACATGGGAGGAACGATGAAAAAGGTGCTTTGTGTTCTGCTTGCATTGGTATTCTGTATATCCCCGGTTTTAGCACAGGAGAATGGGGCAAGAACCGTGGAAACCGAGCAGGAAAAACTTGATGAGTTAAATGCTGAGATGAAACGCGTTGGAAAAGCGCTGGGCCTGGGTTTGGCAGTTTTTGGGGCGACAGCCGGGATTGGAGCTCTTGTCAGTAGCGGTTTAGAAGGAATGGCCAGACAACCGGAAGCCAGTGATGAACTTCAATCAGCAATGAATGCCGGTATACTGGCCTGTTGTGCGTTAGGGGTTGTGGCTGCTTTTACCATCTCTGCATTTTAGGGATGTAACATCTTCTACAGTCAATTGAAAGACATATCGATCTTTTGAAACACCGTTCCCGCTTGAGACAGCATATCAGAGCTGTTTCTCCGGGTTCGGTGGCCTTGTTCCTCACGAGGAACTGACAACTACTGCGCTTG
>JBNJDX010000002.1:0-123269 GCA_051745285.1 Spirochaetota bacterium
CTGGGGGGCTTTTTCTAGTTGACAGATGCAGTTTCCCATCATAAAGTTACATTTGACTTACGCAAAACTAGGAGGACCTAATGAGTTTAACCAGCACTGATATCAGGAATGTTGCTATTGTTGGGCATAATGGTACTGGTAAAACCACCTTATTGGAACATATGCTGTTCTACAGTGGTAACATTACCAAACCCGAATCTGTTGAGTCCGGTAAGACAGTCAGTGATTATACAGATGAGGAAACACGCAGACAGATGTCTGTTCACACTACCCTTTCTTCCTTCGAATGGAATGATAAGAAATTCAACGTGTTCGACACTCCGGGAACGGCTGACTTCATCGGTGAAGTGGTCTCTGCATTCAGAGCCTCTGAATCAGCGCTGGTCGTTTTGGATGGCCGGGCAGGCGTTCAAATTGAAACTATCAAACTGTGGAGACGACTCAACGACCGGGATATGCCGCGCACAGTTTTCATCAATAAGATGGATGTCGACAGAGCCAGTTTTGCCGATGCTTTCTCCGATCTTACTGAGAAGTTTAAAAAGACGTGCGTCCCTGTAACCATACCGATCGGTTCTGGTGCTGATTATCGTGGCGTCGTCAATCTCATTGAGAATAAAGCCTATCTGGTACCAGAGGCAGATGGGTTGGATACCCCCTCCGAAATCCCTGATGATGTGGTCGATATGGTAGAAGAATACCGTCTGACCTTGATTGAGACAGCAGCTGAAGGCGATGATGAGCTGCTTGAAAAATATTTCGAGGAAGGTACCCTCAATGCAGAAGATATCCGTAAGGGGCTTCTTGAAGGCCTGCGGGAAAACAAAATAGCTCCCGTCATTTGTGGAAGTGCTGAGAGGAACAATGGAATCGTTTCACTGCTTAATTTCCTCGGCAATACCGCCCCTGCCCCCGGAGGTGCTTCTGAGCGCATTATCACCGATGATGGAGAGGACACCCTTCCCATTAGTCCGGAGGGTGCACCCTCACTGTTCTGCTTCAAAACAACTATTGATCAGTTTTCGGGAAAACTTTCCTTTGTAAAGGTCGTAACCGGTACCCTGACAGCTGAAAGCGACCTGTACAATCCCACAGCCGGGAAGAAGGAAAAGCCTGGGAAGTTCTACCGGGCAATTGGGAAAAAACTCACCGAAGTCAAAGAGATTAGCGCTGGCGATATCGGCATCATTGCAAAATCTGACAGTCTGGCTACCAACCACACGCTCTGTTCCCCCGAGAAGCAGGTGCATTACGCTCCGCTTGATCTTCCCCATCCGATTTTTGCTTTGACAGTAGCCGCTGGTGATAAGAAGTCCGAAGATAAAATGAATACTGCCTTGCACCGCGTTACCGAAGAAGATTTGACCTTTCAGCTTAACTTCAACAAGGAGACGAAAGAAAACGTTGCCTCCGGTATGGGTGAATTGCATCTGAATATGATTCTCGAGAAAATCCAGGAGAAACAGAAAATCGAGATTGTTACCGGTGTACCCAGGGTTGCCTATCGCGAGACAATTACGAAACCGGCCTCTGCTGAATATACCCATAAAAAACAGTCAGGGGGCCATGGCCAGTTCGGCCGGGTTGTCTTTAACGTATTCCCCTTAGACCGGGGTCAGTTTTACTCCTTCGAGAATCTCATTAAGGGTGGTTCGGTCTCTAAAGGCTATATGCCTGGCATAGAGAAAGGTATTCATGAGGCTATGGAAGAGGGATACCTTGCCGGATATCCTTTAGTTGACATCGGAGTTGAGATTGTTGATGGAAAAGAGCATCCGGTAGACAGCTCTGAAATGGCATTTAAGATGGCTGCCAAGGGAGCCTTGAAGGCGGCTATTGATAAGGCCCAGCCCGTTTTACTCGAACCGATAATGAAACTGCATGTCTTTATTGAAGAGAAGTATCTAGGAGACATCCTTTCTGATCTGAGCGGTAAGCGTGGACGTGTGCACGGACAGGAGGATGTAGGCGGCGGAATCACTGTCGTTGAAGCCGAAGTTCCCCAGGCCGAAATGCTGAAGTATGCTATTGACTTAAAGTCGATAACATCCGGCACCGGTTCATTTGAACTGGAATTTGATCACTACGCTGTCCTTTCGGGGAAACACGCTGATGAAGTGATTCAAAAAGCTAAGGCTGAAAAAGAATCAGAATAGTCTCCACAGTAGCAGGCTGGGCAATTACGTGCCTGGCCTGCTACTGTTTTGTTACCCAGATCTCCCTGATTGTATGCCCTTTGGCGATTCCCTTTTGCTCAAACTTAGTCTTCGGGCGCCAGGCTACAGATTCACAGAACCCACCGTATGCATTTGTGAGCTCTTCGGCTTTCCCGAGTGCTGCTACCATGTGCTGAGCATGATCTTCCCAGTCAGTTACAGCGTACACATATCCACCGACGATGAGCTTTTCAGCTAATACGCTGGCAAAGTCAGGTTGCACTAACCGACGTTTGTGATGACGTTTTTTCGGCCATGGATCCGAGAAAAAGATGTGGAACCCGGTAACCGTGCCGGCAGAGAGCATATGGTGCACAACATCTGCCGCATCATGCTGGATAATCCGAACATTGGTCAGTCCCTTCGTGTCTATGTGGCGAAGCAAAGCGCCAACACCCGGGGTATGTACTTCAATGCCCACAAAGTTATACTCGGGAAACTTCTGGGCAATATCAGCGGTCGCCTCCCCCATTCCGAAGCCGATTTCTACAATCAGGGGAGCCTGTTTTGGAAACAGCAAGCCGAGATCCTGTTCTCTGTCTTCAAAGGGGATGCAGAAGGTGCTCCCAAGCTGCTCTAGAGCCTGTTTCTGTCCGCTGCCGAGTCTGCCTGCACGCAAGACATAACTACGAACCTTCCTGTAACCGTTCTCTTGGTCCATTCCTGACTTCCTTACGCTAATAATCGTTGCAGTTTTTCCAATAGAAACAAAGATTTATCCTTTAAAGAGACTGCCCCGGTCTTAAGCATGAGTACATTCGGTTTATTCTGATCAATGGTGATTTCACCGCTGCTCTCCCGAATAAGCTCAAGAAGGCGGTCAATCGGCACATCGGCTACCTTGGAAAATTCAGCCCGCACTACCCCGTTGTGTTCCCTCAAATTATAGATGGAGAGCCGTTTACACAGTATTCGCATCTCGGCAATGTAGAGAAGATTAGTCATGTCCTCGGGCATGTGTCCGAACCTATCCTCAAGTTCAGCCTCTAGGAGCATAAGCTGCTTTTGACTGCTGATGGAAGCAATTTTTTTGTATATATCAAACTTAATACTGGGGTCTGTGATATAGCTGTCGGGTATAAACCCGGAGTAATCCAGATCGAGAAAGACCTCTTCTTCCTGTACAAAATCTTTCTGCTGCATCGAGGCAATGGCTTCATCTAGAATCCTGAGGTACATATCAAGACCGACAGCCGACATCTGACCGTGCTGCTGCCTGCCAAGCAGGTTCCCCGCTCCCCGTATTTCCATATCTTTCATGGCTATCTTAAAGCCTGAGCCGAGATCGGTATGCTCGGATAGGATACGCAGCCGTTTCAAGGCTACCTCGGAGAGTGCTTTCCGGCTCGGATACAACAGGTAGGCATAGGCCTCCCGGTTCGAGCGCCCTACCCGTCCACGCAGCTGGTAGAGCTGGCTTATTCCGTACATATCAGCCCTGTCGATGATGATGGTATTCACATTGGGGATATCTATGCCGTTCTCGATTATGGTCGTTGAGACTAACACCTGAAAATTTCCATGCACAAACTGGCGCATCTTATCTTCAATTTCGGCTGCCTGCATCTGTCCGTGGGCAAAATCCATGCTGACCTCAGGTGCGCACTTCTGCAGCATGATCCGTATTTCCGGTAGCGTCTTTACCCGGTTATGCAGATAAAACACCTGACCGCCGCGTTTTACCTCATGACGGATTGCCTCGGTAATAATGCTCTCATCAAATTCCTCAATCATTGTAACAATCGGACGGCGCTGAAACGGGGGAGTAGTCAACAGTGACATGTCACGTATTTTGAGCAGGGACATGTAGAGGGTCCGGGGTATAGGAGTTGCCGAGAGAGCAAGCGAATCGACAGAGGATTTAAGCTGTTTTATCCGTTCTTTATCTTTCACACCGAAGCGCTGCTCTTCATCCACAATCAAGAGTCCTAAATCATGAAATTGAACGTCTTTTTGGATAATTCGGTGCGTACCGACTAGTACATCCAGCTGATTGGCCTTGAGCTGCTTGAGAATGTCCTGCTGTTGAGATCGGTCCACAAACCGTGAGAGCATTGCAACTCGCAGGGGAAACGATTCCAGACGCTCATTAATAGTCTGAAAGTGCTGTTCAGCTAAAATGGTGGTCGGAGCGAGAAAGGCGACCTGTTTACCGGACATGACGGCTTTAAACAGAGCTCTGATGGCAACCTCAGTTTTTCCGAATCCGACATCACCACAGATGAGCCTGTCCATTACAGTCGGACTTTCCATATCCCGTTTTACATCTTCAATGCACTGCAGCTGATCTTCAGTCTCTTCGTAGGGAAAGGAGGCTTCAAACTGAAGCTGCCAGTCGGTATCTTTCGCAAAGGGAAAGCCCCGTGTATTCTGCCGTTTTGCATACAGGTCTATAAGCATCTTAGCCAGGTCTTCGGCTGATTTACGGGCCTTCTCCTTCCGGCTGTCCCATGATTTGCCTCCCAGCACATCAAGTTTAGGGGGTCTTCCTTCGCTTCCGATGTACCGTTGAACGAGGTTAGCCTGCTCAATGGGAATGAACACGTGATCCTGTTGAGCATACTCAAGTTTAATATAATCACGCTCTTTACCGGCAGCCTGGATGCGGTCAATCTGGAGAAAGCGTCCGATTCCGTAATTTACATGCACGACGATATCACCGGGATTCAAATCAACAAATGAATCCAGAGGTGTCGTCTTATAATGGTAATGGGCCTTGCGTACTTTTTTCCTGCGTCCGAAAATCTCCTGTTCGCAGATAATAACCAGTTTTTGATTGTGCAGCGTGCACCCGGCACTCAAATTTTCTGAAAGCGTACTGACACGCTCATCAGAGATCATCTGCTCAAGCCGCTCTCGCTGAAGATGTGAACCTGCCATGACAACTACCGAATAGTTTTGCTCCAGCAGATTTTCAACCTCCTCACGGAAATAATTGAAGTTTCCAAAGAACGAGCGCGGGCCTATCATGTTGAACTGGATGGTATCCGGGTCCTGTCCCCTGATATCGTCGAGATATATATCGTTTTGCCGCTGGTTCATATAGGAGTAGAAATCCAGCACTATATTCCGTGGCCTGGGAATCCAGGGATGCTCAGAGTAGCGGAGCGCATATTCGCTCTCTGCCTCCCGAACGACAGATTCATATGATGTCTCAAGTCCCATTTGCCCGACGTACAGGATCCGGTCAGTACCCCTGATATAGGATTCAATGGTACTGATATCCTCAAGCTCATGCCGAGAGTTTTCAAGATAGAACTCAACAGATTCAAAGGTTTCTACAGATTCCTGAGTTATGGGGTCAAAGGTAACAATTTTTTCCACGCTGTCCCAGTCAAGAAATAATCGTATAGGATAGTCATGCTCGAGCGGAAAGATGTCGATAACCTCACCCCGGATACTGAACTCACCCGGTACGGTGGTCTTTGGGACCCGGTCATACCCTGCCGCAGACAACTGCTCGGCAATAGTCTCCGGTTCCAGTGTCTGGCCTGAGTGAAAACGCACCCCGCTCACCTCAAAGGAATTCTGTGTAAGGCACGGGGAGGCGAAGGCCCGCATGGTAGTAACAATAACGCTGCTGGTGTCCTGCTCCAATATGGAGTGAAACACTTGCATCTGTTCGATCGTGTTGACAGTTTTGTCAATAAGGGAAGCATACAGCTGCTTACCGGTAGAGGGATAAAATAAGGAGTGGGTGCCAAATACTTCCAAGTCAGAGAGAGTCCCGCGAGCCTCATCAAGCGTTGGAAACACTACCCATAGATTTGCAGCCACCTGTTGTTGCAGTTCGTTGATCAGTATCCCCAGTAGAGGAGGTTTAATCCCTTCAATATGGGTTGCCCTCCCCCGAGATTGGGAAATGAGCTCCAATATATTCTGGTTTTTGAGTTCTTTAGAGGCTTTTTGGATGACCTGTTTAAAATTCATCGTGCATGAAACCTACCACAATGGGCCCTGAGCTTCAATACAACTGTGTAGACGAAAGTTCTCTCTTGAGAAATAATACACACATAAGGAGATCAAGAAAAGGTGATACATACGCATGAACAGGAGCAGAGGTTCCAATCTCTCGTAAAGGCTGTCTATGACTGCTCACAGTTTGCAGTCGAGGCACAGGCAGACGTACGGCGGACATACAAACATGACGGATCTGTATTAACAGACACCGACCTGTCTATCAATGCTCGTCTGTCACAAGCTGTGAGTGAACTCTACCCTGAAGCGAGTTTTATCTCAGAGGAGAGTGTATCCCATATGCAGGAGCACTCGTCGTATACCTTTGTGCTCGACCCGATTGACGGCACAGATGTGTATAGCCAGGGGTTTCCCGGCTGGTGTACAGCGCTCGGTATTCTTGATAGTGACCTGCAGCCTGTCGGCGGTATCATCTCCGCTCCGCGCTGGGGAATAGCGACTACAGAGGGCCTGCTTCTTTCCAGAGCTCCGCATGGAGAGGTCATGTTAAACGGAGAGCCCTTCATTCTTGATAAACAGTTTCATGAGCACGACCAAATTGTAGTCAGCTCAGGAGCCTGTAAGCGTCTGCAATTTAACGCGTTCCGTGGTAAAATCAGGTCATTCGGCAGCACGATTTTACATGTAGCTACCCCGATGTTGTTTGATCATATGCAAGCTGCAGTACTCTCCTCGTGTTTCATTTGGGATATCGCAGCTGCCCACGGGATCATTCGCCGATTTGGCCTAGATGTACGCTACCTCACCGGAGAACCCCTCGATTATAGCCAACTCATTGACCGCCGCCCCACCTCCGGCTATCTTGTGGCCGGACCTGAGCAACGAATCAGGGGGTTACAAGACCTGCTCTCCCACTCCGATGAAATCAAGAAATGAGCTTCTTTTCGTGCCATCTACGTGCAATGTAGATAAACGGGGTGTCTGCGATGGCGACTAACCATTTCAGGATGTAGGTGGTTGCTGCAATTTCCAGCAGGACGGCTGCAGGAAAAACTCCATAAAACGCTATGACAGTAAAAACTGCTGAATCAATGAGCTGACTAACCATGGTACTCAGATTGTTCCGCAGCCAAATGGTCTTATTCCCCGGATACTTGTGCTTCCACAGGTCGTACGCCCAAATGTCGTGAAGCTGTGAGATTCCGTAAGCGGCGAGACTGGCTGCTGCGATACGGGGCATCAGGGAGAAGATTGTTCGCATACTCTCCTGAACAAAATCAGATTCGGCCGGTGTAAACACAATTGCGATATTCATCAGCACCGTCATGACAAGAAGGGAAAAAAAACCAATCCCGACAGCTTTTCTAGCAGCTTTCTTACCGTAATTCTCGCTGAGAATGTCGGTGGCTAGGAAACTTGTTGCGTATACAATGTTCCCGAGCGTCGCCTCAAAACCAAAGAGTTGTATGGTCTTTGTTACCTGGATGTTAGCGATAATGGCTGCGATAGGCACCCATATATAGAGGCCGAGCCGGCCCCACAGGCGATATGCAAACAAAATTGCCAGAAAATTCATCGCCAGCATCAGCAGCCATAACCATTCATTTGCCACCAGTTGTTTCCTCCCGCGGGGTGATAACAGTTACTTCTGAACGTTGCAGGCCCAGCTTTTTCAGCATAGGCTCAAACAGCCCCGACCTGATCACGAGAATCAGCTCACCCCGGTAATGTGTTAGTAGATAGTGTACGGTATCATAATAGCCACCGCCGGCAAGTTCAAGAGGTCCCATTTCATCAACGAGCAGCGTATCACAGCGCATCCCGGCCTTAAGCTGCTTGATCGCCCACTGCAGGGTATGTGGATCCAGATAGAACCGTCCCACGGGAACCGCATCTGCCGCGGGTGTGCTCCTCAGCAAGACCCGGCGTTCTCCTGTTTGCACCGACTCTACCTCATACCCGTATTTCTCTCTCCCCTGCTCTTGCAGTCCATGAGAAAGAATCCCGGCGCAGCTTTCCCGATGACGAAGTATGTGTTGAGCTTCCGTTGTCTTTCCGCTGTTTATATCTGCTGTTATAATGGTAACTGGGTGTGACATGCGCGCATTGTACACTAGCTCAACGCTTTTGGTACAGAGAATCATGGAGGAAATACATATGGCTAATGAATCTGAAGGACAGCAATTTGAAGTCGAGGTTACCGTAAACGGGAAGGCATTACCGATTAATCCGTATGTAAAACAGTTGTTTGCCGCCCTCAATACAGCGTTACTAGGAACGCTTAAACATACCGATGATCAGCTGTCAGAACTGACTGTCACGCTGCAGGCTAAAGAAAGCTCTGCAGCACCTCATACGCAGTCGTAGAGTCTTTACGATCAAGGACAAAGGTTAACTCGTTAGTTGTGGAGATGATTTCGTACACATTCACGCTGTTCCACGAGAGATTACGGACTGCTTCATAGACAACACCGGGTGTATGAAGAAAATCACCGGTGAATAGGACTGTCAAAGCGACAAGGTCTGACAGCCGGTGTAAAAATGTCTCGCCGGAGAGCAGCTCCTCCAGCTTGTGACTGTATTTGCCGCTTACAGCGATACTGATTTCATTTGTTCCTATAGTGATATTGAGAAAGTCTCCCCGTTCGATGGAGACGACATCATAGAGGCCTTTGATGATTTCAAGTGCACGCTCGGTCTTTTTCAGGTTGATATCAAAAATGTTTGTCTGGATTTGCAGTTCATATTCGATAGCAACTTCGCGGGGAAACCCCTTCTGTTGACGTATCTCTTCACTATATCGCCGCAGCGCCATGACGACTGCTGAGTGTTTCACCGTCTTTTGCACCATCTGCTCAATTTCGGCGTGCATCTGATCGGCTAGCTGGCCGTAACTGACTATTCCACGCTTCATTGCCTCATACAAATAGGGTTTCTTGTTAATAATTCGTTTTACGCAGCTACTGACTGTCTCCATCGTGTCACCTTTATGTTATCATGATAACGTTTTGTTATTATACACACAAAATGGAAACACATCAAGAGATACTCTGTGCATCCACGGGAAAATGGTAAATAACGGCAAATGTAGTGTATATTTGACATTTTTTGTGCTACAATGCACTAAAAGTTGCAATAAGGGAGCAAAAAGTATGAGATGTCCCCACTGTGGTTCAATGGAGGATCGAGTGCTGGAATCCCGCCAGAATTCCAGCGGGTCAACAATCAGGCGCAGACGGGAATGTCTGCACTGCGGCTATCGGTATACTTCATATGAGCGTATTGAAGAAAAACCAGTGATGGTTATCAAGCGTGACGGACGCCGTGAGGCTTTTGATTTAGACAAGCTTGAACGGGGGCTGCAGACTTCTCTTGAAAAACGAAGTATCAGTCAGGAACGTGTTGAACAAATGCTGCACGAGATAGAAGATGCAGCAGTTCTGAAAGCCGGCAGCAGACGTGAAATAACCTCCCACAGCATCGGTGAGATGGTACTCGAGCGTCTCTACCGGGTTGATCCAATTGCCTATGTGCGCTTTGCCTCGGTCTACCGGATGTTTAACAATGTTTCCGAGTTCATCCATGAAATAGAAAAGCTCACCAGCAGCACATCCTAGTCATTCCACCACAAAGCGGTTAAATTGGTCTTCCATCCGTTTCGGGGTCATAATTTCTGTCACACAGGCAAGAGCGTACGAGTCGCTCATGCCGGCCACATAATCAGATATGATCATGGAGCTGTCCTCCCCCCGTTGCTGATAGAATGGCTGCATTTTCCGAAGGTAGTTTCCAAAACGAACGGCAAGGAGATTGCGCTCCTGCTTATATGACTCGATCTCATACCCGTACTCAGAAAAGATTGATTGCAGATACTCTGCAATGGTTGTGAGAATCCGATGAAAATAGGTGTGAAAATCTGCAAGTTCAGGCGAATTGTAAATCCGGTTGTAATTAAATGTTTTTAATTCAAGGACAGCCTCAAAGACCTTCTCACTTAAACCGACAGCCGCATGCCTCTGCGTATAATCGATAACGTCGTGCACCAGCGTACTGATGATCTCGCCGTTATCTTTCCCGAGTAGTTTTGCAGCTTGGGCCGGAAGCTCTGAACGCTTGATAAGCTTCAACTTGACAGCATCCTCAAAATCACGTCCAAGATAGGCAATGCTGTCAGCGTACCGCACTACTGTTCCCTCCCAGGTTGAAGGCCTGGCCCCGCGGTCTGTCAATTCTTCGAGTTCTTTTACGGTGAAATCAGGGGTTAGTGACTGCTGAAAGGATTCACCGCAGTGGTTCACAATGCCGTCCCGTACCGCATAGGTTAAGTTCAGTCCCTTCCCGTAATAGGCCAGATGGTCAACAACCCGCAGGGAATAGAGTTCATGCTTGAAACCGCCAATGTTCTGCATCATTTCATTAAGCACCCGTTCCCCCACATGCCCGAAGGGAGCATGTCCCAGATCATGACCCATACCGATGGCTGAGGCGAGTTCACTGTCGATGCCGAGGCCCTTACAGATAGCAGCAGCAATCGTGGAGACGTGCAGCACATGTTCAATACGGGTGCAGATATGGTCGTTGCTCGGAGAAAAGAAGACCTGTGTTTTGTGCTTGAGCCTTCTATACGGATAGGAGTGAATAATGGCAGTTGTATCGCGAAAATAGGCTCCGCGAACGTCTTCTGTCTTTGAATGCAATCGCCTGGTGAGTTCTTTTTCAGATAACAGATTCTTCAGCATAGTTTATTCCCAATACAAAATGGATATGGTAGTATAAGCCCTGATGATATCTGGTTTCAAGGCTGGAGGCCCATGAGCACTTTCTATATCGATTTGTTAAGTATATTTTTCCTCTTTCTTACCTCCTTGACCTGTTTATTTGCGATGTTCGGGCGGTATGGACTCTACTGGATACTTCCCTGGGTCGCCTCGACGATTCTGGGTCTGATACGCCTGTTTCGACTGTTAGCCCCTGACGCTCAGTTCGAGATGGTAACCGGTGAGGATTTCTATATTCAGATGCTTACCCCAGTAGCTCTCCTGGCTCTGTTTCTCAGCAGTCTGCTGCTCAGGTATGGAATCAGTAAACGCAGTGCCAACGATAATCGGCGCGTTCCGGAGGATTATCACGAAAAAAGCATGGCCTACGAGTCTGCCCAGCAGCAGGCAGTGGCAAGACCTGCAACCCTCTCCCGTGAGATGCAGGCACTCTTTGATTCTGTCATCGAGAAGACCACAAACGAGGTGCCACAGACCGTCCATAGTGCATTCATCTACCTGCTGGGCATAAAGCATAGCGGAAAAAGCACTCTTGGTTCTCTTGCCTCTCGGCGACTTAAGCTGCCTTTTTTCGATCTGGATGAGCTTATAGGAGACCTCTTTTCCGGCACTCCGCTAGAAAACACCTCTATACGTGAAATCTACCGCCTCTTTGGCAGCCAGCGGTTCAGGGAACTTGAGCAGGCCGCAATCCGCGCCTTCTTCACCTTCAGTGAACATACCTATATACCAGGTGAACAGGAGCACATCATTATTGCTCTCGGCGGCGGGGTTTCTGATAATCCGAAGTTGCTCAGCCTCTTACAAGAGACAGGCGTACTCGTCTACCTGGCTCTTCCGGAAAAGGAGCTCTTTGATCGAATCATGCACGACGGTATCCCGCCGTTTCTTGATGAAGAAGATCCAGCAGGAAGTTTTCACCAGCTCTATACTCGACGTGATGAGATATATCGGTCACAGGCTGATGAAGTCTTATCACTTTCATCTACGGCAACTGAGCAGGAAAACGCAGAGCTCGTAGTTGAAAAACTGCGCTCGCTGATCATTCGGGGAGGAAAAAATGACCGGTAGTACATTTGGACGTATGATTACCATAACCACATTCGGAGAGTCTCACGGGGTGGCAATTGGAGTTGTTATTGATGGTATTCAGGCAGGATTTCCCCTTGATCTGGGGTTAATCCAGAAAGAAATGGACCGCAGGAAACCCGGTCAGAGCAAGGTAACGACATCAAGGGGAGAATCTGACACGGTGCAGATTCTCTCTGGTCTCTTTGAAGGAAAAACTACAGGGACCCCTCTTGCCATACTTATCCCCAATTCAGACCAGCACAGCAGTGACTATGACAATCTTCGTGACGTGTATCGGCCGGGACATGCTGATTTTACCTATGATCAAAAATACGGATTTCGGGACCACCGGGGCGGCGGTCGTTCTTCAGGCCGTGAAACTGCAGCCAGGACAGCTGCCGGAGCAGTGGCAAAACAGATACTGAACACAATCGGGATAACGGTCACCGCCTATACCCTTGAGGCCGCTGGCATTGCCTGTGAACATATTGATTACCAGACAATCGATTCCAATGTGATGCGGGCACCTGATAGGGAGGCTGCCAAGCGCATGGAAGAGGCTGTTCAGTCAGCATCTGAACAGGGAGACAGTGTCGGCGGAATTGTTGAATGTATTGCTACAGGCGTACCTGCCGGATTGGGAGATCCTGTCTTTGAAAAGCTTGATGCCAGGATCTCCCATGGAATTGTCTCGCTTGGGGCTGTGAAGGGAATTGAATTCGGCATTGGATTCCGCGCCGCCAGGCTACGGGGATCAGAACACAACGATCAGTTCATAGACAATGCGTGGACAAATCATGCTGGCGGTATCCTCGGTGGTATATCCACCGGAGAGGACATTCTGTTTCGTTGCGTTATTAAGCCCACCGCCTCTATCAGCAAAGCGCAGAAAGCATTGAACATTCACAACGAACCGGTTGATCTTGAGATCGCCGGTCGTCACGATCCATGCATCTGCCCCCGGATCGTACCGGTTATTGAGTCAATGACGGCATTGACGCTGCTTGATGCCTACTATGCTCAATTTGGGAGGATTTACCTATGAAAGTCGGTCTCTATCAATATGCTCCGAAATATCACGAAAAGAACGCTAATCTCGACCATGTCCTGGATGTGTTATATGCCCATCAAACCGATATTGCTGTCTTACCTGAATTAGCCTTTACCGGGTATACCTTCTCATCTATCGCACAGCTGTTCGAACTCTCAGAGACAGTTGATGGCCAGAGCAGCAACAGGCTGCAGGAGTTTTCCGACCAGACGGACACCGCTGTCGTGTACGGGCTCCCCGAGTACGACCATGCCCAGGATGCTGTTTTTAACAGTGCGGTGTGTATACGGCCTCATCAACTGCCGACAGTATACAGGAAAGCTCATTTGTTTCGGAGTGAAAAACTCTTTTTCACTCCGGGAAACTCCCCTTTCACGCCGCTTGAATACAAAGATGCCCGTTTAGGTCTGCTCGTGTGCTACGACCACCTTTATCCTGAGGCAGCCCGTTCTCTGGCGGTCCAGGGGGTGCAGATCATCTGTCACCCCTCTAATCTTGTCCTCCCGGGAACTGCGCAGCGTACAACCCTGGTACGCTCAATTGAAAACAGAGTATTCTGGATCCTTGCAAACAGAATCGGCGATGACCCAGAGGGGGAGCACCTGGTGCACTTTACCGGCAGCAGCCAGATTACCGGTCCCGATGGAACGATACTTGCCCAGGCAGCAGCTGATTCACAGGAGTTTATCAATATTGATATTACCCCGAGTCAAGCCGACAACAAACAGATTACTCCCTACAACAATCTATTCGAGGACCTGCGCCCTGATTTGTACCGCAGTTGAATAATTTGCTCTACACAGTTAGAATGGGCTGATATGGAACAGACAGCTGATGCAAAACCCCTCATCATACAAAGTGACAAATCTCTGTTGTTAGAAGTGCACTCCCCTGCATTCACGGCCGCCCGAAACGATATTATTGCCTTCAGTGAATTGATTAAATCACCAGAACACATTCATACCTTCTCGATATCACCGATTACGCTGTGGAATGCAGCTTCTTCGGGTCTGAGTGCTGATGACGTCCGTAACAGACTGGCAGCATGGTCCAAATATCCGGTTCCTGAGACAGTCGATTTTTTTGTGCAGGAGATGATGAGCAGATACGGCTCTGTTCGACTCGTTCAGTCGGAACATCACCGGCAGATGTATCTGCTCGTTACTGATGATTATCGCATCTACCGTGAAATTGAACATCGTAAGCAGCTCATGGAGATTCTCATTCCTGCTGATGATGGCTTCTACCTTCCTAAGCATCTGCGCGGTGAGGTCAAACTCCAACTGATTAAAATCGGATATCCCGTTGATGACCGTATCCCTCTCAAAACAGGTGAGAGGCTTCCGATCGAATTACGGGAGAAAACAGTCTCCGGGTACGAGTTTGCTGTACGTGACTACCAGAAAGAGGCTGCTGATGCTGTCCTCGGTGATTTGTCTCCCGGAACCGGTTACGGTACGGTCGTGCTGCCCTGCGGATCCGGGAAGACAATAATCGGTATTGAGATATTGGCGCGGCTGCAGACCCATACCTTGATTGTTACTACCAACGTTGCAGCTGTTCACCAGTGGATTACCGAGCTGCTTGATAAAACCTCGCTGACAAGCGATGATATCGGTGAGTACACCGGTGATAAAAAGCTCATCAGGCCCGTTACCGTATGCACCTACCAGATTTTGACCTGGAGAAAAGATAAAGACAGCGATTTCCCCCATTTTTCCCTGTTTACCAATAACAATTGGGGCCTGGTGCTCTATGATGAGGTTCATATGCTTCCAGCCCCCGTGTTTAAAGTTACTGCGGAGATTCAGTCAATGCACCGTATCGGTTTGACAGCAACCCTGGTACGTGAGGACAACCGCGAAGATGAAGTGTTTTCACTTGTCGGACCCAAACGCTATGATATTCCCTGGAGGGATCTTGAACAGAAGGGCTGGATTGCCGAAGCCCATTGCTATGAGATCCGCATTCCGCTTCCCGAGCATCTGGAATTGGATTATGCGGTGGGAACACGAAGGGAGAAATTCAGGATTTCATCGGAAAACCCAAACAAGCTCTCGGTGGTCAAACAACTGATCGCCAACCACGCTGATGAATACATCTTAATTATCGGCCAGTATATTTCACAGCTGAAGAAACTTGCAGCTGACTTACACAAACCGCTTATTACCGGGTCGACTCCCAATAAAAAACGAGAGGAGCTGTTTGCACGCTTTATGAGCGGGGAGGAGCGCATCCTGGTAGTCTCAAAAGTGGCTAACTTTGCGATTGACCTGCCTGATGCCTCCGTTGCTATCCAGGTTTCCGGAACGTTCGGTTCGCGGCAGGAGGAGGCTCAACGCCTTGGAAGGATTCTCAGGCCGAAAGAACAGGGCTCCTTTTTCTATTCACTGGTAACCCGTTTTTCGGCAGAAGAAGAATTTGCTGCAAACCGGCAGAAGTTTCTCACTGAGCAGGGCTATAAATATCACATAGAGGTTTGGGATTAATTGATGGATACTCCGCATGAAGTATGGATGCAATCAGTATATGCTCTTTCTGATGAGGCTTTTCTCGATATTGCCAGAAATTATCTTGGCGTAGTGAAAACACCGTTTCATAAGCCTGAGCTCATAAAACGCCTGACTTCGTTCATTACTACTGCCGAACATAAGCACCGCCTCATTGAACTCATTGATGCTGACGATGCCCTTATTCTTCAGGCAGTTCTGCTCCTTTCCCGTCCGACCATTCAGGATCTCCACGATCTGTTAGCTGGTGATAAGCCGTATTATCTGCTTCGGCAGGCTGTAGTCAATCTTGAACAGCGCCTTTTATTACTGCAACGACCAGACAAAAGCCTGCTTCTCAATCCGCTTGTTGCTCATGAGATCAAAGAGAAGATTATGCAGTGGCCGCTTGTTATTGACCTCCAGCCTGAACACCATACCGACAAACCTGAGGGTGCTTTTCTGTTCAATGAAGCAGGACTTGCAGCCCTTTTTTCGCTTCTGCAGTTTCGGTCTGTCAAGCTCAATTCGGACTTGTCACTTCGGAAAACATCCGAGCAGCAGATAACTGAGATTTTTCATGCTTCCGATGTACAGGGGCGTGAATTCTTTCAAACCCTGCTGCCCGGCCTGCAACGTCTGGGAATGGTACGCGAACTGTCGGGTTTCCTCCGTCCGGACATGGAGCAGGTCAAACGACTGTTCTTAGCACTTGATAACAGACAACGTATCGCCCACATAGCAGCTGCATGCATTGCAGCTATGCAGGACACTGAAACCTCTTTGGAACCTTTTGTTGGCGTTATGTACGATATTCTTGATGTGTTTTGCAGGTACCAGTGCCGGGGAAAAAAGGATGTCTATCGTCTCATCAGACTGATAAACAGTCATCACAACAACCCTGTGGCTGATGAACAACAGGCTGTCAGCTGCCTTGTACAGCTGGGAATACTTTCAGAGAGTGAACACACCTACCTGTTGCATCGCCAACTTCTCAGCCTGCTTGGACATGATCCAGCATTGACCTCACAACCAGCTGTTATTGACTCTGATTTCACTGTTACCTGCGGGCCGCTGTTCCATGCCCCGGAAGGCGCAGCGATGCTTGCGGCAACCACCGAAATACGGCAAGCTGGAGTACAGTTGGTGTTTGAGATCACGAAACGCTCATGCCGCAATGCTTTTGATCTTGGCTACAGTTTTCAACAGCTCGCAGACCTTTTGGAGCAGATTTCAGCTCACCGGGTACTCCCGAATGTGCTGCAGAGTATTGAACACTGGAGAGCTGAATACGACTCACTTTCTCTGCATACTGGCATAGTCCTTGAGGCCTCGGGTCCCCGGGCCCGCATTATAGAGAAGCTCCCCTCCCTTCGAGAGCATATTATCCGACAGTTTTCCCCGCAGCTGTTTCTCTTTCGGCTGGATACTGAGCATGTCTGGAGAGAGATTCTCGCCCAGGCTGGTTTTGAAATGCTCCCTTCACCGACTGAAGGCTGTATGCCCATTGGGGAACATACTTCTCAAGTCACTCTGTTAACCGAATTTTCTCCGCTGCCCGAATCTTTGCAAAGATTCCTAGAAGCTGTTGACCGGTATACTACGAACGTTCGGCCCTTTACCGAGGAGGCCGAAGAAATGAAGGAGCAGTTTTATCAGGCAGCACGAGAGAAAGCAGCAACACAGGGCCAGCTAGAACAGCTATGTATGCGTATCGAGAAAAAGCTGATCATCTCGCATAAACAGCTTTCCTATTCGTTTGCAGGGACCACTCCTGCTGAGGCTAAAGGGTTTGACTATCAGGGAAAAATTCAGCTGGTCAAACAGACCATCGAAGCTGGAGAGGATCTACTTGAACTGCATGTCCGCACGCCTCAGGATGAGACTGAGACAATACTCATAATGCCCACTGAACTGCAAAAAGATGACACGGGACACATCCTCATCGGAAAGACCATGCCGGGTCATCACTATTTTTCAAAACCACTGCGTAAAATATTTCTGCTTCGCAGGCTGAAAGGTTCTCTCTATTCACCGATGTAGCTACGATGTGGAGTCTGTCGGCTCTTGAGGATAGGAAAGGCCGGTAAACGACTCAAACTGCAGTTTCCCCTGTGCTAACAGCATTTGCATGCCATACACTACCCGACAGCCAGCCTGCTCAGCCGCCTGAATAAACGCGGTCCGCTGTGGCTTATACACCAGTTCATAGGCTATCTCCCGACCGCTGAAGGGAAAATCAGGCACCGGATTAAGCTGGTCATTCGGTTCCATACCGACGCTGGTTGTCTGTACAATAAGATCAACGTGCTCCTGGTTGGCTGCAGCAGATATCTCATCCCATTGTGAGTTAGTCTCTTCAGCTAGTTTACGCGCCTTTTGCGCTGTACGGTTAAGAATAACTACTTTGCAGCGATAATTTCTCAAGGCCCAGACCACAGATCGAGCTGCCCCGCCTGCCCCGATAACTACCGCTTTTCTTATCGTACCTGCTTCCAGTTCCGCCTGGATTGGCTGGAGGAACCCATAAAAATCGGTGTTCAGCCCTTTCCAGAGGCTTCCCTTGCGTACCACAGTGTTACAACTGCCGATAAGCTTTACTTCCCGGCTGATACGACCCAGAAATGGTAAGACCTGTTGTTTATGCGGAACTGTTACAGAGAACCCCGTCACCGGCAGGCGTTCGGCAAGCTTGAAAAAGCTGCGGACATTATCTACGAGAAACGGAACATATATCGCATCAAGCCCGCTTTGATGAAAAGCCGGGTTATGAATCATGGGGGAAGAGGTATGCATGACCGGGTTGCCGACAACTCCGAAAATCTGCGTAGCTTGTGTCACCCTGTCCGCCCGATAGAGCTCTGCCATTGTTTTCGCACTCAAATGACCTGAAGCGGCACTGGTGCCCTCCGGAGAACAGTAGGTGAATAACGAGCCGGTACGCTTGTAGAGAATGCGGGTTGGAATCCCCCATTCTCCCATCCCAATGACTATCTTGTTCGGCATGTCAGCTAATTCCCGTTCTACATTGAACAGTATGTGCGTATCAGTGATGCTTTGGGGCGTTACCGCTATTTTAGCTATATCACCCCGTTTGCTGAGTTTAACCAGCCGTGCAAACATATCCTCCGGTACTTTTCGAGTATCATGGTATGAGCGGATTATGTTCACCGAGAGTTCCCTAGCCCGCTGCTCAAGTTCCTGTCGCTTGTAATCTTCTTCAAGATCTATGTAGGAGACCCCAAGTTCCAGACACGTTAACAACAGCGCCGTACGGAGTTTCTCCCCTTGCTCCCAGGCGCCCCCGTCCTGTTTTCTCCGGCAGGTGAGTATGATGGGAACGTCGATGGATTGGCACAACTGAGCAACTTCATCTCGGTCAGGATCTGAGAGTAAGTCAAGTCTGATCTCAACGAGATGGATCAGATTCCTATATTCCCGGAACTGTTCTATGCATTCAGACGCATGTGAACCGGTAAGTGTCAGGCAAAGCATGGGTTGTCTCCTTGTAATTTCGTACGCAGATATGGTAGCATCATTTCTCACGATAGTACACAGTATCTCTAAATGGCGGATTAATTACGTTTCATGAAAACATTACAACTGCAAGACATTTCATTGGCCTTTGGGGACAGGGATATTCTCAACTCGGTTTCCTGCGCGCTAGATACAACCACTCGTGCCGCTCTTGCAGGTTTAAACGGTTCGGGTAAATCAACTCTGCTGAAGGTCATCTGCGGGCAACTGGAAGCTGACAGCGGCACTATCACCTCCTCCAAGGATCTCACAGCACTGTACTTGCCTCAATCAGGGGTTGTGCTCAAAGATCGCACCGTATTTCATGAGCTGGAAAGTTCTTACTATCGTTTTACCCAACTGTTGGAAGAAAAGTCGACCATTGAAAATCAACTTGCCGAGGTCACAGCCGGTACAGGAGTTTCCCAGTCTCTGCTGCTGCGGTTGCATGATATTGAAGAGGCGCTCGCCCATAGTGATTACTATCACCGTCAGGCGAGGATTACCTACATCGCCACGGGTCTGGGCTTCAGTGAGAATGATATGGACCGTCCATGCAGCGAATTCTCAGGAGGCTGGAAAATGCGAATCGCCCTGGGAAAAATCCTGCTGGAACAACCTGATATCCTGTTACTTGATGAGCCGACAAATTATCTTGATCTTGAGGCGCGAATGTGGCTCACTGATTATCTCAAGGGATACTTCGGCGGCTATATGCTTGTCTCCCATGACCGTTCATTTCTCGATGCGACAATTGATGAGGTGTATGAAATTCAACGGGGAGGCTTAACACGCTTCACGGGAACCTATTCCACCTACGAGAAGCGTAAAGAAGAACTGCAACAGCAAATCATCGATGACTACTATCGCCAACAGCGTGAAATTGCCCAAACAGAGGAATTTATCAACAGATTTCGCTATAAAGCCTCCAAAGCCAAACAGGTGCAAAGCAGAATCAAGCAACTTGAAAAAACCGAGCGTATTGAACTTCCAGCGACATCAAAGCAGCTGAGCTTCTCATTCCCCCCTCCTCCACACTCAGGAAAGGATCACTTTCACCTTGAGCATGTGTACAAATCCTATGGGAGCAACCAGGTCCTCTCTGATATAAACCTCTACATCGGTAAAGGGGAACGTCTCGCAGTAACCGGGAAAAACGGAACCGGAAAAACAACACTACTGCGTCTTATCTCGGGGCGCGACACAGACTACTCCGGGACCATTCAAGTCGGTACCGGAGTTACTATCGGGTATTTTGCCCAGGAGACGGAAACACTGCTTAACCCGGTCCATACAGTGATAGAAGAGATTGAGGAAGAAGCCCCTATGAGTGCTATTCCCTCTTTGAGAACCTATCTCGGTGCATTTCTTTTTCAGGGGGATGATATTTACAAACAGGTTGCAGTGCTCAGCGGAGGAGAAAAGAGCCGGTTGGCCCTATTGAAAATTCTTTTGCACCCGGCCAATGTGCTTGTCCTAGATGAGCCTACGAACCATCTTGATCTCGCCTCGAAAGACATGCTTTCATCAGCATTAGATGCATATGAGGGCACGGTGATCTTTGTTTCGCACGATGCTGATTTCATCAAGCGCATTGCAACAAAAATTCTCTATCTCAGCGAGGAGGGAGCCGAGCTGTTTGAAGGTGATTATGACTATTTCTCCTGGAAGCTGCATCAGAAACAGGAAGAACAATTTTCTGCCTATCGGGACAGCCCCCAGGAGCGCATACAGAAACCTGAAGAGCACAAAGGGACTGATTACCAGCAGCAAAACAAGCTGAGAAACCGCGTAAGAACTCTCGAACGCCAGGAACTCGACATGCTCCATAAGATAGAAGAGACTGAACAAGAGCTCGAGGAGCTCAATCACTTATTGAGCAAACCTGAATATTACGCAGATACGCACAAGAGCAAGGAAATTTCCCAGACGATTAAGGATACCGAGCACACCCTTGAGGAGTATACCGCACAGTGGGATGCCCTCTCATCTGAACTGGAACAATTACGGAGTCAATATGCCGGTTAGCAGCGTAATCCTGGCCTCGCGCTCACCAGCTCGCCTGCAGCTTCTTGAGTCTGCGGGCTTAGAGGTACATGTTCAACCTACTGATATCCAGGAGGTCCCGAAAGGCCGGCACCCCTCCCATCAGGTACTCCAACTCGCTGAGGATAAACTGCAGGCATTCATGCATCGGTATTCCCGTGGTTCCGTCCCCGTAATTGCAGCTGACACATTGCTTGAATTCGATGGACATCCCATTGGAAAAGCCGAGAACAGAGAAGAGGCCAAACAGCTAATAGCTTCACTCTCGGGGCATACTCACCGTGTGTGGTCAGCGGCAGCTGTGGCCTTGCCAGACAGTGATGAGGTGAAAACTGTACTCAACTGGGGGAAGGTGCACTTGAGGGATCTCAGTGACCGAGAGATCAGCTGGTACCTTGATACTGACGAATGGATTGGTGCTGCAGGTGCCTATCGTATCCAGGAACGCGGGATAACCCTTATTTCTTCAATAGAAGGTGATTATTTCTCTATCATTGGGTTGCCACTCATCGATTTATTTGGCATATTACGAGGACAGGCCAACTGACTTGTCAAGTCAGTCCTGAATATCCGCGAAAGCGAGAAAAAGCGAAGGTAGACAATTTTGCATAAAATTGTCGTGTGTAGGAGGAAATCATGGCGATTGTAACCATGAAAAGCCTGTTGGAATCAGGCGTGCATTTTGGTCACCAGACCAAACGCTGGGACCCGAAGATGAAGAAATTTATCTTTTCAGAGCGTAACGGGATCCATATCATTGATTTGCAGAAAACCGTAGTCTGCATCAATGAGGCCCATGAACAAATAGTCGATTTGGTAAAAAACGGGAAATCCATTTTGTTTGTCGGGACAAAGAAACAGGCTCAACAAGCAATTGAGGAACAGGCAAAACGCTGCGGCATGCCGTATGTGAATAACCGCTGGCTTGGCGGTATGCTTACCAACTTTACCACCATCAAGAAATCAATCCATCGCCTCAAGAAGATTGAGAAAATGGAGATTGACGGAACGTTTTCCAGTCTGACAAAGAAAGAGGTGGCAAAACTCACCCGTGAAAAGACAAAACTTGAAACTAACTTCCTTGGCATCAAGGAGATGAAAGACCTGCCCGGTGCAGTGTTCATCATTGATACACGCAAGGAGCAGATTGCTGTTGCCGAGGCAAACAGACTTGGTATCCCCATTATTGCAGTCGTTGATACGAACTGTGATCCCACCCATATTGATTACCCGATTCCTGGTAATGATGATGCAATCAGGGCAATAACGCTTTTTTCTGAGATTATTGCCAATTCAGTCATTTCAGCAGAGAACGAGGTAGGCGTATCAATGCTCGAGTCCGAGGAACAGGAAACTGACTCAGAGGAGACTGCAGAGAAAACTGAGGAAGAGACTGCTGAAACGAGTGAAACAGAAGTATCTGATTCTGAAGATGTAGTCTACGAAGATGATGCGAATGAGCATGAACCAACCGTGGAAGAACTTGCGGCACCTGAATCTCAGGAAGCAGATGAATCTGCCGAGAAAGAGAACCAGGATAAATAGTATAAGAGTGAAAGGAGCATAGAAATGAGTATAAAAGCTGCTGATGTAAAGAAGCTCAGGGACCTCACCGGTGCCGGTATGCTTGACTGTAAAAAAGCTTTGACCGAAGCTGACGGAGATTTTTCAAAAGCTGAAAAACATTTGAAAGAACTTGGCCTGGCTGCTGCTGCTAAAAGAAGCGGTCGCGATACAAATCAGGGGCGGGTGTTTACCGAAGTCCGTGATTCAAAAGCCGTAATTCTCGAACTCGGATGTGAGACAGACTTTGTATCGAGAAACACCGACTTTATCAAACTCGGTGAGAATATGTGCAAAGTCATCCTTGAGAAGGGATATACGGAACCTAACGCCGAACTCGAGCAGATGGTAACCGATCTCATATCGACCATCAAAGAGAACATGAGCCTCAAACGGTTCAAGGTCCTCGATATTGCTGCCAATCAATATGTAGCACAGTATATCCATGGTGAAGGGACCATTGGGGTGCTAGTCAAACTTGAAGCTGAAGATGCCGCTAAATTGACCCAAGAAGTCAAGGATTTTGCATTTGACTGTGCCTTGCATGTTGCTGCCTTTAATCCCCTGTATCTCGACAAGAGCGATATTGACCAATCATATGTCGATGAACAGAAAGAGATCTTTGAAAAACAGGTTGCAGACCTTGGCAAGCCTGCCAATGTGGTCGAAAACATAGTTAAGGGTAAGCTCAATAAGCACTTTACCGAGATATGTTTGCTTCAGCAGGGTTTTGTGAAGGACGACAAGGTGAGTGTTGAGAAAAAGCTTGCCGAACTGTCCAAACAGGTCGGTACCACAGTAAAGCTTACCGATTATATCTATTACAGCGTTGGCCAATAGCCTATGTTATACCGGCCGTTCCCGTGTTATACTTTCCGGGAATGGCCGAATTATGTATATCGACCGTGCATTCTAGAACCTGAAGGAGATTGAATCATGAAGGAAGTACTGAAAGATGCTCAAGAGAGAATGAAAAAGAGCGTAGCATCTCTAGAGACTGAATATAATTCTCTGCGAACCGGGCGCGCCTCTGCTTCTCTGTTTGACAAGGTAAAGGTTGATTATTACGGGCAGCAAACTCCTCTCAACCAGGTCGCCAACATATCTATTCCCGAAGCGCGTCTTGTTGTGATACAACCTTGGGACCGAAGCCTCATTGGTGAAATAGAAAAAGCTATTCAGAAATCTGAGTTGTCTCTCAATCCCAGCAATGATGGTAAGGTAATACGCATTTCCATTCCTCCGCTGACCGAAGACAGACGCAAAGACCTGGTTAAAATGGCCAAAAACATTGCTGAGCAGAGCCGTGTGGCGGTACGCAACATTCGTCGTGATGCCATCGATACGCTGAAGGAAATGGAAAAAGAGAAGCTCATCAGCGAGGACGAGAGAAAATCCGGTGAGCAGGAGATACAGAAGTTAACCGACGAGTACGTGAAAGATATCGGTGGAGTCCTGGAGAAAAAAGAGAAAGAGATTATGGAAGTCTAATTCCAGCGCAGTGAGGCAGCTATGAACAAACAGCTCCCTTCGCATGTTGGGATTATCATGGATGGAAACGGACGCTGGGCTTCCCAGCGTCAAAAACCCCGCACGTTTGGGCACTTAGAAGGACTCAAGGCAGCCAGACGGACTGCTGCGTATTTGTCCTCCCGGGGCGTATCGTATGTAACGTTTTTTGTCTTCTCAACTGAGAACTGGAAACGGCCCCCTCAGGAGGTGTCCTACCTCATGACACTGGTCCGCACCTACTTAAAAAAAGAGTTTGCTTTTTATGACGAGAACAATCTGCGAGTCACCTTCTGCGGTGACCTTACATCCCTCCCCCAGGAGGTGCAGCAGGCTATGCAGGAGACAGTTGACTATACAAAGAGCAACACCGGAACAGTGTTGAATCTGGCAGTTAATTACGGCGGGCGCTCGGAAATAACCCGCGCTGTCAATCGTCTCATTGCAACAGGAGAACTGCCATATGAAATCACCGAGCAGGATATAGCGGAGAATCTGGACCATCCCGATTTTCCAGATGTTGATCTCGTCATCCGGACTGCTTGGGAGCAGCGATTAAGTAATTTTTTGATCTGGCAGTGTGCCTACGCAGAATACTTTTTCACAAAGACTCTCTGGCCGGATTTCGATGAAACCAACCTGGCCCAAGCGCTTGATTCCTACCGGGAACGGGTCCGAAAATTTGGAGGAACTTCGACGTGAAAACTCTGACAAAGCGTATATTACTGACAGTCCTGGGTGTTCCTCTCTTCTTTTCTAGCATCTTCTTTTTTCCCCAGCAGCACTTTCTATTTTTCTGCCTGATTGCCATCCTTTTCAGCTTATTCGGTTCCTTTGAAGTAAAAAAACTCATCCACCGTACAACCGGTGTGAAGCCGTTTATTCATTCTGCGGTGGTAGGCATACTGCCAGCTACTGTCTATATTCAGCTGTATGTCACTCCGGAATTTGCTCTCTCTGCTGCTGTGTATACATTGGCTTTTCTGGTACTACTCGGGGGTGAAGTGTTCCTTGGAGCTGAAGATAACTTTGCTGACAGCTATCATCGTATGTCTCTTTCTCTACTGCACCTCATCTACCCATCAGCCCTGTGCATGTTTGTAATAGCTATGACTGCATTTAATCAGGCTAGTTTTATCCTGATCTACTTCTTTCTCATGATTTTTGCAAATGATGTATTTGCCTATGTATTCGGTATGCTCTTTGGTCGCTCTTCCCGCGGTATTGTAGCTGTGAGTCCCAATAAGAGCCTGATAGGTTTTATCGGTGGGTTCGTCTTCGCCATAGGATTTGGGCTTGTGTTCTATACATTGATTACCCCGCTGCACAATCTCGGTCCTCTGTCGTTTTTTCTTATTCTCTCCGGGGTGACCGCTATTGGAGCCGATATTGGGGATCTAGCTGAATCTGTGCTAAAACGCAGTTCTGCAACCAAAGACTCCGGTTCAATCATTCCCGGCAGAGGGGGAATTCTTGATACCATAGACTCTATAGTCTTTTCAGCTCCCCTCTTTTATTTTTTAAGTAAGTTACTGTTAAAGGTGTGATACATGAAAAAAAAGGTCATTATACTTGGTGCTACAGGCTCCATTGGTAACAGCACCATTGAATGCATACGATCACAAAAAGATATCTTTCAGATTGTCGGTTTGACTTCTCACTCGAGTGCTACCGCCCTTCGTCTCTTAGCTGATGAATTTGATGTAAAACAGACTGTGCTCTCGTGTTGTAGCGACGACGAAAACCATTTTGCCTACTATGGATCTTCAGGCATCTTACAAATGCTTCAGGATACGGAAGCTGATATTGTTGTTAACGGAATAACCGGGGCTTCGGGTTTGATGCCCTCCGTGTATGCGCTGGAAACCGACAAGGATCTCGCTTTGGCAAATAAAGAGACGGCTGTGATAGCCGGCAACTTGATCTCCGACCTGGCGGTCAAGAACAATCGCACGATTCTTCCGGTTGACTCCGAACATGCCGCTATTTTCCAACTCACCCGTTTTCGTCCTACCTCGTACATAAAAAAGATTATACTCACCTCCTCCGGAGGACCGTTTCGCAATGCTGACTACAAAACACTGCTTCGTGCTACTCCGGAACAGGCCCTCCAGCATCCTACCTGGTCCATGGGTTCGAAAATATCGATCGATTCAGCTACCCTGGCGAATAAAGGATTGGAGGTCATTGAAACTGTCAGCCTGTTCGATACCAGCTGGGAACATATTGATGTCCTGATCCATCCGCAAAGCTATGTCCATTCATTGATCAAGACACACGACGGTTCCCTGTATGCGCAGATTAGTGAACCAGACATGAAAGTTCCGATAATCAACGCATTGTTGTATCCGGACATAACAAAAAAGACCTTCACAGAACTTGATTTAGTTGACAAAACACTCACGTTTTCCAACCCTGATATGGGTCGCTTTCCCATGCTGCAGTACTCGTATCAGGTTCTCAAGTCCGGCGGTGCATATGCCATTGCCTATAATGCCTCGAATGAGATAGCAGTAGAACACTTTCTTCATCGAGGGATTGGCTTTATGGATATACCGCGAGTGGTAAACAATATATTACAACTGGACTGGTCCCAGCGGCCTGGTTCTTTTGAAGAGGTCCTCCTGATAGACCGAGAGGTCCGCAGGGAGAGTGCCGAAATAATTAAGAAGCGATGGTACTAACTATACTACTGGGTCTGCTCGGCCTGGGCATCATCATATTTATCCATGAGAGTGGTCACTTTGCGGCAGCGAAGGCCTTCGGTATTGAAGTAGAAAGCTTTGCTCTTGGCTGGGGCAGACGTGTGGCCGGCTTTACTCGCGGGGGAACCGAATACCGCATAAATATCTTTCCAATCGGCGGTTACTGCCGCATGAAAGGAGAGGATGATTTCAAGACAGCCGTTGAGCAGCGTCTTCCTGCCTTCCCTCGCACAGAAGGATCGCTATTCTCCGTCTCTGCTGGTAAGCGGTTTGTCACCTATCTTGCTGGCCCCTTAAGTAACCTGCTTTTCGCCGTCTTGCTGTTTTCTGTCATCTGGTACGCAGGGTATGAATACCAGACCTATTCTAACAAGGTCGTGCTTGCAAGCGACTACCCGGAGCTCTACGGCAGTCAGGAGGAGACCACCCCCGCTGAGCAGGCAGGTCTGCAGACTGGAGATGAGATTATCAGTATTGACGGGCAGACTGTCTCAAACTTCTCCCATATCCAGGAAGCGCTAATTGGGAAAGCACAGCAGCAGGTGACGATAACCTACCAACGCGACGGTAGAGAGTTTCAAAGCGAGCTGATTCCCGAGTTGAATGTAGATACCGGTGCCGGAGTTATTGGGATTGCAGCTTGGATTGAACCAGA
This sequence comes from Spirochaetota bacterium, assembly GCA_051745285.1. GTDB lineage: Bacteria > Spirochaetota > Spirochaetia > CAKZLE01 > CAKZLE01 > JBNJDX01. The sequence continues at coordinate 27,518 of JBNJDX010000002.1, forward strand.
AATCCAGATGATACCTGAAGACTCGCATCTGTCTGCTTATAATATAAAAGCCGGTGACAGGATAGTAGCTTGCAATGATCACTCTGTTTCCCATGCGCTGGATTTAACCCGCTGCATACGTGCTGCAGATGGACGGGAGATTACCTTAGAGATCGAACGTGAGGGCAGAACATTCACGCAAACTATCCCGCTTGAGTACAATGAAAACGGGCAGCCGGTGTTCAATGCAGCCTTCCCACGTATTACCGCCAGTACTCCCGATTATTCACTCTTTGGGGCACTTGGGCAGGGAATCACGGAAACGTTTTCCCAGCTTAAGCTTGCCGTGCACAGCATCTCGCTCCTGTTTAAAGGACTCAACGCCCAGGAAGCTATGGCCGGACCGCTAAAAATCACCTATCTGCTCGGAGATACTGCCAGTCAAAGTTTCTCTGCGGGCATTCGAACCGGTCTGATTACAGTCATGCAATTACTAGGCTTTATCAGCACAGCGTTAGCTTTCGCCAATCTCCTGCCAATCCCTGCCCTTGATGGGGGACAAATGATTTTATCTGTCTGGGAAGCAGTCACGAGAAGACCGGTGCGTCCTATTATCTACTACCGTCTGCAGATTATTGGTTTCGCCCTGCTGTTCTCACTGCTGCTGTTTACTGTCTTTTCCGATGTGAGTTTCTTTCTGCGGTAGAGATAGATTGAAAAAGAAAGTAACGCTCTTTCCATACACACTCATTCTTAGCATACTGATATACCGAGGGCAGTATTTCACTAGGGGTTATTGTATCTCCCAGGATAGGGCGAATGCGCCGGCATGGTCATCAGCTGTCACTCGAACGCGGTACTTCCCCTCTGCTGGAATAGTAACTTGCTCTTTATCACCAGCTTCAAGCACGGAAAGGGTTTGTTTATCTGTGCCCAGTAGTTCAACCTGTATGTCTCCTGCCTGCGTTTCAGCACTGAAGCTTACAGTAAGTGCAGCACCTTCTTCCAGGGTGAGAAGGCGCTCTTTATACCCATTAAACTTGGAATAGGATCCTGAAGCGCTATCCTGTGCGAAATCCACAGTTCCGTTGATAATACTATAACTTCCTTGCGTACAGGCTGTTACCATGGCAATGAATAGAAACACCGTTAACAGTTGCGTAACTTTGTTTTCCATCTGTAAACCTCCCCGACCAGGTCTGTGCTTAGAAATGAGGTTAATTTCCAGTCAAGTCTATGACTGGTTATCTCTTGTGAGAGTCTCAAACTTTGTGTAGCGAGGTACAAACCCTAACCGGATTGTTCCGATGGGGCCATTTCGCTGTTTCGCTAATATGACTTCAGTTTCAATGATGGCTTTACTGTCTTGATTATTTATCTCTTTATCACTGTCTCGGGTCTTGTGGATAAACATTACCACATCAGCATCCTGTTCAATAGACCCGGACTCTCGTAAATCTGCAAGGGTTGGGGCCTTACCTTCTGATTGACGCCCCACCTGGGATAAACAAATCACTGGGATATCGAGTTCACGCGCTAAGGTTTTTATGGACCTGGAAATCTCAGCTACCTGTTCGTGTCTTGGGATATTGCCCTTATTCTCAGGCTCAACCAGTCCAATGTAGTCAATAAACAGGACTTTGATATTCTCATTCTTCTTCATTCTCCTAGCCTGGGCACGTAAATCAAGCAGTTTAATATTGGGCGTGTCTTCAATGTACAAGGGGGCTTCGTACAGTCGTCCCGCGGCTTCAGTAAGTTTACTAAAATCTGAATGGGTCAGCATGCCACTACGGAGTTTTTTTGAGTCAATGCGGGCTTCAGATGCAAACAGGCGCTGCATGAGAGATTTTCCCGACATCTCAAGGGTAAAAAATCCAACCGGTATCTTTTTCTTAACAGCCATATGGGCTGCCATAGTTAAGGCAAATGCAGTTTTCCCCACTGAGGGTCTTGCACCGATGACTATGAACTCAGAATTCTGGAAACCGCTTGTATGATCATCAAGGTCGGGAAACCCGCTTGTAACACCGGTGTAACTTCCCCCGGCATGATAAAGCTTTTCTATGGTGTTAACTGTTTCATTGACAATCTCACCAGAAGAGCGGTATTTCCCGGTAACAGCCCCCTCATCGGAGATATCGAAGATCAGTTTTTCTGCTTCAGCAAGTATTTCCTGAGTCTCTTCAGAATCATCGTAGGCTTTTGCTATCAGATCATTTGATATTTTTAACAGTCGACGTCGGACACTGAGGTTCCTGACAACTCTTGCATAATAGAGGACATTAGCAGTGGAGGGAACATCAGAGGTAAGTGAAGCAATGTATGACATACCCCCCGAAGCATCAAGCATGCTCTTCTGCTTGAGTTCTTCAGACAGGGTAATCAAATCAATAACATCTCCCCGATTTGCGATATGCTCAACAGCGGAGAAGATCATGCCGTGGGCACGAACATAAAAATCGTCAGATCGCAAGAACTCCAACGCGGAAGCGGCAGCCTCCTGGTCAATCAGCACTGACCCAAGGACTGCCTTTTCCGCATCCCGATTATGGGGAGGAACCTTGCCGACAAGTTGAGCAGCCATAGATTACCTCGTTGTTACGTGAAGCGTAGACGTACTGTTATTCGGTCTTCCCAGTTTCAGTTTCTTCAACAGAGGGTTCTTCAGGTTCTTTTTCTACTTCTTCCTGCTCGTCTTGGTCTGCTTGTGCTTTCTCAGATGCCTGCTCTGCTGCCTTCTGCTGTTCTTGTTTCTGCCTGTTCTCATCAACGACCGAAACTTTGATCGTAGCCGATTCTTTTTCATACAACTTAATGAGTATGTTATACTCACCAATCATTTTAATGGTGTTAGAAGGCACGTCAATGTTTTTCCTTTCAATTTGAATGCCCTCTTTGGCCAGCGCCTCAGCAATGGTCTGCGAAGTAACAGCTCCAAACAGCTTTCCTGATTCACCAGCCGATGCCTTAATTGTCAGTTCAAGACCTTCAAGACGTTCCTTGAGTGACATAGCAGCAGCACGTTTCTCTTCTTTTCTCTTGTTGATTGCAGCCTCTTTACTGCGAAACAATGCTACATTGGCATTGTTGTAGGGAACAGCCAACTGCTGTGGAAGTAGAAAGTTTCGAGCATAGCCGTTAGCTACCTCGCACACATCACCCTCTTCTCCCAGGTTATACACATCCTTGTTAAGAATTATTTTCATCTGTATTCTCCTTATTCACAACTCTATACCGTATCCAAATTTCAGAAATTCCCAATAAAGGAATCCCCACTACTAGTACTATATTCACACCGGGAATAAACAACAGTACAGCAAACAGCAAGACCATTATTCCTGGTGTGAGACGCATACCCCGCTTTCGCACAAGGAAAGAGAGGATTGCGGCCCCTTGAAAAAAATATATAAAACCAATAACCAAGCCGGCATTCCAGGCAATTATTTCAAGAAACCCCAGCGAGGTGATCTGTGACAGAAGCACTACCGCCCAAGAAATCATAAAGGGCCAAACAAACACCTCTGGCACCTTGAAACCAGCAAACCAGGAATCCTGAGCCAACGATCTTCTGATATGAATCTGACGACCGATGTATATGCTGATTCCCAATTGTACAGCAGCTCCAAGCAAAAATGAACGCTTCAACGTTGCCACCGTCAGCCGGTACAGTGCATCGATTTGGGACTCAGTAAACATCCCTCCGGCTGCTGACTGAACACCACCGAACTGCATCAATAAGTCGAACTGCTCGCGCAGCGTCTCTTTCCCCTGAACTGCAGGAGCACTGTCGCCTTCAAATACCAGGACAAGCAGCACGCCTGCTACAGCAGCAAATGAAAGACTGTACAAAAACCTGTAAAGTCTTCGTAACCCTCTTCCATCCAGCCAGTGGTAGATCACAGTCCCTGCTAACACTGAAGCAGGAGCATACGCTGATATCGCACCGAGTAAGGCTACCTGGCCCTCAATATCCAAACTGGAAAACCGGACTATCTCCTGAATCCCCACAACTAGCGCTGTAAGCGCAGTTGCATAATAAAAAATATGGTCACGGCGTTTGTATGCCAGCACGTGAAGCGGAACTGCAAACATGGCATAAAATATATCGATCTGGAACAAGACTATAGCCAGAGCCGCGGTCCCGAACAGATCAATTGCCACACTGCGTTCTATCTTCATACTCCTCAACTACTTTTTCTCAAAAGGGAGATACGCAAGCACTCTAGCCCGTTTAATTTCCCGTGCAAGAGCTCGCTGATGCTTTGCACATGTTCCGGTTATCCTACTCGGTAAGATTTTACCGCGATCTGTAACAAAACGTCTTAGACCGTCCGGATTCTTGTAATCAGCTACAATCTTTTGGGTGCAAAAGCGGCATACTTTTTTTCTGAACATATTCTTGCGACCACCGCCACCTCCAGAAGGTCTTCTTCTGTTGTTGTAGCCACCACCGGAGGATCTGTTGTCGCCGCCGCTGCTTCTGTTGTCGCCGCCGCCGCTGTTCCTGCTGTCACCTCTGTTATTGTTGTCATATCTCTGCTGACCATTTCCACGGTTAGCCGTATCATTCGTTCTTGTATCTTCACTCATACGTAACACGTTCTCCTTGTTTTTATTCCTCGAACTCTAAAACGGTATGTCGTCATCAAATTGCTCAGGACCGGCATATCCGCCGCCTGCAGACTCTGACCCGTACTGTCCTTCTGAGCCCCTGTTATTCTTGGGAGCAGCTGAACGCTGACCTCCCGACCGTGCTGGACTCTGGCCGCCTCCTGTTGAGGGGCTGCCTAAAAGCTGCACGTTGTTTGCAGCAATCTCTACCCGGCTTCTCTTTTGACCATCTTGCTCCCAACGGTTCTGTCTCAGCTCCCCATGTACAGCAATTTGCTTGCCTTTCTCCAGGTAATTACTGAGAGCCTCGCCCTGTTTACCCCACAGGGTAACATCAAAGAAGTTTGCCTCCTCTTCCCAGCTGTCTCCTGACCTCTTCCTTCTATTGACAGCTATAGAGATTCGGCACACCGCTGTGCCAGAGTTTGTATACCGCAGTTCACAATCGCGAGTCAGACGCCCAATGAGTACGACTGAATTTAAGTCATTAGCCATAGAGATACCTCAATTGTTTATTTATCTTTCTTGACGAACAAGAACTTCAATACCGGATCGTGCAGTCGAAACGTGTTTTCCATCTTAGCGATGGAATCCGGCTCTGCCTGCAGCTCATAATAAAAGTAATGGCCTTTGTCGTTCTTTTTGATGGGGTAGGCAAGAAACTTTATTCCCAGGTCATCCTCTTTCTCTACAGTAACATTGTTAGCTTTAAAACCTTGGGAAATGAGCTCTTTGCCGGTAGTAACGTTGTCATCAGCTGTATCGAAGATGACGGTAAATTCATAATTTCTCATAATTCCTCCTTACGGACTAATTGATCCGCATACGCGGATAAAGAGGTCAGCATAAGCTACCACAATGGCCAATTGATGTCAAGTTTGCCTGCTCCTGTCAGAGCTATTAGCCTGCTCCTGACAGAACCATTTATCAATTACTCAATATGAACGTAAAGAGTCCAATCCCAGAATCAGAACACCTGCTCATCATCGGTTAGTTCAGGTTTATTTTCCTCGGCAGTGCAGTGTCGGAATGATTTTTTCCTGTCCGCGCTTCTGACAAAACTCTACAGGCTCGGCAACCACGATACGGTGTGAATGATAGGCTCAGTCAGAACTTTTCCAGCATTCCTGCTTCAGGCGACTCTCAAAGACTGGTTTAGGCTGAAGCAGTTCTTGACGGGAACCCGCAGTATTTAGATGTGATGGAGATAAAACAAGAATCTGAAGATTATTTTTCAGGTGAATGGGTTGTATTTCTCTGCAATAGTGAACCAAAGCTTGTCTCCATAGACCACCCTCGGAGATGTGTTCATGACTTCAAACGTTTTCTATCACAAGCTTTTTTTAGACAAACCTATCAAGGCAATAAAACGTCACCTTGACTAACTGGAAATACATATATCACCTACATTGCAAGGCGCCATCATTGGTGAAAGCACCCTGTTATTGACAATATATTTCATATATAAACAATAATTTTGTTTATATTGACTTTCCAATCAATTAATATGATAATTAACATAGTTCCAACAGGAGGAATTCAATTTATGTTATTATCTTTTCAAATAATAAATTACAGATCTATTCTGGATGCAACAATACCTATGACGTATGCTGAAAGAAAAGCTCCAAATGGATATAAACAGATGGATATTATCCCCTTTTTAGAAGAAAATAACATTAGAACTGTTCCTTGCTTAGCTTTTTATGGGGCCAATGCATCTGGGAAATCAAATATTGTGAAGGCTTTCTCTCAGCTAATTCACATTGTCCGGAATAAATACAACCCCAAAGCTTATTCACCAAACAAATTACATGATAGTTTAGATCCAACAGTTTTTAAAATAAAATTCCAAACTTCTGGCAATACAATCATTTATACCTTACACATCAATAATAAAGAAATCGTATATGAGAAACTCGAGCATAATTCGGATTGCATCTTTCATATAAACGGAAAAAAAACCCAGTTCAACAAACTAGCTACCGATGTGTATCCTATCGAGAAACTGAAAACAATTTTTTCAGTAGAATGCTTGAACCAAGAAAAAGAGTTTCGAACTCCCTTTATCACCGTTGTTGGAGAAAACTATGCGGGGTTAAATTTCCCAATAACTGAGGCTTATGTTTATATAGCAACGAAATTAGAAGTTTTTGAAGGAAACACTTTCCCGTTTCACCTTGGGTTAAGTAAACTGGCGGAAACCAGCGACGATATTGGAATGCAAACAGCCTTTCAGGAGGTGGTTTCAATTCTAAGGAAACTGGATATTGATATTACACGAATGGAGTATAAGAGAAATGAATTGAACGAAACTCACAAGACACAATCAATGAAAAACTACGAGTATGTTCATGATCTTAATAGCAAAACAACAACTGCGACCGAGATCAATACATTTCATAAAGATATCCATGGAAACGAGGTCCAATTTGACTTCCGTGATGAATCTTTAGGGACACGCCGTGTTGCATGTATATTAGGCATTGTTTTATCAGTTCTAAAAAAAGGAAATGTGTTAGTGATAGACGAGTTGGGGAATTCTCTACACCCTTTTCTTTTTGCTGAGATAGTGAGAATGTTTAAGGATAAAAGGTATAATAAAACAAATGCACAGTTAATCTTCACTACCCACAACACAGACATTATGGATCAAGACATAATGCGTGTGTCTGAGATAGGAATTGTTAACAAAACCCTTAAAAGGGGCACAACTTTTAAACGTATATCGGACTTTGAGGGAACAAGAAATGTTACAAAATTCAGAAAACAGTATCTTGAGGGTAATTTTTCCGGAATCCCTTTCCCCTATATTTAATTGGAGTGCGTTCATCTATGTATAAGCAAAACAAACCCATACTAATTGTCTGTGAAGGTCCTTCAGAGCGAGCCTATATGCAGGAGTTAAATCGCTATTTCGAGGAAGAAGACATTCCATTGATTCTTATTGCCAAACCTTCAAATGGTGGGCAATACTCTTTGGTAATTAAAAAATATAAAGAAACAAGAGGTGCTAATAAAAATTCTATAATTCATATTTGGGTAGATTGGGATATATATCTTCGTAACGATGAAAGGAATATGGATAATTATACGAGAAAACCTTCAGGTATACCAGATTTTCAATTTTCGTATATGAATTTCGAAGATTTCCTTTCTATGCATTTATCGAGAGAGGAATTAAATTGGTGGTGGGTTTCTTGTACCAGTCGTAATCATTTTACTACACCTTCTCATAGCAATGATTACATTCCCGCATTTAAAGAATGTATTGATGAAGAATATACGAAAGGTGAAATACCAATTGAAATCAATTGTCAGAGTTTAGCAAACATGAGAAGACATCAGGAGGACCCGTCTATCCCTTTCAAGTGTGATTTTGCAGAAGTTCTATTCGAATTAATAGACGAACACTATAACAAGTGAATAAAAAATAAAGGTTCTCATTGATGAGAAGTCCTTCTTCGTACCGTTAAAAATATCAGATAATAGCAGCTGAAAACACTTTGCTGTTTATACTACCCTACCATTGGATAATCCGCAGTGAAGTGAGGCACAGTTCCGGCCTGAGTGAGCCGGTACCCTGTTTTTGGACACTGCACTGACCGTTTTTCTACGCCATTTACATGAAGAGCATTCAAGTTTTATCGTAAAGTAGTGCAACCACATTATTCCTTCCGATTTACAGTTTGCCTGCTCCTATCAGAGCTATTTACAAGCAACTTCAGAGCAGGTTACTATTGCTGATATGAAGCAGATACACAGCAAAGACTTTAGTCAACAACATATTGATGAGGAGCTTACCCGCTCTGTGCTCAATGAGGTCAGGGTACAGGAACAAGAGAGTACAACGGACAACAGCGCAACATACAACTTCCCTGATATCGACGGGAAGCAGATTATTGATGGAAGCGGGGAAGTCACCCTGGAACTGCCGCTAGCTGAAGCTAAGAGGGCTCTAGAAGCAATTGATCCAACTCTACATCCTGCAGATGTTGGCACCCCCAGCGGTGATGTTATTCGTTTTACTTCGGAACAACTGACGGAGCTTGGATATAAGCTGACTCGTTATACAGCATACGGCGTGCTCAATGGTGGCTCTGCCACCAGTTATATTGACATCAAAAAAAACTCTGAATTCTATCCTCCCCTGTTTGATATTATACAAAAACCTTTTGAACGTCTCGCTGCATTATGCAAGGATCGTCCAAAAGGTCTCACCCCAGCCTACATAAATCCTGACGGCAGTCCCGGATATTCTTTTCTCGAGCTAAAAATGAGAGCTTTGCTGGTACTTGAGCTACGCGCTATGAGGAAGACTGGCACTGCGGCCCGCATCCCCATGTTTCAAATGACTAGTGATGTAACCCATGATAAACTGCTGGCTGCTTTTGAATCATATCGCCACTCCCCGATGCTGGAGGATCTCATCAGAGAGACCGGAGACCAAATCACCGATGTGCTCTCTGCAAAGCAGCCGCTGATTGCTGCTCTCACACCTGCCTCTGAGGGGTTTCCCCGTGACATCTTTACGAAAGCATACGGGAAGGAAGGCCAACTGCTTCCCCTGCCAGGTGGTCATGGCCAAAATTTCATGGTTCTCAAGGATATATACCGCTCCCTGTATCGGGAGGGATACCGTTTTGCCTATCTGGTCAATGTCGATAATATCGGTAATTTCCCCTCACCACTGTTTATCGCGCTCACCGCTCTCACTGGCGGCGACGGTTCCTTTGAGTTCTCTTATAAATCCCCTGTGGATCTTAAAGGCGGTGTGCTGTTGCGCAGTGAACACGGTAAACTCACCTGCAGGGATATTGGGGTTGCTATTTCCCCTCAAGATGTGACTACAGCTGAAAAGCAGGGCAAACCGGTTTTGTTCAACTGTGCCACCGGCCTGTTCAACCTCTCCTATCTCAATGACAACCTCGAGTACATTATCAAACATCTGCCCCTGCGTGTAAGTGAACAAAACAAGGATGCCGGTACATACGCGCAGGCTGAACAAATCACCTGGGAGGTCATGGATCTTATGGACCATCCGGCGGTTATCGCGGTTGATAAACATAAGCGCTTTCTGGCTGCCAAGTTACTGTCTGAATCGATTGCAGCAACCCAGGCCTCAACAATTGTCCCACAGCTTCGCGAGCAAAAACCTGAGTATGAAGATTTCTGTACCGTCAGTTTACAGCTAGAGAAGGGGTTTTTCGATATGATGAAACATGCGTATCAAATGAGACTGGAAGATGGAGTTTGGAAACCTCTGAAAGCTGAAGAAATAGGAATCTAACGAAACAGCCGCCCCGGTGCATTACACACTCTAGCAGGCGGCTGTCTGTAAGATCGCTTGTTAAACTACTATCTGTTAGCTTTTCCGCTTCTTGTGTCTGTTCTTTCTCAGCTTCTTTTTCCGTTTATGGGTTGCGATCTTATGTCGTTTACGTTTTTTTCCGCAGGGCACATTACGCTCCTTTATGCTGTATGTTTACGTCCTCGACATTATGACCATAACTTCCCAGTCCGTCAAGGCCTGTTGAATCACCTTTAGAAGGTGATTACCGCCTCTACTTTTGTTTGAAACTCATTTCCTCCCTTGCCAACTTTAATGTTGTAGATAATACTACCCCCTGAGGAGGTCGGCTTTGCATGTGCTCATATTTGGACTGGGACATCATGGTGGAGGAGTTCAAAGCGCTGCCTATTTTGCTGAACATGGTCACACCGTACGAGTAACTGATCTCCGGAGTGCACAGGAACTAGCCCCTTCAGTGCAGCAGTTATCAGCCTTTGACAGTATCAGGTTCACCCTCGGGGGTCATAGCTTCGAGGATGTACAATGGGCGGATATCATCATAAAAAACCCCGCAGTCCCCAACTCCCATCCTCTCCTGCAACATGCTCAGGCCCGCGTAACAAATGATATTGGGATCTATCTAGGGGAGAGCTCTCACCGGATAGCAGCTGTGACTGGGACAAAGGGTAAATCGACAACAGTATCCCTTCTCTCCTATATAACAATGGCAGCAGGTTTCAGAACTTTTACTGGTGGAAATATCGGAGTGAATCCCCTCGCCTTTCTCCAGGATGCATTGCTTGCTGAAAAATCTGGGCAACACCCATTCACGGTATTGGAACTCTCTTCCTGGCAGATACATGACCTTGCACGACACCCGTTCCGGCAATTGGCACTGGCAGTGATGACCCCGCTGTATGCTGACCATCTAGACCGTTATACAAGTATTGATGAGTATCTACACGATAAATTCTTGCTGTTTTCCGGTAATCCTCCCCCGCAGGTTGCAGTGCTTCCTTTTGGAGGTAATTATTTCGAATACCTCCAAGAAATTGAGGCTCAACACGTGTTCTGGTATGCAGCACAGGCATCCTTACCCCCTGGCTATAGAGGGTTAAGCTGGGACTCGGGAAAGCTTCACTGGCAAGATGATCAACACAAGCAAGATTATGTAGCCCCCAGTACTTTTGATACTCGGCACCTCCCTGCAGTATGTGCAGCTCTGGCACTGGGTATCCCCATGGACACGATCTTGCAAGCCCTCCTGGATTTCCCGGGTTTGGAACACCGCTGTCAACCGGTTGCAGTGTCGAGTAGCACAGTGCAGTTCATAAATGATTCGGCTGCAACGATACCAGAAGCAGTGAGCCTTTGTCTCTCCCCGTTAAGCTCTCCTGCCCATCTTATCGCCGGAGGCAGTGATAAACAGCTTGACCCGCATCCCATGCTTCCTGCACTGAGAAAAGCAGTTTCAATTTCGCTGCTTGCCGGCAGTTTCACCGACAAGCTTATAGGGTTACTGAACGCTAACAGTATTCAGTTTTCTGGTCCTTTTGACACTATGCAGCAGGCAGTGGCTCATGCGTTCTCTCAAGCTCGCCCCGGTTCAGCTGTAGTGCTCTCACCAGGGTGTGCCTCATTTGGTCTGTTTGCTGATGAATTTGATCGTGGAAGGCAGTTTATTGACTGCGCCCGGCAGATAACAGCCCAACAAAGCTAAAGCCCGCGCACATTTCGAGACCGCACCTTCTCAGCTTGAGAGAACAGGCAGCTTCGCACGGGTTTTATACGGTACTCGAAGCACCCGATTCTCTGGACTATTGAACCGCCAAATCCCGTTTTAAATAGATTGAGCCCGGCTAGATGGTGTGCTTCCGCCTTAGGAGGGGCAATTCCGTGCAAATCGTATACTGAGCATCCTCTTTCCTGTGCCATGCAGATAGCCTTCCACTGCAGTGCGTATGAAGATGAGATCTCACCCGCTTCTCTTGAAGAAGCACCGATAAGATACAGAGCTTGTCTCGATGTATAAACGACAATAATTCCTCCGGTGAGTACACCGTTTTGGCGGGCGAGCAGTAGGAGCGGCTCTGCCTTGCCTGTTTGGCGAAGCAGATGGAGAAGATAGTCACGGCTGCGAGGCTGAAATCGGTCCCGCGCCGCTGTTTCAAGGTACAGTTCATACCATGTGTCAAATTCCTCGCTGGTGGAATTCCAGGGAGCCACTTCAACAACTCTGAGACTGTTTCGTACAGCGCGACGGGCACGTTTGCGCATGTTGGAAAAAATGGTGTCACAATCTGTTTCAAGGCCTATGACAACAGTTGTATCCGGCTGAATAGAGCGGCGACGAATAAGGCGATTGTTCTGATCAGGCGAACTACTCGCTTCTACACTCCAGGGAGGCTCCCAGCGTATCGCAAAGCATTCGCTGCACACCTCCCTGCTCAATGCTTGGGAGACCGCGGTGAGAAACTCCATACTGGGATCACTCTCGGGACCAAACGGAACGTAGGCAAGCGTAAAACCAGGTGCCACCTGCTTTTTTAACAGCAGCATCTGCACCTTTTTAGAATCTACGCTCACCTCTAAGGGAACGGGTATCCATCCGTTATACTGTTTCACCCGAGCCCAGAAGGGAGTTTGCATCGGGTTGTTGGGTTGGGAAAGCTGCTCCAGACTGATTGAAACAACGTGCAGCCCAGTCATGGAGCTCCTTAGCCAACCTCACCGTTGGGTATATAGCCGGTACGTAATGCGCTTCCGCCCACGGTAAGCCTCTTGCCTCCCACCATAACTTGAGAGTCTATGACTTTCAGGGGGATTGCAAAGAACTGATCAATCTTTATACGCTTTTTTTCCTCTTCAGGAGCGGGAAGGCCCTCAACAGTTACCTGCTCACCCGGCTGTGCCCAGTCGGCGAACAGAACTTCTACCTGTTCTTGCCCCTCGCCGTCTTTCGCGCTGGCGGCTAAGAGCATCCCCTGGCTTTTTACTCCTCTGAGCTTAGCAGGTTTGAGATTGTAGACGACGATAATATTTCTACCAAGCAACTCATCATCACGATAAAACGGTACGAGTCCGGAAACGATTTGCCGTTGCTCGCCCTCTCCAAACTCAATCGTTTCGATATACAGTTTATCCGCTTCCGGATGACGTTCAACCTGTGTGATTTTCGCAACCCGAAGATCCACTGTGGCGTTGAAATTGCGTTCGTCCTCTCCGGCAGCATCATCGGCGGCCTTCTGCTTTCTCTCCTCTTGGGTACCGGAAAAGCGACTTCGCAATGAGGCTATCTGATCATCCTCTAAATGCTTGAAGAGAATTGAAAGATTATTGACCGACTTGATTGAACCATACTGCTGCAGGTCGCTCCAGGAAGCCTGCTCCTGGGAGAGAAACTGCAGGATGCGATTCGAGCTTTCCGGGATAAACGGTGATATCATGACGGCTAAGTCACGCACAAGATACACAAGATGCATCAGCAGGCTCTCAGCTTTTTCCGGCTCTTCCTTGCGAGTTACCCACGGCTGTCCGTCTTGGAAGGCCTTGTTCCCGAAGGAGGCAAGCGAAAAGATCTCCCGAAGCGCATCACGCAGCTCGGCCCGTTCAAGGTGAGCTGCTATTTGCTCCTCCCGGCGGGTGACTTCCTCGGAAAACTGACTGTCCACTTCAGCCGAAGGCACAGCCCCATCATAAAACCGGTTGATGAATGAAAGGGTTCTATTTACGAGGTTGGAGAGATTACCGATAAGTTCTCCATTAACCTTTTCCTGAAAGTCATCCCACGTAAAGGTGATATCTGCCTTTTCAGGCCGGTTGTAAAAGATATAAAAGCGCCATACATCAGCAGGGATGCCAGTGTCCTGCACATCATTGCCAAACACTCCTGAGCCCTTGCTCTTTGAGAATTTCCCAGTCTCATAGTTGAGATACTCGCTGGATGACATATGATGAAGCATAGTCCACTGCTCGCCTGTTGCCAGCAATGTAGAGGGAAAGATGACAGTATGAAAGGGAATATTATCCTTCCCGATAAACTGAAACAGTTCTACCTCATCAGGATTCTTCCACCAGCTCTCCCACTGATCGGTGTGATTTGCCGTAATGGAGATATACCCGATTGGTGCATCAAACCATACGTAGAACACTTTATCCTCAAACCCCTCTTTGGGGACGGGTATGCCCCACTTGAGATCGCGGGTAATGCAGCGTTCTTTTAACCCGTCGCGTATCCAGCTTTTTGTCATTTGAATGGCGTTGCGAGCCCAGAAGCCTTTCACTGAGGCCTCATCCATCCAAGCCTGCAGTTTCGGCAGAATAGCCGGTAGGTTTAAATACAGATGCTTCGTCCCACGCGTCTCAGGAGGATTATGACATATTCCGCATACCGGTTTGTGCAGGTCTGCCGGGTCGAGCAGTTTGCCACAGTGTTCACACTGATCACCACGGGCATCTTCATACCCGCAATGAGGACATATACCGTGCACATACCGATCAGCCAAAAAGCGGTCACACACGGTGCAGTAGAGTTGTTCGATTTGGGCCTCACGAATATAGCCGGCCTGGTCTACTTCCTTGAAAATGCTTTGCACGATCTCTGTCTGCTTTTGTGAGGAGGTCCTGCCGAAGCGGTCGAATTGAATATTGAACCACTGGTAAATATCTCTATGTATCTCATAGTACCGGTCGCACAGTTCTTTTGGATGCACCCCTTCTTGGAGTGCGCGTGTTTCAGTGGCTGTGCCGTACTCGTCTGTTCCGCAGACATACAGAGTCTCGTACCCCCGTAAGCGGCAAAAGCGGGCAAACACATCTGCAGAAAGCACTTGAATTAAATTCCCTAAATGTGGGATGTTGTTGACATATGGTAGCGCTGAAGTAACAAGTCGTCTCTTTATCATGTGCACACTATAGCTTGCAATGCGCTGTTGTTCAATATGAAAAGCTGATTTTACCACTTCTGTCTTTTCGGGATTTCCACTGTACAACACCCCTAAGAATGTATATATTCATGAATATGAACAGATTTATGCGCTATACCATCTGGAAACTGCGCGGAAGAAAGGTGCTTGCCCTTATCGGTCGCAGCGGGACTGGAAAAAGTTTTAGGTCTAAACTCGTTGCTGATAAGTACGGAATCGAGATGATTATCGATGACGGCCTGCTCATCCACGGCGACAAGATTATTGCAGGAAAATCTGCAAAAAAAGAGGCGGTTTTCCTGAAGGCCATCAAGACCGCGCTTTTTGATGATGATACACATCGGGATGAGGTGCTCTCAGCCCTTCAGAAGACTAATTTCAAGAAAATACTCATCATTGGCACCTCAGAAAAGATGGTGAACAAGATCGCTTCCCGACTGAAACTGCCAGAACCTGAGAAGGTATTCAAAATTGAAGATCTCGCCAGCAAGGAAGAGATAGATACAGCTGTCCGCATCCGTAACAGTGAGGGCAAACATGTTATCCCTGTCCCCACTGTCGAGATTACCCGCACCTACCCCCAGTTTGTCTACGACTCAATGCGCATCTTCTTTAAGACGAAAATTCCCACCCCATGGAAAAAAAAGAAAGTCTTTGAAAAGACCATTGTGCGACCCGAATTTGGCAAACGGGGAAAGATTACCATGTCAGAGGCTGCCGTTTCCCAGATGGTAGTCCATTGCCTTGATGAGTTTGATGATACGATCAAGGTGAAAAAGGTACTCATCCGCAACGAGCCTGAGGGCTATAAACTGAATGTAAAGCTGAAAGTACCCATAAAGCTACAGGTTTCAGGGAAATTAAACGAACTCCAGCAGTACGTTGCCGACAGTCTGGAACGTTATGGCGGCATGATTGTCGCAGAGGTGAACATCGAAGTCGATGACTGGGTCGGTTAGCTGGAGCTGGTGTCCTTTGTCTCTGTAGAAGAAGGTGGTTTTTTCTGATTCGGCGTTCGCCTCGATCTGCTTGCCGGTCGAGGCTTCTTCCTGCCCCCCTTGGCATTCGCACCTCGAGGTTTCGCTGCCGTTTTAGGTTTGCGTACTGCGTGCTTCGGGACTTTAATATTGGCATTCTTAAACAGATGTTCCACAGCCCGCTCTACCTCAAAATTAGGGGGAGTGATAGGGGAAATGACTTGCTTAATGTGTTTA
Source organism: Spirochaetota bacterium (assembly GCA_051745285.1). Classification (GTDB taxonomy): domain Bacteria; phylum Spirochaetota; class Spirochaetia; order CAKZLE01; family CAKZLE01; genus JBNJDX01. Next base: position 43,543 of record JBNJDX010000002.1, read on the forward strand.
AACTGTGTCCTAAACAGCTCTAGGCTGCTCTCATACTCATCGGGCGTCGTGACAAATACATCCACAAGTCCAATGAGCATTCTCCCCCTGGTGACCTTCGGATTATTCATCACAGTGGTATCCAGCTCCCGTAGAGACTCGTAGAACTGATCAGTCAGCAGTTTGTTCTTCCCTCCACGCAGCTGCTGGGAGATCCCCGGCAGTATATGCTCAAGCAGGCGGTAATGAATGAGAGAGTCAAATATCTGCGTAGCATGTCCGCTTTGCAGGATTTTGAATACTTCCTCTGTCAGGCGAGAAGAAGAACTTCTCTGGAGCTCCTGTGCATGTTTCTTTATCGCCCGGTCGAGCAGAAGCGGAATAGCAAATTCGTTTGTGCAGGCATACTTAACACACCTGATCATGCGTACCGGGTCTTCAATGAATGTTTCGTGCAGCGGCAGAACAGACCGCATTTTCCCAGCCTGTATATCACGAAACGCATCATTAAAATCCAGCACTAAATTATCTACCGGATCATAGTAGAGGCTGTTGATGGTAAAATCACGCCGTTTTGCATCCTCTTCCACTGTTCCATAGATGTTGTTCTCCCCTTCAGCATCATTTTTATGCGAACGAAAGGTGGATACTTCAAATATTTTCTCCTGGAAATAGATATGGACCAGCTTGAACCGCCTTCCGATAACACGAGAATTCCAGAAGAGCTTCCTGATTTGCTTTGGGGAGGCGTTTGTGGAGATATCAAAGTCCTTAGGCCGCTTTTGCATGATCAGGTCACGGACAGCTCCTCCCACCACATAGGCCTCAAAGCCTTGCTTCTGAAGTCTTTGAATAATTGAGCGGGCATCCCCATCCACTGAAGAGACATCTATCTTGTGCTCGTGAGGGGTATATACTTTGGCAATAGCCACCTGTTTGCCATGTTCATTGATTTTATATCGTTTCAGCATCTATATAATCTCGTCTCATTGAAGAATTGTCGAGTTTCCTTTAAGATGGCATATCATAGCAAGTAAACTTTTTTTTAACAACCGCAGCCTGATACACCGGTGGCGTAGTTCTGCATAATAGGAGCATCCATGATTATTGAGCCTCGCATTTTAAAAGGATTTCGGGATTCATTACCATCGTACGAATTACATAGACGCGACCTCATCCATACATTGGAGAACAATTTCCGCTCTTTTGGATTTGAACCCATTGATACTCCCATCCTTGAGTATAGTGAAGTTCTCCTGGGCAAAGGAAGTGGAGAAACAGATAAACAAATTTACCGTTTTCAAGACAACGGGGGGCGGGATGTCGCCATGCGTTTTGATCTCACTGTTCCGTTCGCCCGTTTTATGGCGGCCCACGTCAATGAGCTGTATGAGCCGTTTCGGCGGTACCACATTGCCAAAGTATGGCGCGGTGAAAATACGCAAAAAGGGCGGTACCGTGAATTTTACCAGTGTGACTTCGACATCGTCGGAACTGACAGCCTTTCGGCTGATTTTGAAATTCTCCTGATGATGTACAGCTCTCTCAAAAGAATCGGCATCTCCTCTTTTGTTATCAAGATAGCTCACCGCGGCATCTTTAATCTGTTTTTGGACCACAACGGCATCACGGATAAAAGTGCTGAAATTCTGAGAATAGTAGACAAACTCACCAAAATTGGACGCGATGAGGTGGTATCACAACTTACTGAGATTGTCGGGGCCAGCCTGTCCGGACAGATTCTGGAGTTCATTGAGCCAAAAGGCTCGTTCAGAGAGACTTTTAACACCCTAGTTGCCCTTTCGGGTGGAGAGAGTGAGCATTCACGGCGAATCGAACAGATATTCTCCCTGATAGCCTCCCTAGAGCTAGATGAGTATTTCCAGCTTGACCCCTCAATCACCCGGGGACTTGATTACTACACAGGAATTGTCTTTGAGACTATCCTGACAGATAATCCGGCTATCGGTTCGGTATGCTCGGGTGGACGTTACAATGAACTTGCATCTCTGTACACCAAGCGCTCTCTCCCCGGGGTAGGTTCTTCCATCGGCCTTGACCGCCTTCTGGCAGCCCTGGAGGACAGTCGTGATACCGCCCAGCAAACAGGGGTTACTGACTTGCTTATCTTTCATTTGGACGATGAGTTACTCCCTGAGTATCACCGTTTAGCCGAGCAGGCCCGCTCAACCGGTTGTTCCACGGAAGTGTACCCGGTAAAAAAGAAATTACAGCAGCAGTTTAAGTATGCTGAGAAGAAACGTATTCCATTTGGTCTCTTTGTCGGCTCCCACGAGCAAGAAAGTGGTCTAGTTACCCTCAAAGACCTTTTTCATCGGCAGGAACATGCTGATATCACCCTCAAACAGGCTCTTAATCTTGTGAGACAGAGCAAGGAGTAAGTAGACATATGCAACCTAAAGATCTTCCTGTCTATCAGGAACGAAATAAAATCCTCTCCACATTAGCCGATAATCAAGTTATTGTGGTCGAAAGTCCGACCGGGTCCGGTAAGACTACCCAGCTGCCGATCATTTTATATGAAGCTGGCTACGCACAGCAGGGTATGATCGGTGTTACCCAGCCGAGACGGATTGCAACGCTGTCTGTCAGCGACTATATAGCAAAACAATATCAGAGTGAGATTCCCGGACTAGTCGGTTACAAGATGCGTTTCCGGGACAAGACGGTTCCTGAAACAAAACTCAAGATTATGACCGACGGGATACTGCTGCAGGAGCTGAAGGCCGACAGCCTGTTAACCAAGTATACGACAATCATCGTTGATGAGGCACATGAGAGAAGCTTGAACATCGACTTTATTCTCGGTCTGCTCAAGGAGATACTGCAGCAGCGACCTGATTTCAAGCTGATTATTTCCTCGGCGACGATCAATCCCACCATCTTTTCTGAGTACTTTGACGGCTGCCCGATCATCCATATTGATGCAAAAATCTACCCGATTAAAACACTGTATACTCCACCTGAGAATCCTGATGACCGCTTTTCAATCTATGAGGCCATTACTGACATTCTAAAAAAGCGTCAGCAGCGCTCAGTTCCCGGAGATGTGCTTATCTTTCTTCCCGGTGAGAAAATGATAAAAGAGTGCATGCAGACTATTTTCAGCTACTCATTCTCTCAAGACCTGTTTGTCATTCCGTTATACGGTCGGCTGCCAAGGGAAGACCAGGAACAGGTTTTTGTAGAAACCCCAGAAGGAAAAACCAAGGTTGTTGTTGCCACCAACATCGCCGAGACAAGCATTACTATAGACAACATAACAACAGTCATTGATTCAGGCCTGGCAAAACTCAATTTTTACAACCCCAGCACCTTTACCTCTTCCCTGATCGAAAGCCCGATTTCAAAAGCTTCGGCCAATCAGCGAAAAGGACGATCGGGACGAACCGCCCCCGGATACTGTTTTCGCCTCTACTCGAAGAAAGAATTTGAAAACAGACCCATGTTCACACAGGAGGAGATCAAACGCACCGATCTCTCAGAGGTTGTACTGAGAATGGCCGAGCTTGGGATACATAACTTTGAATCCTTTGACTTTATCACTCCTCCGGAGTCAGAAGACATTATCAGCGCAGTACAAACGCTGAAACTGCTTGATGCCATAGACAACGAAAACCGCCTGACCCCGGTGGGACATATGATGAGCGAGTTTCCGCTGCTCCCGAGACATTCAAGGATGATTGTTGCCGCTGTGTATGACTATCCGGATGTTCTTGAAGAGACACTGATAGCAGCCGCGTTTCTCTCTTCCCGCTCCCCCTTTACCCTTCCGGTTGGGGAAGAGGTTGAGTCAAGACGCCAGCACGCAAAATTCTCTGACAGTTACGGTGATTTTGTCTCGTATCTGAAACTCTACCGCCGGTACATCACGTGCCAGACCGATCCGGAAAAAGAAGAGTTCTGTAAGACCTTTTACCTCGATTACCAGACAATGGAGGAGATCGTCCATATTGTTGAACAGCTCACTGATATTGTAACAGAGCTAGAAATCCCGCTTGGTCAGGGTGGTTCGGTACACAACTACCTCTGTGCTGTCTCCCGGGGACTGATCCAGTTCGTCTGTGTACGTACAGGGCGTGGCGAGTACCGCAGCCTCACCGCTGAACGCATCTTTATTCATCCCGGGTCTATGATGTTCAAGGAGTCTCCCTACTATATCGTAGCGGGAGAAATCGTAAAAACCTCTCGTACATTTGCTCGTTCAGTCTCCCTGCTGAAGAAGGAATGGATCCAGGAGATATATCCGCAGTTCTTTCCTCAGATTGGTACGCAGAAGAAAGCAGGCAAGCCCCAGAAACAGCGCAAGAGTGCTGCTGCCAAAGACACACAGCATGAGCAGATCATCAGTGACCAGGAGGCTGAACGCATATTCCTGTATGATGATCTGTATGAAATTGTACCCTATAAGGGCAACAAAAAACTGATCATCATTCCCTTGGAGAAACTTGAAAAGCTCTACCAGAATTATGGACGCAGTCCGAAGAGTATTCGAAACTACCGGGTAAAAATTGTCTACAACGGTTTAGAGCTGCACGCCGGAGACCGGCTGGCAAGTGTCATGAAAATCGTACCCTACTTGAAGCCTGAGCTCGGCATATATAACAAACCGCCGGAGGGAACGTTTCAGGCACATTCCCAGCTCTCACTGCTGGCGGACAATCTCATAAACCTGCTGGCCTTTTGCAAGATGAAAAAGAAGAAGAAAACACTCGGTTTTATTGCTCTGGATACAAACAATAACGGGGAGTACTGGTTCAAAGTGGTAAAAAGTTTTCATACCGCCATTGATATGTCCTTGTATGGACTGCAGTCACTGATGGACGAACTTGCCAACCTCGAGAATCCTGATAAAGAGGCAGCCGCGAACATCACGAAGATGTACCGCACCATCTCGACTATTTACGAGCAGTACTAAGGAGTTCGCTGATACGGGCCAAATCAACTGCTTCCAGAAAGGTCTCACCAAGACGCCGTTGAAGCACAAATTGCACCTGCCCTCTTCTAGCCTTCTTATCCTTTTTCATGATCTCGGTGAAAGCTGACACGTCCTCTGAGGGCAGGCAATAATCTATACGATATCCGTAGTCTCGAAGCAGCCCCTTGATATTCCTAGCATATCCGGGATCCGTAACCCCAAGCATCTCTCCCGTTTCCAGAGCCCGCGCAAGTCCCCATGCTACAGCCTCGCCGTGCGACCACAACGAAAGCTTCGAATAGGTCTCCAACGCATGAGCGAAGGTGTGTCCCAGGTTCAGCTGAGCGCGAATGCCGGTGCGTTCCTCAGGATCCTCCTCGATATAAGCACGTTTTACCAGCAGTGATTGATATATAATATCTGTAAGGGTCGTGGCATCTCTGGAACTGATCAGTTTCTGCCGTGTCTGGACCATGCCAAGTACATCAGGACTGCCAAGCATTGCATGCTTGATCACTTCTGCCAGACCGTTTTTGAACTCCCGTTCCGGCAAACTGTGCAGCATTTCCGGACAGATCGAGACGGTATCTGCGGGGTGAAACGACCCTATGATGTTTTTGTACCCATGGAAATCCGCCCCGGTCTTCCCCCCCAGGGAGGCATCCACCATTGCCAGTAATGATGTAGGCACCAAGTGTACAGCAATGCCTCGCATGTACACAGACGCAGCAAAAGCCGCCAAGTCACAGACAACCCCGCCCCCAACAGCGGTAATGCTGCTATCTCGTCCGAGTCCGTAATCAAGGGCGGCAAGAATGATCCGTTCAACACTTTCCCAAGTTTTGTGTTCTTCCCCCGGCGGGAGCACTACGAGCCTCTTTGGGGTGACCGGTAACAAAGGGGCCAGATGTTCATCTGTTACAACAAGTGATGAATCGGTTGCCTTGAGAGCCTGATCACACGAGGTGAATGCAACTGTTGTATTCCTGCACGTAAACTTCATATCCCATTTGTACCCGAAAGTGCTGCCTTGTGCAACAGAGGCTTGCAATAAGGCCATTTTTTCAACATCATATACGATATGAACAGATACTACTTTGATTGGGCTTCAACTGCTCCTATGCTCCCTGTCTCGCGTGATGCGTACCTGCAAACGGCCCTGCAGACATTCGGTAACCCATCCTCAACGCATTATTTTGGCAAACAGGCAGCAAAGCAGTTAGCTGCAAACCGCAATGAGTTTGCAAGTCTTATCAATGTCAAAGAGGAACATATCGTGTTTACCGGAGGCGGTACCGAGGCAAATGCACTGGTATGCGAGCATGTCCTCCACAAACGCCACTCTCGCCATATCGTCATCTCAGGAATCGAGCATCCTTCGGTTTATGAGTATGGTACAGCATTCCGGGAAGCAGGCCATACAACTACTGTACTCTCCACACCAGGAGGGTATGTTGCTCCTGAGACCCTGGCAGAAGCACTGCGACCGGACACAGCCCTAGTCCTTATCATGGCAGTGAATAACGTACTCGGTACCCTGCAGAATCTGGCTGCACTATCATCTGTTGTCAGAGCCCATGAGAAGACCCACAACACCTCTGTACATCTGCATGCAGATGCAGTCCAGGCCTTTGGTAAAATTGACACCCAGGTGTATCTGCCACATGTGGATTCATGCACCGTAAGTGCCCATAAAATACAGGGACCGAAGGGAGTTGGTCTGCTGATAAGCAAAAAGCCGCTTACAGTCCTCTCCCCTGGGGGGGGACAGGAATGGGGTCTCCGGCCCGGAACCCAGGACCTACCGGCAGTTAATGCATTTTTAGCTGCTGCCCGGTATTATCAGGAACACCGCCTGGAACACTTTTCGACTGCCTCATATCTCAGAGAGCGCCTTAGAGCTATAATTCAACAGTTTCCACAGATGAATATGCTCACTCCTGCTGAAGAAAGTTCTCCCTACATCACAGCAGTCAGCCTCCCCGGTATTCCTGCGGAAGTTTTCGTGCGCGTGATGGACGACCAGGGGTTTGCACTTGCAGTGGGATCTGCCTGTTCATCCAAAAGTCGTCAGAAAATTGAGCGGGTTCTGCGATCCTGTGAATTCAATGACCAGATCTGCACCAGCACTGTCCGTATCTCCTTTGGGCCAGAAACAACCGAAGAAGATATTGATAGACTGGGGCATACCATGATACAACAGGCGAAGCTGCTTTCGCAGGCTCTTGGCCTGCAACAATAAAAGCAGCACGGGGTAGCTAACAATGGGCAGAGCATTATATCTCATACGGCTGGGAGAGATCTTCCTAAAGGGTCAAAACCGCGCTTTCTTTGAAAAGAGACTGAAAAAGAATATCCGCTGGAAACTCAAGGACCGTAACCCGGTGTTCAGAACCCAGAAGGGGCGAATCTTTCTCGAGGTTGATGCCGATGAGGAGGCTCAAGCTATTGAGGAGGCCCTGGGTAAAACGATGGGGATTGTCGGCTTTTCCCGCGCTGTAATGACTGCAAAAGACTATCCTGTCATAGAGCACGAGACACTCGAACTGGTCTCGAAGGTATTCGATCAGCCCTGTTCGTTTAAAATCGAGGCTCGTCGCTCTGATAAGAGCTACCCGCTTACCTCATACCAGATTGCAAGTTCCCTTGGGGGAAAAATTCTTGAGACATTTGATACCAGCAGCGTAGATGTGCACTCCCCTGATGTTATTGTATACGTTGAAATACGTGATAGAGCCTACGTCTACCTGTCTACCAGCCATGCCTGGGGACCGGGGGGCCTCCCAGTTGGTGCAGCCGGGAAGGGCCTGTTAATGCTCTCAGGAGGCATCGATTCTCCCATTGCCGGTTATATGATGGCCTCTCGAGGTCTTCGTCAGGAAGCTGTCTATTTCCATACCTACCCGTTCACCTCAGATGAAGCGCTAGAAAAGGTAAAAACCCTCGCTTCGATTCTCTCCCCCTACACGAGTGGTTTGAAACTCCATGTCATTCCGTTCACTGCAGCCCAGCTGCATATTAAAAACAATGCGCTCGAAGAGGAACACACTCTGTTGATGAGATACTGTATGATACGAGTTGCTGATACCATTGCCCGCCTCCAGCACGCTCAATGCCTTATCACCGGTGAGTCACTCAGTCAGGTAGCAAGTCAGACGATTGAAAGTTTAGCCTTTACCGAAAGTGCATCCTCTATACCTATTCTTCGGCCCCTCATAGGAACAGACAAAGAGGCTATTATCAAGCTGGCCAACAAAATTGGCACCTACGAGACTTCAATCCTACCGTATGAGGATTGCTGTACCGTGTTCTCTCCAAAGCACCCGGTTGTCCGTCCTGATAAAGAGCAGCTGCTAGCTTCTGTCCAACAACTCGACATTGAATCACTTCTTGAGGAGGCTGCCCGGGAGCGGGAGACTGTGCTTCTGTGACTGTAAACTGTCAGGAGGCTGCTGCTGAGTCTTTCTTCGAGCTGTTTGACTCCTTTGTCGATTCTTTTTTTTCTCCGTCGGAGCTTTTTTCACCTGTTTTTGTCTCCGTGCCAGCTGCTGGAGTACTGCTCGTTTTGGTGTTTCTACTGTCGGTGACGTAAAAACCCTTTCCTTTAAATATGATGCCAGCCCCTCCGCCGATAAGGCGTTCGACCGGGCTTCCGCACTCGGGACACGCCTCAACCGGCGCATCACTCATCATATGAAATTCTTCAAAAACATGACCACAATTGGTACATTTATAATCGTAGGTTGGCATGCTTGTTGTGCCCTCACTTTTCTAGGTAAGTCGGTTATAACTGCTGTAAAACAGCACTGAACAGGTCGACGACCTGTGTATTTTCCACAAACATTCGATCAATATCGATATAGCGATCATCCCACTGAATGTCATCCATCCAATCTTCGGGAGGCTCTTCAAGCTCACGTACGCGATCAAGATAGTCTTTTTTCAAACTGGTGGAGAGAACCCTTCCAGCAGCCCGATTGTACGTGCGAATTTCTCCACTGGCAGCGTAATGAGAGGTTTCATGTTCAAAGACGAGCCAAAGCGACTGTATACTGTCCACCAGCTTGTCAGGAAGAATATCGGTGAATAGACTCAGATCCTCTGGGTCCTCCATATAAAAGGCAAACATACCCCGTGCCATACGCTGGGCAATGGTATGGGGAATGAGAATCTCACGCTCAGCATAGCTTTTTGCATAAGTTCTCTCAATACCGTCGGTTGCAAACAGAACCAGCCCGGATTGCGGGGAGAGCACCTGAATCGACCCCTCACTGTCTGTGTAGAACGTCGGCTTGGCAGAACTCACTTTGCTCCACTGGCTTGATAAGCCAAGGACAGAGCGAACAGCGGTGGTGCCGAAATTCCCCTCAAGACCGCCTTTTGCATGGAGATCATCCTGCTGTGAACCGGGATCCAGGGCAACAGAAATCCTGCCGGTTCTCTCAAGGATCGGATCAAACTGCGGGTCCAGAGTATCGGCGTCAAGTTCGTCAAAAAGCGGCTGTGCTGCCTCCAAGTTTACCGTTACAACAGCATCGCCCTTCTCTCCCAGTGAACGGTAAAAAAAGTCCTGAGTAAAGGGACTCGTGTGTCTGCAGCCTCCCAGCAGAACTACCGCCACCAGGAGGGCGATACTGCCAAGTCTCACCACCGACCTCATGGTTTCCTACTCCGCCTCAGAGCTGTCAGTATCCCGTATCAGGCTGATATGGGCAGTATGATCACTGACTTCAACCTGGTATGCTTCTGAAACATGGTCGGTTGAAAACCGGGCCAACGTCTCCTTGGAAATATACTCCTTATACCGTGAGACAGCAGCCTCTATGGTCTGGTCACCACTGATATACAAAACAATGCGATCAGTGACCTCAAGCCCGCTGTCTTTTCGGAGGTTCTGGACACTGCGGATAAGATCACGGGCAAGCCCCTCAAGCATGAGTTCCTCGGTAATCTCACTATCCAAGCCGATAGTCAGGTTCCCCTCGTTTAGCACCTTCATATGCTCTTTTTCGGTTCTCTGAACAACAATCGCATCGGTATCCAGCGAAATCTCCCCACCGCTGTAGGACAGTGTATAGTCCTCCCCGCTGAGAATCGATGAGATGTCCTCCATCGAGAGCTCTTGTATCAGCTGAGCGACTTCTTTCATATCCTTCCCCAGTGTTCTACCCAACTGTTTGTAGTTGGCTTTCGCACTGTAGTGCACCAGATCCTCTTCGTCCTGACGAAAGATAACGCTTTTTACGTTGAGTTCTTCTTTGATGATCTCTTCCATCTCCTGGAGTATCTGTCTCTCATGATCGTCTTTGGTAACCAGGTACAAGGCCTTCAGCGGTTGTCTTGTCTTCAGCGAGTGAGAGGCACGCAGGGCTCGACCCATACTGACAGCCTGCTGGGTCAGTTCCATTTTCTTCTCCAGTTCATAGTCACGAAGGTGTTCATGATATTCCGGATAGTACTGCAGGTGGATTGACTCTTCCATTGAATCGGTGCGCAGATTGAGAAAAATCTCTTCAGTGATAAACGGAATAAAGGGAGCAGCTGTATGGATGACCTTCATCAGAACAGTATACAGCGTATCGTAGGCCTGCTTCTTATCAGCGTCATTTTCCGAGCGCCAGAATCGTCTTCTCGAGCGACGGATATACCAATTATTGAGAACATCCATGAACTTTTTGATCGGCTGGCACGCTTTCTGAATGTCGTAATCATCAAGATACTGGGAAACTGAACCGACGAGACCCTCTGACTCTGAAATGATCCAGCGGTCAAGAGGATTGTCCAGTCTGGAGTCAACCATGCCGTCTTCAGGTTCATACATGTCGATGTTCGCATACGTTACAAAGAAGCTGTAGGCATTCCACAACGGGATGATAAAGTTTTTGAGTACATCACGAACACCGTCGTCTGTGTACTTTAAATCTTCTGCTCGAACAACGGCTGAATCCATAAGGAAAAAGCGCAGAGCGTCTGCCCCGAATTCGTTGATTACATCAACCGGGTCGGAGTAGTTGCGGTCTGATTTTGACATCTTTTTCCCGTCTGCTGCAAGCACGAGACCGTTGGTGACAATATTCCATGAAACAGGCTGATCAAAGAGAGCTGCTGCCAGAATAGTTAGAGTATAAAACCAGCCTCTGGTCTGATCCAGACCTTCGCAGATAAAGTCAGCGGGAAAGTTCTGTTCCATCTCTTCCTTGTTTTCAAAGGGATAATGGTTCTGGGCATACGGCATGGCCCCGGACTCAAACCAGCAGTCAAGCACGTCGGGGATCCTGCGCATCGTCCCCTTTCCGTCCGGACTTGGCCAGGTAATCTCGTCCACAAAATGCTTATGTAAATCTGTTACCTTGTGTCCACTTTTTTTCTCCAGCTCCTCGCGGGACCCGATGACTTCGAGGTAATCGGAACCATCGCATTTCCACACAGGTATGGGATTGCCCCAAAAACGGTTTCGGCTGATTGACCAGTCCCTGGCACCTTCAAGCCACTTCCCAAAACGACCTTTCTGGAGATGCTCAGGCACCCATTTAATCTTATCGTTCGCATTGAGCATGCTCGGTTTGATTTTGTCAACATCGACAAACCAGCTTGAAAGAGCTCGATAAATCAGGGGCTTTTTAGTTCGATAGCAGAAGGGATAGCTGTGCCGATAGTTCTCGCGTTTAACAAGCTTGCCGTTTTCCTTGAGCCAGGTGATGATTGGTTTATCAGCATCTTTCACAAACAGACCGGCAAAATCACTGACTTCACTGGTAAAGTTGCACTCTGCGTCAATGGGGCACTCGACTGGAATACCAGTTCCTTTGAGAATATTGTAGTCATCCTCACCGAATCCCGGTGCGGTATGTACGATACCACTACCCTCATCGTCTGTGACGTAATCGCCGGTAAACGTTCTGAAAGCACCCTTTTCACGGTGCTGCGCAAAGTAGGGAAACAGCGGTTCGTATTCAATCCCTTCCAGGTCTCTGCCGGAATATTCTTCTATCAGTTCATACTCACTTTCATCTTTGTAATAGGTTGAAAGCTTCGACTTTGCCAGGATGTAATACTCCTCGCCGTCTTTGACCTTGGCATACTGAACCTCAGGGCCGACGACTAAGGCAAGGTTTGACGGTAGCGTCCAGGGTGTGGTCGTCCAGGCAAGAAAGTACGTATCCGGCGTATCTTTGAGGGCAAACCGAACAGTTACCGCCGGATCAACGACATCCTGGTACCCTCCAAGATTCACTTCAAAGTTTGACAGCGGGGTCGCCAGCGCGGGACTGTAGGGCATAATATTGTACCCCTCGTAGACGAGTCCTTTCTCGTACAAGCGCTTAAAGACCCACCAAATTGACTCCATGTAGTCTAGATCCATCGTCTTGTAGTCATGCTCAAAGTCGACCCAACGTCCCATTCTGGTGACAATCCGCTCCCACTCGGAGGCATAGCGTAATACGATGGATCGGCATTTTTCGTTGAAATTGCCGATGCCGTATTCTTCGATCTGGCTTTTTCCGGAAATACCAAGGGTTTTTTCCATCTCATACTCAACCGGAAGCCCGTGGCAGTCCCATCCGAATCGGCGGGGTACACGTCGGCCTTTCATCGTCTGATAACGAGGAAACACATCTTTTATGGTTCCGGGCACAAAATGACCGAAATGAGGCAGACCGGTGGCGAACGGAGGACCGTCAAAGAAAATATATTCGTCCTCTTCGCTTCGTGAGTCGATTGACTTCTGAAAGATATCATGGTCTTTCCAGAAGGTGATTATCTTCTCTTCCATCTTCGGGAAACTGACTTTTGGATCAACAGGCTTAAACACACAATCCTCCTGGATACGATTACAGCAGAAACGCCGGCCTTGACCGGCTCAGCAAAAAGCTGCGGGTGTCACGATATACCGTAGTAGCTGGTAACGTGAAAGACCGAACGGTCCGTGCTATGTATGTGGTTAAATATATCTATTTACACGTAAAACTTCAATGTATATTGACACAAATGGCCTCCATTGTTTAGCTTTCAGGGAGTGAAACGATTCCCATTGCCCAAAAAGATAAAACACTTTGCCTCATTGTTCCACCAGCACGGCTATGAACTCTACGTTGTAGGCGGCAGCGTCCGGGATTATCTGCTGGGTATTCCGGTGACTGACTATGATTTTTGCTCTGATGCCCGGCCCGAAGAGGTAAAAGCTCTCTTTCGCTCAGTCATCCCGACAGGAATTGAACATGGAACGGTCACCGTACTGTTCGAGGGTGAACAGTTTGAGGTAACAACCTTTCGTACCGAGGCGGGGTACAGTGATTCCCGCCACCCAGATGAGGTAGCTTATGTTTCCAGTTTGGCAGAGGATCTGAGTCGGAGAGACTTCACGATAAATGCCCTGGCTGCAGATACAGCTACCGGAGAGATTGTAGACCTTCATGAGGGTTGGAAAGATCTCCAATCCCGCCGGATTCGTGCCATAGGGGAACCCAGGGAACGGTTTACTGAAGACAGTCTGCGCATCCTGCGCGGCTACCGCTTTTTATCCTCTCTTGAGTGCACATTTGAAGCTGAAACTCGGGAGGCTGCCCGGGAGCTTGCCCCTGCTATTACGAAGGTATCAGGTGAGCGTATCCGTGACGAATTAGAGAAAATCATTGCAGCTAAAAAACCTTCCCTTGCCTTTTTCCCGATGTACCATGACGGTGTGCTAGCCCATATCCTGCCAGAACTGACAGATTGCGCGGGAGTCGGCCAAAAGGGTTCTCAGGGTCTTGATGTGACTACTCACTCGATTCTCGCCTGCGATGGGGCCCCCAGGGATAACCGACGGGTTCGATGGGCTGCCCTGCTGCACGATATCGGAAAAAGCCAGACAGAACACACCACTGAAACCGGTGATATCGCCTTCCACCGCCATGAGTTTGTCTCTGCACAGTTAGCCGAAAAGGCTTTAAGTCGTTTAAAGTTTTCAAATCGGGACAAGCACCACATCGTCCATCTCATCACACATCACATGTTCAACTACACCCCGGAGTGGAGCGATGCGGCCGTTCGCCGCTTTATCGCCCGGGTAGGCAGTGAATATGTTCAAGATCTGGTACAGCTGCGATTTGCAGATGCCTACGGAACCGAGGGGCGTTCCCCGGACCCACGGATTATGAATGCGTTCATTGACCGGGTTTCTGCTGTCCTCCAGCAGGAGCATGTACTGACTATTCAGGATCTTGCTGTAAACGGAAACGATCTGATGGCAGCCGGCATCCCTCAGGGAAGGGAAATCGGAGTGGTCCTCAGTGAGCTACTGGAGACAGTTCTCGATGACCCCACGCAGAATACAAAAGAGCAGTTGTTACGTATTGCGAAAGAGATTTATCAGCAGCGCATACAGGCTTAGCTCTCATCCTGGTCAGCATCGCCGCTGAGTTCACGAAAGGCAATTCCCGCAGCTTCCTGCTCTGCTTCCTTTTTGTTTTTTCCGGAAGCAGGACCGAACTGCTTATTCCGAATGGTGACACTCACCCAGAAGACTTTATCATGGTCAGGGCCGGTCCGTTTTGTCACGGTGTATTTCGGGTAGGTGCGAAACTGTTTTTGAGCATGTTCCTGCAGCAGAGTTTTATAATCTTTTTTGTGGCGATTTTCTATCACCTTGTCGATTTCCGGCACGAGATAGGCAAGGATAAATTGCTGTGCATCCTTAAAGCCCGAATCCAGATAATAGGCGCCGAAAATGGCCTCCATGCAGTCGGCAAGAATAGCTTTTTTGCTCCTGCCTCCGGAGTATTCCTCGCCCTTCCCAATGAGAATGAAGTTGTCGACCTTTAATCGTTTTGCAATGTCGGCCAGACTGTCTTCACTGACAACAAATGACTTTATGCGGGCAAAATCACCTTCGGCCATCGTCTCGGTGTAGTTTCGATACAAGTACTCACTCACGACCAAACCGAGCACGCTGTCTCCGAGGAACTCTAACTTTTCATTATTATCTACATCAAGGGACTGTTCGTTTGCATACGAACGGTGAGAAAAAGCCAAGTTCAGAAGATCGAGCCTTCTGAACTTGATTTCAGCCTGCTTCTCAAAGAGCAGGAGTTCTCGTTTTCGCTCCTGAGTAACTTTCGGTGCCTTATAGGTAAGCGAATCTTGATTGAAAGCCATAGGATTGTTTCAATTAGACCTGAGTTTTCAAGTACTCAACAGCATCCTTCACAGTTTCAAACTCGTTTGCCTTCTCATCAGGAATAGTTATCCCCAGTTCTTCTTCAATGGCGTAAACAAGTTCATACGTGTCGAGGCTATCAGCCCCCAGATCCTTTCTGAAAGAAGACTCAAGGGTTATTTTATCTTCTTCAATCTCCAACTTTTCTGCAATAAGTGATTTCATCTTAGCAAACAAATCATCCATAACGTTCTCCTTAAGGTATGTTAACCAATATCTTCAAGGTCAAGAACCTGCTTACCGCGATAGAACCCACATTTGGGACATACTCGGTGAGGTAAGACCTTATTACCGCAAGTGCCGCACTCAACCAACTGTGGGGCCACAAGCTTCATATTTATGGATTTTCTTGTTCTTGTTCTCTTCTTCGAAGTCTTATATTTAGGTACTGCCATTTCTCTTTACCTCTTTGCCATGATCAGTCAGGAGACCTTACCTTAATTGTCTCTGCTTGTCAATATATTCAGTTTATCTCGTAATTTTTCTGCTACAATCTCTGGAACCATGCTTCGTATCTCGGCTCCATAGGTTGCCATCTCCTTGATAGCCGATGCCCGAAGCACAAAGTATTTCGGGTCTGTCGGTAGAAAAACCACCTCAAGCTCACTATACAACTGTTTATTCGTCATTGCCAATTCAAATTCATACTCAAAATCAGCCAGGGCCCGAACGCCCCGTATCATAACCGGGATTCCCTTCTCGCGAGCAAAATCAACGATGAGGCGGTCCCATGAAACCACGGTAATATTCGGAATATCACTAAGCAGTTGTTTCATGATATCCAATCGTTCCTGCTCTGAGAACAGATACTGTTTTGTTTTATTGACAGCCACAATAACATAGAGCTGGTCCACAATCTTGGCAGCCCGCCGTATCAAATTAAGATGTCCGTTCGTCGGGGGATCAAAGCTCCCGGGAAGCATTGCGTGTTTCATCTGCGATCAGTCCTTAGTGGATATCTGGACAGCAGCACCGCTGCGTTCGGAGACCAGCTGCTTTACCTGCTCGTTGTGATCCTTATTCTCTACCGGAATCCGTTTGATCACAGTAAATCCGCCGGTAAAATTCTTATTACTGTACTCTACCACGGCGAAATTGCCGTTACCAATATAACTTACCTTCTGCCCTTCCTTGAGCTCTTCTTCTTCCCGCAACTGCTTGAGAATGCAATCAAAGTGCGAGATTTGATCCTTTTCAGGACCACCTATCGCCTGTGATATACTGTCAATCGGGCGACCGCATATTGTACAGTACACCGGAGGGCCTGAATTCTGTGCCTGCTGAGACCGGCCCTTTCTGTTGCCGCGGCGTGAGTCGCGCGATTTTTGCTGAGCATCAGATCTGTTTCGGTCGCCTCGTTCCTGTTCCATAAACACCTTGTTACCATGACCATATTAGCGCAAAACACCAACCCATTCAACAAATTTCAAATGTGAAGTGTTTAAAAAAAAGAGCTGTATGTTGTTTGACCGATACAGCCCTTTGCGCAGTGACAGACACGTAGCCTGCCTGTGCTACTTTCGTCGAATAAGCTCCGGTACTTTGGCAGCCTTACCAACTCTGTCCCTGATATAGTAGAGTTTGGCCCTTCGTACGCGGCCTCTACGGACAAGATCAATGTGGTCTATCCGGGGGGAATGCAGAGGAAAAATTCTCTCAACCCCAACCCCATAGGACATCTTGCGGACAGTGAATGTTTTTCGAATACCGGAGTTGTTCTTAGCGATGACGAGCCCTTCAAAGATCTGGATTCGCTCAGTTTGACCTTCAACGATCTTAAAAAAGACTTTTATCGTATCACCAATGCCAAAGTTCTCAGCATTCTCTTTCATCTGTTCTGCTTCTATCGCTCGTATTACATCCATCGTTTATTCCCCTTCGGATTATTTCTCTTCCTGCTGCAACGTATCAATCAACTGCTGCAGCTCTGGATTTTCTTTAGCCTGATCTACCAGATCCGGTCGATTTTTCAGCGTTTTGCGGATTCTCTGTACCAGACGCCACTGTTCAACCTGGGCATGATGCCCGGACAATAGTACATCAGGTACCGAAATTCCGCAATACTCAGCAGGCCGCGTATACTGAGGATATTCCAGAAGTCCGTCTGAAAAACTCTCCTCAACAAGTGACTCTTTGCTGATCACCCCGTCAATTAGTCTGTACACCGCATCAATGATCACCAGAGCCGCGATTTCACCGGAAGAAATCACGTAATCACCAATGCTAATTTCATCGTCAACATACAGATCAATGATTCTTTGGTCAATACCCTCATATCTGCCGCAGACAATTACAAGTTCGGACTCCCCGGCAAGTTCCTGAGCATACCGTTGGGTAAACGGTTTGCCGGTCGGAGTGGGAAAGACTACCCGTTTGTTCTTTCCGCCGACCGCCTCAAGGGCTCGGCCTAGCGGTTCGGGCTTCAAGATCATCCCTGCCCCGCCACCGTAGGGAGCATCGTCGCAGGTGCGGTGCCGGTCGAAGGCATAATCACGAATCTGAACCAGGTCATATTCGACATTGCCTCGCTCGACACTGCGCGCCATGATGGAATCTTGAAAGAAACCCCGTATAATCTCCGGAAAAAGCGTAACTACGCTGAATTTCATTCAATAATCCATCTGTTGCGCAGTACGATGTGCTTCTGCTGCACATCCACTGACTCTATGTAGACATCCATAAAGGGAAGATAGACCAACTGACCAGAATCACGTTTTTTGATCTCCAGCAGCTCAGCCTGAGCACCCTCAATCGCTGAGATCACCTCACCCTGCTCCTCCTGATCGTAAAAGACCAGACAGCCAATGAGATCGGCGGTGTAGTACTCCTGCTCGGCTAGTGCAGCGGCATCTTCCCTCTTAATCCAGATATGCCAACCGTTGTATTGCTTACCCGCCTCCGGGGTGTCGATTCCCTTAAGCTTGATAAGCGCGTCTTCCCCCTGACGGGCAGTTTGCTCGACATCAAAGGGGATTTCTCTAGTTCCCTTTCGCAGATAGAGCACCTTCTGGGTAAGAAAGTGCTCCACATCGTCCGAAAACACCTTAACTTTTAAGTAGCCCTGCACTCCATGTGTTGTACGGACTACTCCGGTTGCAATCTTTTCTGTTCCCATTGCAGTTAATCCAAAATCTCCAGCACCACGCGTTTCCCGGTCTTCGTCGACGAGGCACTCAGTATGGTACGGACTGCTTTTGCAATGCGTCCGTGCTTACCAATCACTTTGCCAATATCGTCCGGGGAAACTCGCAATTCAAGAATTGTCGATTTTTCGCCCTCAACAATCTGTACTGAAACACCTTCTGGATCATCAACAAGGGATTTTGCGATATACTCAACAAGATCCTTTTCCATGTGTGATGCTCCTATGATTGTGAGGTGCTGCCTCTCTGAAGAAAAATATTGTGTTTATTCAAAATTCGCTTAACCGTTAAAGTCGGTTGCGCACCCTTGTCCAGCCAGCCTTTGATTTTCTCTTCGTCCAACCGGGCCTGACTGCCCTCTTTCTCCATAGGATGGTACAAACCCACCTCTTCTATGGTTCTACTGTCACGCGGAGCTCTTGAATCCATTACCACAATTCGATAGTACGGTCTTCTCTTCGTCCCGAATCGCTTCAACCTAATTTTAACACTCACTCATATCCTCCTACTTCAACTCGAACGTTACATGCCCATCTGTTTGAGCATCTGAGCCTGGTATTTCTTATTTTTTGCGACTTTTCTCATGGTCTGCCGCATTTTATCAAATTTCTTCAACAGCCTGTTCACATCATATACAGCTGTTCCACTTCCGGCCGCAATTCTTCTGCGCCGACCGGGACCAATTATCCGAAAATTGTGCCGTTCAACCAGCGTCATTGACTGAATAATTGCCTGCTCACGCTTCATCTCTTCCTGGTTGATATCGTCTTCACTGATATTACCTTTAGCCCCAGGAATCATATCAACAATGGACTCAAGTGGCCCCATTTTTGTCATCCGCTGCATCTGCTCCAGATAGTCCTGCAAATCAAAGGTTGCAGAGGCAATCTTTTTCTGCAGCTTTTGGGCATCGGCCTCTTCTATAGACTCCTGTGCCTTCTCAACCAGAGAGACAACATCCCCCATCCCCAGGATACGGGAGGCTATCCGCTCGGGATAGAAGGGATCAAGATCTTCAACCCGTTCACCTACACCGATATACTTGATCGGCTTGCCGGTGATACTGCGGATTGACAGAGCAGCTCCTCCGCGGGTGTCTGAGTCAAACTTTGTCAGCACCACTCCGGATATGCCAACCTTTTGGTCAAACTCCTTGGCAATAGTCACCGCATTCTGACCGGTCATTGAGTCTGCTACAAACAGCGTTTCATCCGGATTTGCAGCTTTATGGATGCGATGTATTTCATCCATCAGCTGTTCGTCAAGATGCATCCGTCCGGATGTATCGACTATGACTGTATCAAACTGTTCGCGCTTTGCCCGGGCCAGTCCTTTTTTCACCACAGTAACCGGATCAGACTCACGCTCTGAAAACACCGGGACTGAAATACTATCCCCGAGAACCTCGAGCTGGTCAATAGCTGCCGGACGGACCATATCAGCAGCGACCAGAAGCGGACGCCTTCCCTCTTTCTTCATCCGGAAGGCTAGCTTGGCAGCTGTGGTGGTCTTACCAGAGCCCTGCAATCCCATCATCAGGATCACAGACTGCGTGTCAGGACCCTTGAGCAGCAGTTCCTTGCGCTCATCGCCGAGCAGCTGTACGATCCTGTCATGCACGATCTTAACAAACTGCTGTCCGGGATGGACTGCCTTGAGGACCTTCTCACCCTTAGCTTCTTCAATGGTACGGTTGATGAACCGACGGACAACCCGAAGATTGACATCAGCCTCCAGCAGGGCAAGCTTAATCTCTTCTACAGCGTCTTCTATATTTTTTTCTGATATCGATGCCTTACCCGAAAACTGGCGTACGACATCCGACATTTTATCCGATATTTTTTCAAGCATAACGTTCCCACTTCACCGTAAGGACTTATAACGCAAAAACAGGCTGCATGTCAACCGTGATTGGCAGCAGCAACATCCTCTGTCAGCCGGTAGGAAACGACCTTGGAGACTCCTGCTTCCTGCATAGTCACTCCAAGCATCGCCCCTGAGCCAAGTACGGTTTTTTTGTTGTGTGTGATGATGATAAACTGCGACTTTTCGCTGAATTCACGCAGCATATCAAGGAAATAGCCGATATTGGCATCATCAAGGGCAGCATCAATTTCATCGAGAATACAAAAAGGAGCCGGCTTGACTAGATAGGTAGCAAACAGCAGCGCTACGGCTGTCATTGAACGCTCGCCACCGGAGAGCAGCGAGATCTTCTCAAGTTTTTTACCGGGAGGCTGGGCGAATATGTCAATACCGGTATTCAGTACGTCATTGGGATCAACCAGCCGCAGTTCTGCCCTTCCCCCGCCGAACAGGCGGCGGAACATCGCATGAAAATTCTTTTTGATTTTCGCATAGCTTTCTTCAAAGAGAACCTGTGACCGGGCGGTAATCTCCTGGGTTACTGTCTGGAGATCCTCCTTAGCCTGTTCGAGATCCCGAAGCTGTTTGTGGAGAAACTCATAGCGCTCTTTCACCTCGGAAAACTCCTCTGCTGCCATGTGATTTACATAACCGAGGGAGGCGACCTGCTCCTTAAGATGCTTAAGCTGCCTGCGGAGAGCGTCGTGGTCCAAAGAGCTTTCCACAGTACGCCCCTCATACTCATGCAGGCTTTTGGCGTAATCTTCCTCAAAGGTAGAATAGATATACTCCATCTCCTCCTGGAGGGAAGCTATCTCAGCTTTTGCCCGTTCAAGCCCCTGGGAGGCCTCACTGCGTGCCTGCTGCTTGCTTTGCAGTTCAGAGCGGAGTGTTGCCAACGTGCTGCTATGAGAGTCAAGTTCTGTACCAATGGCGGTGTTCCGCGTTTTCAACTCGTGCTCTTCCTGAGTTTTTACCTCAGTAGTCTCCTGCAGCACCCTGATCTTTTCCTGCGTCTCGGCTTGCTTATGTTCACTCTCTTTGAGCACCTTCCGCTCACTTTCGAGCTCCTCGGCATCTTCTTGCTCCTTGCGTCTGAGTTCCTGCAGTTCTCGCGAGAGGTTTTCAAGACGATCCTTCTGCCGCACTTCAGCCAATTCTGCTTCCTGATAGGTCTTTCGGTATTCAGTCAGGCGTTTTTCTAACTGCTGTTTCTCCTCTTTTAATTGCGTTATGTGCTGCTTTACCTCTGCCTGGCGTTCATAGAGCTTCTCAATCTGGGTATCGATGTCACGTTTTTTTGTCATGATACCAGCTGGAGAGAGAAAATCATCAATAAACCGCGGCAGCATCCCAATATATTCTGAGACCCGTTCATTTAGACTGTTTAATTCCTGCTCAATGGTCTCGAAATCGTTCAGGGCCCCTTTGAGCAGTTCTTTTCGGTGCCTGCTTCCAATTTTTGCAGCATCCTGCAGGAGGGCTGCTCTTCCCCGTGCGGTTACCTCCAGACTCTCAAGCCGATGGATGATCTCCTTCTCAACGTTACTGCGTTCTCCAGCAGAATATCCGCTGGAGATCAGCTGAGAATCAAGTTCCTTTGCAATGGATTCGGTTATCTCCTGCAGACGGCGGCCAAGCTCCACCTGCCGAGAATCAATCTGTGCTAATTCCTGTTCTGCTGCAGTGTGTTCACCAGTATTCCCCTCAATGCGCTCCTCTGAGGCCTGAATTGTCTGGCCGCAGATGTGACGGTCATTCTGGGTCTGCTCATACTCCTTCTGCGTCTGGTCATAGAGCTCTCGTTTTGACTCAATATCACGGCGGATCTTGTCAATGCGCTGTGAAATGAGGTCTATTCGGTGAGTGCTGCTCTCTGCAGCCTGCTGAAAATCGGCTACCCGTTCTGTTAACAATTCGAGCTGGTTCTTCCGGCTTGTTTTCGATTCATCCATCCGGTGAAGCTGATTCTGGACTTCAATGCGTTCTTTTGATAAGCGGTTCATTTGTTCAAGTTCGCTATCAATCTGCTGCTGCAGGTGTGTCTCTTGTTCTGTGAGTGATGCAATCTGGCTTTGGGCCTCTGAGATAGCCTTCTGCTTGTTCTCAATGCGCTGTTTCAGAGTCTGGACCCTGACAAGCTGCAGTTCAACTTCCAGCCGAAAAACCTCCTGTTCAAGTTCCTGGTACCTTTTGGCCTTTTCAGCTTGCCCACGGCGAGTATCATAGGTCTGTTTTACCTCTTTTAAGATTCCCTGCACCCTGGTGATGTGTTCATCTGTTCTGACAAGTTTGCGCTCGGCTTCCTGCTGGCGCTGCTTGAAACGGGTGATTCCGGCGGCCTCCTCGAAAATATACCGGCGGTCCTCTGGCCGCTGTGAAAGAATCTGGTCTATTTTGCCCTGCTCTAGGATCGAATAAGCTGTCTTACCCACTCCGGTATCATAGAAGAGTTCCTTAACCTCTTTGAGGCGCACAGGAGCATTGTTGATAAAGTACTCACTCTCTCCGGAGCGGTACATCCTGCGCTTTATGGCGATTTCGGAGACATCCAACGGGAGATAGCCCTGCTCATTTGAAATAACGAGAATAACCTCGGAGACCTGCAGTTTCTTTCGTGACTGGGTCCCGTTAAAGATGACATCTTCCATCTTTCCTGCACGCAGGGTCTTAATCGATTGCTCACCAAGCACCCATTTGATTGCGTCAACGATATTACTCTTGCCACATCCATTGGGACCTAACAGAGAGGTGATTCCTGGGGAAAATTCCAGTTTGCTGCGGTCTGCAAACGATTTGAATCCGAACAGCTCAATACTCTTTAAAACCACTTGGGGTGCTATCTCCTTTTACGTGACTACAGAGCCTATAGTACTATCTTCTGAGTTCCCATGACAACCTCTTGCTAGGTTGACTCTCCTGATGCAGAGCATTACACTTACTATCATGCGATTATATCATAGGAGGAGTTATGTCAGAACGTGACGATGCTCCGATACCAAAAAATTTTAACATTCAACCAAAAATAGTTGTACTGGTCGTATTGGCAATTGTTGTAATTGCCCTACTTTTGAGCAGTTTTTTTGTTGTTGATCAGACTGAGCGCAGCGTTGTGCTCCGGTTTGGTCGGGTTAATCGAATTGTTGGTCCGGGGCTCCAATTTAAGGTACCGCTTGGTATCGAAAAGAATATGAATGTACCCACACAGGTGGTACAGACAATGGATTTCGGGTTCAGAACCCAACAGGCTGGAGTCACAAGCACGCGTGCTTCTGGCGACTATACCAATGAGTCTCTCATGCTCACTGGGGATCTGAATATCATAGATGTTGAGTGGACTGTGCAGTACAGGATTGATGATCCCATCGCCTGGCTGTTCAATGTAGAAGATAAGGAAAAAACAATCCGGGATATCAGTCAGTCGGTTCTCAACGCGATTGTCGGCGACCTGCCGATCCTTTCAGTAATGGCAGCCGCTCGTTCGGAGATGGAAATTGATGCGCAGGAACGGATGCAGACCCTCTTTCGAAACTATGGCCTAGGTATACGGGTTGTGACGGTGAAACTCAAAAACATTGTACCTCCTGTTGGTCGAGTTCAGGACGCCTTTGAGGATGTCAATAAAGCCATCCAGGATATGAACAGACTGATAAATGAAGGAAAGCAGGCCTACAACGCTGAAATCCCGAAGGCAGAAGGTGAAGCTGAGCAGCAGATCCAGATAGCTGAAGGGTATGCTTCAGAGCGAGTCAACGAAGCTATTGGTGATGCCGCCCGTTTTGATTCAGTTCTTCGTGCCTACCGAGTAAGCAAAGATGTAACCGCCAAGCGGCTCTACATTGAG
The DNA here is from genome assembly GCA_051745285.1 of Spirochaetota bacterium. Taxonomy (GTDB): domain Bacteria; phylum Spirochaetota; class Spirochaetia; order CAKZLE01; family CAKZLE01; genus JBNJDX01. Next base: position 67,512 of record JBNJDX010000002.1, read on the forward strand.
GCCATGGAGGACATTCTCGCCGGAGGTAATATCACACTCATTGATCGCACTCTTGAAAACTTCCTGCCACTCCAGAATCTGCAGCCGCAGACACCAGGAGGCCTAGAATGAAAAAAACAATAACTGCATTAGTCATACTTGTTGTACTGGCAGTAGTGCTGTTTCTCCTGGGACCGTTTTACATCCTTGAGGAGGGCGAACAGTCGGTCGTCACCCGGTTTGGCAAGATCATAAACTCTGCAACAACTCCCGGGCTGAAATATAAGCTTCCGGTAGTCGACAGCGTAGTAAAGTATTCTGATAAAGTACTTTCCTGGGACGGACAGGCACAGCGCATACCGACACGCGAGAACCAGTTCATCTGGGTTGATACTACCGCCCGCTGGGAGATTTCCGATCCAGCAAAGTTCTATGAGTCAGTAACGACCATGGAACAGGGATACGGGCGACTTGATGATATCGTGGATTCGGCGGTACGTACCATTATCTCTGATAATTATCTCATTGAATCAGTACGAACATCCAACCAGATAAATGAGGTGGATATTACCGATCCGGTCGAATCCCAGACCTCCGAGTTAGAAGATGACGCTGATGATCTGAGAGAACTCACAGAAACCCAATCTAACTTTGAAAGTATCAGCAAAGGGCGTGGGGTCATTTCTGAGGAAATGTACGAGTATGCAAACTCATTCACTGAAGAGTACGGAATTAAGCTGATCGATGTACTTATCCGACAGATCCGCTACTCTGAGGATCTCACCGAGAGTGTCTATGACCGTATGATCAAAGAGAGAAACCAGATTGCCGAGGCCTACCGATCTTACGGAGAAGGGCAAAAGGCTGAATGGAGAGGTCGTCTGGAAAATGACCAGAAGCGTATTCTCTCAGAAGCCTATTCAAGGGCTGAAGGGATCCGCGGTGAGGCCGATGCGGATGCTACTGAAATTTATGCTGACTCCTACGGGGCTGATGAAGTGTTCTTCCAGTTCTGGAGAACACTGGAATCTTACAAGAAGTCAGTACCGGAGCTGCAGAAGACATTCTCCACCGATATGGAGTACTTCGACTATTTGCACTCAATGGATGAACTAACAGACTAGGTAAGATGTAGCAGCAATATATGTACGGCCGGGCTTTTTAACAGTCCGGCCGTTTTCTTGCATTTCCACGAATGCTTGTGACAAGAACAACGAATTGATACTATACTAATCAAAGTATGGATGCACGCAGTCTTGCCCAATTACAAAGACAATTTCCCCACCTTATCATTCGCGGAGATCTACATCAGCGATTCACTCACATTACCAATCGGTATCAGGACTGCCGGGAGGGTTCGCTCTATGTTGCGCTTCCTGGGAACCATGTCGATGGCACGCATTTTATCAAACTGGCAGCAGATCAGGGTGCAAGTGCTGTTCTGCATGAGGGAACACTAACTGAAGAAAGTGAAGTCCCTACAATCAGTACCGACGATGCCCGTCGTGATATGTCAAACATCAGCGCCTGGTTTTATCAGACCGGGAGCTTATCACCTGTCGTAATTGGCGTGACCGGAACCGACGGGAAAACCACTACCTGCTTTTTTATTTACCAACTGTTACAGGCTGCAGGTATAAAAACAGCTCTCCTGTCAACTGTCTATACAGACGAGGGGACAGGTCTCTGCGAACAAAGCGCTCGACTTACCACGCCGGAGGCGCCTGGTATACATGCGTTTCTCCACACTGCTGCCAAACATGGTGCCGAGTATGCGGTTATTGAGGCCTCTTCTCATGCCCTCTCAATGAAGACAAAACGGCTTGCTGACATTCAGTTTGATGCAGCTGTGCTGACCACCCTCACCAGTGAACATATTGATTTTCACGGCAGTCGCAGTCAGTATATTGCCGATAAGCGGCGCCTCTTTTTGCAGCTTCGTCATTCACACTCCCCGGCTCTGCTGCCGAAAGATCTTGATTTTGAACTGCCGGGAACCTTAGAAGCGGTATTTCGCTATTCCAGTTCCGCCTTTGGTTGTTACGTAAACGAAAACCAGATTACCTATGCCTCCCGCTTTGATCAGGAGGTTATCCAGCATGATCTGGCAGCCGCCTGTGCCGTTCTAATTTCACTTAACTTGCCCTTTCCCTCCCATCTTGATTTTCTGCAGCTCCCCAAGGGCCGTTTCCATCAGTTTGTACGCAGCGGACGTAGGTGTATCATCGATTTTGCCCACACACCTGATGCTTTCGACAAACTCTTTGCATCAGTGAAAAAACAACACCCCCGGAGCAAAATTATTTCTGTCTTCGGTGCCGCTGGAGAACGAGACCGAGGCAAGCGTGCCCCGATGGGGAGCATTGCTGCTGCCTGCTGCCAACTGGTGTTCATAACCAGCGAGGACCCGAGGGGCGAGGAGTCTTTCGGTATTTTTCAGGACATATGCAGCGAACTCTCAGCTGAAGAACAAAGCCACATATGGTATATTGAGAAACGTGAAGAGGCAATTCGTGAAGCGGTATCGCACTCTAAGGAGGGGGACGTGCTGCTCTTTTTGGGCAAGGGACATGAGAAGAGTATCGAGGCAAACGGCGTTTCCTATCCGTGGGATGAGTTTGAGGCTGTGGAATCGGCGTTCCGGGAGGTCTTTCTGCTATGAATATTGCCGTATTATATGGAGGCAGATCACAAGAGCATGAGGTCTCCTGTATTTCAGCACGTGAGGTCTGCCGACAGCTCACACTGTGCGGCTACCAGGTGGTTGGTATCGGTATCACGAAAGAGGGCCTCTGGTTTTTCCAAGACAACCTCAACGAGCATGCCGGCAGTCTGCTCATCGAACAAAACCCGGAAGAGCAGGTATTGGTTATTCCCGGCGGAGGGCTGCAAACCAGCAAGAAGGCAGCATTGGATATCGATGTAATCCTCCCCTTAACCCATGGAACATTCGGGGAGGACGGGGCGCTCCAGGGGCTGCTCGAACTTGTCCGCATTCCGTTTGTGGGCTCCTCACACTTTGCCAGTTCTGCAGCCATGAAAAAATCCTGGGCAAAGCTGCTTGCCGCCCAGGAGGAGATCCCGACCCTTCCCTGGGTCCGTGTATCTGCGAACGAGCTCTCTGCAAATGAGACCTCCCTTTCTGACAGACTCATTGATGTAATCGGCCTGCCCTGCATCACAAAACCTGAAACGGGAGGATCCTCACTCGGAGTAAGCCGAATTGACTCCTCCGGAGATTTGCTAGCAGGCCTGCAGAGAGCGTTTGCATACGACACAGCGGCCCTTGTTGAACCCTGGAGGGTATTTGAGGAAATAGAATGTACGGTTCTCGGTCCGGCCGATACCTGTATCAGTTCTCTCTCCGGCACAATCCATACGAGCGGGCAACCTTACAGCTACCAGAGAAAGTACCTAGAGAACAGTGTCACCTTCTCAGTGCCCTCCTCTATCCCAACAGAGCTGGAACACCGCATTCAGCTCTACTCTCGAACGATCTACCGCCTGTTGGAGTGCTCAGGCTTTGCTCGAGTTGATTTCTTTTACGATCCAGAAACCGGGCAGCTGTTTTTCAACGAGCTGAACACCATACCGGGTATGACCTCGGCAAGTTTGTGTATGCAGCTATGCCTTGCCTCCGGTATTTCGTGGAGTGATTTTTTTACGCGAATCTTTGGGGAGGCTCTTCAACGTTTTGAAGATCGTAAATCTGCTGGAGGCACAACATGAGCTGTATCTTCCATGTTGACCTGGATGCGTTCTACGCCTCAGTTGAGCAGCATGACCACCAGCAGTTACGGGGAAAGCCGGTTATCGTAGGGGGTGCAGACTCTAATCGCGGGGTAGTTTCTGCCTGTTCGTATGAAGCGAGGACATTCGGAGTCCATTCCGCCATGCCGATCTATCAGGCCCGTTCATTGTGTCCAAACGGCTTCTTCGTTCCTGTCAGGATGAAACGCTACCAACAGGTAAGCGAACATATCATGGCAATTTTTTCCTCGTTTGCCCCTGCCATGCAACAGATCTCTGTTGATGAAGCTTTCTTAGATATGAGCGGTACTCAGAAGATATACGGACCGGCGATGGAAGCGGCAAAAGAACTGAAATCGCGAGTGCGCAGCCAAACTGGACTGACAGCCTCCATCGGCATTGCAGCAAATAAGTATATCGCTAAGATGGCCTCCGACCGTCACAAGCCTGATGGTATTTGCGAGGTGCCCGAAGGCTCCGAATACGATTTTATCTCCTCATTCTCCCTTGATGAGCTTTGGGGTATCGGCAAGCAGGGACTGAACCGTCTCCATAAGGCCCGGATTTTTACTATTGAGCAGCTCAGGCAATATGCCCTTCCCTCCCTGCAAAAACTATTTGGAGAGGCCTCAGGTATATTCTACTACCGCATTGTCCGCGGGGTAGACCCCGGCATATTCTCCTCTCAGGCAAAAAGCAAGTCGGTAGGCAATGAGGTGACCCTCGAGGAGGATACTCGTGACGCCGAGCTGCTACGATCGACGTTCCATCAGCTTGCCCATCACGTCATGTTCCGTCTGATGCAAAAAGGACTGACAGGCTCATCTGTCGGGATAAAATACAAACTGTATAATTTTACTACCCACAGTGCGCAATGTACGCCTGATAAGCCCATATATTCAGCAGAAGAGATCTTCCATCATGCCTGGGACTTGTTCACCAGCCGCTGGGACTCCTCTACCCCCATCCGGCTGGTTGGAATAACCATGTACTCGGTTGAAACACGGGATGAACCGCTGCAGGAGGAACTCTTCGAAGATGAATATAAACGCAAACGGAAAGCTGAAGAGACAGCTCTGAAACTAAAAGGTCGCGGCAGGTCGATAATGAAAGCATCTGAACTGCTACATGACAAGTCTTCCCCAAAACCCAAAAAGGAATAGCAATGGCCCTACATATCGTTCTAGTTGAACCTGAAATCCCGCAGAATACGGGAAATATCGCCCGTACCTGTGCCGCTGTGGGAGCCACTCTCCATTTGGTGCACCCGCTGGGCTTTTCGCTGCAAAGCAAGTACCTGAAACGAGCGGGACTCGATTACTGGAATTTGCTTTCTGTGTACGAATATCATGATCTTGAACAGTTCCTTTCCGAGCATGGCACCAACGAGTTATTTCTGTTCACAACCAAGGCTCAAAAGACCTATTGCGAGGTTTGCTATCCTTCCCAAACGTTTCTGGTCTTCGGCAAAGAGACAAAGGGCCTGCCCGAGTCGCTGATTATCTCCCGCCGCGAGTCGGCTGTCAGAATTCCCATGATTGCCGAGTCACGTTCGCTTAATCTCTCCAATGCTGTCGCTGTGGCAGCGTTCGAATGCCTGCGCCAGCACCAGTTCCCCGGTCTTACAACCTCCGGTCAACTGCATGAGAACACGTGGGAGGAGGTGTAATCTCTGGTTTGCCAGGTTTTTCGGTTGCAATTATGTACGCGAAATTCTAGAATTACACGATCTTGATCACTTTGGGGGGTTAGGTATGCAGACGATAGGTATCATTGGATGCGGAAACATGGGCAGTGCAATCGCCCGCGGGATTGCAACGTCTTCAAAACTCAATTTAGATATTATTCTGTTTGATGCAGACAGCGATAAGGCCGCTATACTGGCTTCTGAGATATCAGCTGTTGTTGCTGACTCTCTGCACAGTCTGCAGCAGCAAAGTGATGTAACCATGCTGGCTGTTAAGCCGCAGATTCTCCCTGACCTCTACCCGCTGCTGGCAGAAGAGGCCAATCAGCAGTACATATCTATTGCAGCCGGTGTCTCCATCGAAACACTCAGCAGCAATCTTGGATCTTCAGCTGTTTGCCGGTTTATGCCGAATGTCGCCGCCTCAGTCGGAAAGGCTGTCACGGCCGCTGCATTTCAAACTGACTGCACGACGGAATTCAAGCAGTTCTGTCTGTCAGTCGCTGCCACCTTCGGGACGGTGTTCGAACTCCCAGAGAAACTTTTTTCAGCCTTTATCGGCATTTCAGGCTCGGCTATCGCCTATTTCTACCAGTTTCTCCATGCCGTCGCCCTGGGGGGAACTCGAGAGGGCCTCTCCTATCCGGAGTCGGTTACCCTGGCTAGTAATACGTTTGCCGGAGCAATCGAACTGTTGCAGGCCTCGGGCGAGGACCCCATTGCTCTACAAACCACAGTTCTCTCTGCCGGAGGTACGACCGTTCATGGGCTCTACCACCTGGAGCATGGCTTTACCTCCGAGGTGATGGATGCTGTTTCTGCTGCATCAAAGCGCGCAAGTGATTTAGAACGCTCAGCGAAGTAATTAGAGACATTCACAACAAGATAGAGGAACACAATCATGATTGATTTACGAGAATTAGCAAGCCGGCGAGATGAAATTCAGCAGAATATCACTGATCGAAATATGAACATTGATGTTGATGAGGTAATCAGGCTGCAGTCAGAGCGTTCTGAGCTGATCCAACGTACTGAAGCTCTTCGTCAGCAACGGAACGCGCATGCCAAGAAGATGAAGGGGAAGCTTGATGATGCCACTCGAGAACAGCTTATCAATGAAGGCAAAGAACTCAAAAAGCAGATAGCGGTCTCAGAGGCTGCTCTCGAAGACATTACTCGCTCATATGAGGCCCTGGCCTCTAGAATTCCCAATTATGCACATCCCGAGGCTCCTAGGGGGAAGGAGGAGACTGATAATAAGGAATTGCGGCGCTGGGGGGATATCCCGCAATTCTCGTTCAAACCCAAGGATCACGTAGAGCTGTCACAAGAATTGGATCTTGTGGACTTTGATACTGCCGCCCGGGTAAGCGGACCGAAGTTTTATTACCTGCGAAATGATGCCGTACTCCTGGAGCTTGCTATTGAGCGGTATGCGCTGGAGAAACTGCGCAACCATGGGTTCACCCTGACAATCACCCCTGATATTGCCAAAGAGGAGATCGTTGAAGGGATTGGATTCAATCCTCGTGGTGAAGAGAGTAATATCTACAATCTTGAGGGAACGGGAACCTGTCTTGTCGGCACCGCAGAAATCACCCTTGGCGGCTATTATGCTGGACAGATCCTTTCCAAAGAGAATCTTCCGATTTACCTCAGCGGACTGTCCCACTGTTTTCGCCGGGAAGCAGGAGCTGCCGGGAAATTCTCCAAGGGGCTGTTCCGGGTCCACCAGTTTTCCAAGGTGGAGATGTTTGTCTACTGTCTGCCGGAGCAATCACAGAAGATTCATGAGCAGCTGCTGGCAATTGAGGAGGAGATCTTTCAGGAACTGGCCATTCCGTATCGGGTAGTTGATACGTGCACCGGTGATCTGGGAGCTCCCGCCTATCGTAAATATGACCTGGAAGCCTGGATGCCTGGCAGAGGGGAACAAGGTGACTGGGGAGAGGTAACCAGCGCCTCTAACTGTACCGATTATCAGGCGCGCCGTTTACAGACCAGGTATCGGGAAGATGATGGGAATCTTCGTCATGTACATCTTCTCAACGGTACAGCCGTTGCAGTCTCCCGGGTCCTTGTTGCCCTGTTAGAAAACAACCAGCAGGCTGACGGTTCGGTAGGCATACCGAAGGTACTGCAACCATACATGGGAAAAAAGCGTATCACAAGGGGGTAGTATATGATCTCAGGACTGCTGACTGACTTTTATGAAATCACCATGATGCAGGGATACTGGGTAACAGAAAACAACCCTGATGTGATCTTCGATATGTTCTACCGCTCTCAGCCGTTCAATAACGGGTATGCCATTTTTGCCGGTCTCGATGATGTACTAGAGGGTGTCTCCCAGCTGCATTTTTCCCGGGAAGATCTGGATTTCCTGCGCGGCACCGGACGATTCAGAACAGATTTTCTCACATTTCTTGAGTCATTTGCCTTTACTGGTTCGGTCTATGCGATGGATGAGGGTTCTGTGATTTTCCCCGGCGAACCTATTATCAGGATTGAGGCTCCCCTTATCGAAGCCCAGCTTATTGAGAGCTTTATACTCAATACCATAAATTTTCAGTCTCTGATCGCCACCAAGGCTTCCCGTGTATACCATGCCTCCAATCAGGGGAAGATCCTTGAATTCGGGCTTCGCCGCGCCCAGGGTCCCGATGGGGCAAGATCAGCTTCCAGAGCCGCCTATATCGGGGGAGCTGCAGCAACTTCTAATACGTTGGCTGGTAAGCAGCTGGGGATCCCTGTCAGCGGGACTATGGCTCACTCCTGGGTAATGGCCTTCGAAAATGAGTTGGAAGCCTTTCGTGCGTTTGCAGAACTCTATCCTGACCACTGTATACTACTGATTGACACCTACGACACCCTTGGTTCAGGTATTGAACATGCAATTACTGTGGGCAAAGAACTCCAGCAGCAGGGAAAATCCATTGGTGTGCGCATAGATAGCGGGGATTTGAGCTACCTCAGCCGTGAAGTCCGTACCCGGCTTGATGCAGCAGGCCTCCATGAGGCGACAATTGCTGCCTCGAACGACTTAAATGAAGATATTATCCAGCTGCTGGTCAATGATCTTGCACCGATTGATTCCTGGGGAGTAGGAACCCACCTCGTAACAGGAGGCAGGCAGTCCTCTATGAACGGCGTGTATAAACTCTCGGCAAAGAAAAATGCAGACGGCACCTACCAGCCATCAATGAAGGTTTCCAATAACTACGAGAAAACAACCAATCCCGGAATTAAGCAGGTATACCGGTTCTTCGATAATGAGAATGGAGCTAAAGGGGACCTTATTGCTCTGCACGACGAACAGATTTCTCTCGGTGATACCCATGTATTCTACCATCCGATGATAGACCGGGACTTTTTTGTGCTTCCACCGTCAAAATACTCATCGGTTGTTCCACTGCTTTCCTGTAAAATGGAGGGAGGTAAGCGCACGGGAGAACGTCCCACGCTCGATACAATCAGAACCAATTCTCTTGAGCAGATTAACGCGTTTCATCGCACCTACAAGCGTCTGATTAATCCTCACATTTATAAAGTTTCACTGAGCAAAAAACTCAAGAAGTGCAAGCTTGAGCTGATTAATCGGTATCGTGTTCAGCAGAAGCATCTTCCTGACTAGCGGTTAACTGCTGTGCGTAGTCTGCAATACCTTCTGCAAGAGCTTGGCTGATTAGTTGCTGATACTCACTGGTAAGAAGCCTGCTCAACTCCTCTTCATTACTCATGAAGCCGGCCTCAAAAAGCATCGCCGGCATAATTGTCTGGTGAAGCAGATAATACTTACCCTCTTTGATTCCTCTGTCTCTTGTGCTCGCTTCAAGCGCTCTAGACAGTTGTCCTCGTATGGCTTCCGAAGCCAGAGAAGAAGCGGTCCGTAACTCCTCGTTGAGCATATTGTTAAGTGTCTTACTCATCCTCAGAATGCCGTCTTCGCTCAGATAGGTTGAAAAAAAGTTATGGTTTGTTTCTTCATCCAACTTCCAGAGTTCAAATCCGTTTGGCTGAGGGCTTACGGTAGAATTCGCATGGATGGAGATAAACAGTTTTGAATATCCTTCGCGATGCTCTGCCGAGTTTGCTATGTTACTACGCCGCCACAGAGAGACAAAACTGTCATCGGTTCGCGTGTAGAGAATTGTTACCCCGGGAAGCAGCTTCTCGAGTTCCCTTCCCGTTTTCTTCGCCAGCTGCAGCGTAATATCCTTCTCGAGTATTTCTTTCCCGTTATGGTCAGCAACCGCACCGGGGTCATACCCTCCGTGACCGGCATCAATAATTACGGTTCCCAGAGGCTGCATGAAAAAGGGGGAAACCTCCTGTTGCTGCTCATGGTTCTGGGCAAAAAGGAGAACAGGAAGAACCAGAAGCGGTACCATCAGCTGCAAGATTCTCATTGGCTTCCCCAGGTGGAAATGAGATCACGGGTCGTTACAACCGGCAGCTCAGGAGCCTGCACCAGCTTCGGAGCAAACCATTCCCTGAGTACCCGCTTTGCACTGCCTTTATACCGGGTGCCATATTTCTGATCAACAGTGTAACCAAAGTGTTTGGCCCGGAACTTTTTATAGAAGCGGCACTGTTGCTCATACTGCATGGTATGGCCGACAAGATAGCGACATACAAGTCCTTCATGGACCACTATCGGGCGCGCCCGGGTCCATGCTGAAAGCCCAAAATCCAAAAGCTGCCAATAGCCATCATCAAGCTCCTCATCAAAGCCGCCGGTGCTGAACACATATTCTGTCGTGTATATACCGGCATAATCATAGGGGAATAATGTGGCCTCTCCTGTTGCCTGGGGGAAGGCAGGAGAAACAGTTATCTCATCATGCTCTGTTAGTTCGGGATTGATGAGTACCGGCATCGGACTCATGTCAGATTCGTAACTGAAATACCCGCTGCATAGCGGCTCATGATACAGCAGCCAGCGCACAAGAGTCTCCCCCAGGCGTGCGTCTAGCTGCATATCATCCCAGAGAACCAGAGCATATGGGGTTTTTACCTGTTTGAATACTACATTCAGATAGTGACCGGCACTCTCATATTCATCAAAGATGATCGGGCGAATGAGGTCTGAAATCACCGCAGCCTGCATCACGGAGACATTATTCTTTTTACACATGGCGACAAAGACAGTACTTCCATACCTGGCAGTCAAGTCTTCTAGCAGTGATGCAAGTCGCCTACGCTCCTTCTGACTATTGCGGAAATGCTTGCGGATCATCACGATAAAGGTAAATGCACTTGCTGACATGTGCTCACCTGCCATGCTTATGTTTCAAGGAAGACAATGTCTTCCGGCCTTGCAATGACGTCCCGTCTATCTTCACCAACCCGTTCTCTGATGCTGCTGCTATGAACTCCGATAAGCGTCTCGATTTCACGGCTGTTAAACGAGGGAACAGCTTTGGCTACATCATTTATCATTACTACGGCCCCTTTGTCAAAGACCCCCTCAACGGAGACAACTCCTGAGGGAAGCAGACTCTTATTAGCTTTAAGTGCATCTACCGCACCCTGATCAACATGAATCGTTCCGCTGGGAACTGACTGCATGATCCAGCGGGAGCGCTGTGCCATGCGCTGGGCCGGATACACATACGTGCCCAGCTGTTTTCCGGCCAGAATCTGGAGAATGATCTGAGGCTCGTCCCCCTTTGCAATAACACAACCACAGCCTGCCCTGGCTGCTATCTCAGCGGCTTTGAGTTTTGTCTGCATGCCGCCTGTAGAAAAGGATGATCCTGCCCCGGCAGCCCATGAGCGCACCCTGGCATCAACGACCTCTACTGTGGGTACGAGCTTGGCATCAGCGTGTTTTTTCGGGTCCCGGTCATACAATCCATCAATATCGGTGAGAATCAACAGTAAGTCGGCATCAATCTTGCTCGCCACTAGCGCGCTGAGGGTATCGTTATCCCCAAAAGCAGTCCCGATCTCGTCAGTGGAGACCGAGTCATTCTCATTGACGATGGGGACCACTCCAAGGGCAAGCAGAGCCTCTACTGAGTTTTTCAGGTTAATAAAACTTTTTCGGTTATTCAGGATGGAACGAGTCAGCAGAATTTGGGCGACTACCAGGTTATGGGCTTTAAAGGCTCTTCGATACTGATCCATGAGCAAGGGCTGCCCTATCGAGGCAAAGGCCTGCCGCTTTTGTATCGACTGCACCTTCTGAGTGTAACCAAGCTCCCCTGCCCCCAGTCCGATGGCACCCGAGCTGACAATCAGGGGTTGATACCCCTTCTCGGCTGCTCTGGCAACCTGGTCAGCAACATCAGCGAGAAAATCGGTATTAATACCGTCTTCTGCACGCAGGAGGTTCGTTCCAATTTTGATAACAATCCGTTTATAGTGTGAGAAATCCCTGTTCACGCTGACCTCGTCTAGGTAAGATCCCGGTGGGTAAAACGCTTTGCTCCCTCACCGGTATAATCCTGCACGATCTGGCCGGTTCCGCGCAGCTTCCATTTATAGCTCATTAAACCCTCGATCCCGACCGGACCGCGAGCGTGGATCTTATGGGTACTGATTCCCACCTCTGCACCCAGACCGAAGCGATATCCGTCGGCAAACCGGGTGCTGCAGTTCCAAAACACATCAGCTGAATCAACAGCCCCCATAAAGAATTCGGCTTGCTGGGCATCTTCTGTCACAATGCAGTCTGTGTGAGATGAACCGTAGCGGTGTATATACTCAACGGCCTCTGAAAGAGAAGTCACAACTTTGATCGATACAATCAAATCGAGATATTCGGCACCCCAGTCATCCTCTTGAGCCGCAGTGCAGCGAATAATCTGCTGGACCTGCTCATCTCCACGAATCTCAACTCCGGCAGTTTCAAGAGCCTCTGCGAGAGGTGGAAGGATATCCTGGGCTCTATCTTGATGTACGAGAATCGTCTCGATGGCATTGCAGGCAGCAGGATACTGACATTTGCTGTCAACTGCAATACGGACTGCCTGCTCGACTTGGGCGGTTTTATCAATATAGCAATGGCACACCCCATCAGCATGTCCGAGAACCGGGATGTTGGTATGATCCATGATAAACTGCACAAATTGATTGGAACCTCTGGGAATAATGAGATCAATCAACCCCTGCATGTCAAGCATCTGCTGCACATCTTCCCTGCTCTCAAGAAGCAGAATCCAGCCTGCCCCCGCTTCTGGAGGAAATATCTGGCTGCTGGCTTCCTGAATGATGGAAACGAGCAGACGATTGGTTTCAAGTGCTTCCGAGCCCCCTTTGAGAACAACTCCATTGGCGCTTTTTATGCAGAGGCCTGCAATCTGCAGCAGTGCATCAGGACGTGATTCAAAGATCATTCCAATCACGCCAATGGGACAACTCTCCTTGCTGAGTATCAAGTCTGAGTCGAGTTCACGGGTAAGCATATTCTGACCGACGGGGTCCGGCATCTGTGCAAGTTGTCGAAGACCTTCGCAGGATTGTTCAAGCTTGGAGGCATCGAACTTCAACCGCTTTACCAACGGTTGAGAGAGATTCTCTTGGGCAGCCCTGGCGAGATCAAAAGAGTTAGCCTCAAAGACCCGCTCACGGTGCTCTTCGAGTTTATCAGCTATACGGGTAAGCAGACGACTGCGTATATCCGGCGAAATGAGTGCCAATTGCTTCTGTACAGCGTGCACTGCACCGATGTTCTCTTTGAGATATCCCCTTTCCATGTTCAGTCTCCCTCCAGTTAGGGCGCGCCTATGCGAAGATAAGTAGGCTAAGTACGTTTCACCCTTAGTGTTAGACTACTGATTATACACCTATTTTTCAACAGACTACTTCACATTTTTAGCCTGCCAATATATATTAGTACGTATAATGGATGAACAGATATTCACCCTACTCGAACAGGCAGGTATTTACACGTACTCGAGGGCTGACTCAGCAGCGATTGTTTCGGTTGTCGGAGCAGGAGGCAAGACCTCTGTGCTCTATGCCGCTGCCCGTGGATGGAAGAAAACAGGACAAAAGGGTATGTGCATTGTAACAACGACAACACAGATGTACCATCCGGAACATGAGCGTTCCCTTCGCGGATTTCCCTTTGACGGGTGTCAAACCCTTTCTTCGTTGAAGTATACTGATACCTCGCACCCTCTGTCTGCAGGGGGGACCGCTTTCCTGTTTGGCCGTATGCATGAGAATCAGGAAAAAGTCTACGGAATACAACCTGAGGATATCCTGCTGTTGGCAGCCAGGGACGATACTGCGTGTATAATCGCTGAGGCAGACGGGGCCAATAAACTTCCAGTAAAAGCCCCTGCCGATTATGAACCGGTTCATCCACCGCATGCCGATGCTGTTATCGGAGTTGTCGGGCTTTCAGTGCTCGGGAAACCGTTTCATCCGCAGTGGGTACATAGAATTGAACGCATGAAATTACTGCTGGAACACCCCGATCACAAGACAGTGTCTGCCGACATGATTGCAGAGCTTGTCACGCACCCGGCAGGCCTTTTTAAAGACAGTCCAGCCGGGGCTAAACGGATACTGCTGCTCAACCAGGCGGACGTATGCACATCGGATGAAATCTCACAGCTTAGGAAGCTGTTCGCTCCCCAACATCTGGGAATCGACGGATTGATCATCGCAAGCCTGAAGCCGGAGCTTTCTCTCATCTACAGCACATTGGTACCGTAATAAAGGAGTATAGAGTATATGAACAATTTATTTGCAAAAGCGGCTGAATTAGAACAGTCACATCGAAGCTTTGCCTTAGCTACCATTATCTCAGCGGTAGGATCTACCCCGAGAAGCAATGCCCGCATGATTATTACCGAGGATGGAGAAACATACGGAACCGTTGGAGGCGGACTTGCCGAGTCCTACGTCATCGAGGAGGCAAAGAAACGTATTGCTTCCAGAGAGTCGGGGACTGTCTCCTATCGGCTTGACAACCAGGGAACAGAGAACAGCATTGAAATGCTCTGCGGCGGCAACCTGGAGGTGTTCATTGAGGTCGTCTCCTCAGCCGATGATCTCATCCTTATCGGAGGCGGCCACGTCAATTTGGAAATAGCACGTCTTGGCCACGAAGTAGGTCTCGCAATCACTATTGTTGAGACCCGCTCTGAATTTTCCAGTAAAGAGCGCTTCCCCATGGCTAAGGAGATTCTCTGCGAACCGTCTCTGCAGGATGCACTGGAAAAACTGCACCTGAACGAGAGAAGCGCTGTAGTGATTGCGACCCACGACCATGACATGGCTGCCTTGCAACATCTGATTGAAAAACCCTCCGGATATATCGGCATGCTGGGCAGCCGCAGGAAAGTCTCCTATCTGAAAGGGGCTCTGCAGGAAGGGGGTATCAACACTCAGGACTTAAAGAAGCTCTACGCCCCGGCTGGATTTGACATTGGAGCTGAAACTCCACAGCAGATCGCGGTAAGTATTATCAGCGAGGTCCTGGCGGTGATGAATAATACAAGCGGACTGAACCTGTCCAGACGGGCTCAGAACCTTGTCCTGGTACGCGGCGGTGGTGACATTGCCTCCGGGACTGTAGTTCGTCTCCGGAACAGCGGGTTCAGGGTAGCTGTGCTAGAGACCGAACGCCCTACCGTTATCAGAAGGACTGTTTCATTTGCTCAGGCCGTCTACGACGGTGAAATAGAGCTTGAAGGTATCAAAGCCAAGTACACAGACTCCTTTCTTGAGGCTAAGACGCTCATGGATGAGGGAACTGTCCCGGTTCTCTCTGATCCGGAAGGTAAGATGATTTCCTCCTTTTCCCCCATGATACTTGTCGATGCAATCTTGGCAAAGAAGAATCTTGGTACTGCCATGGATATGGCTCCCTTGGTAATTGGTTTGGGACCGGGATTTTCCGCCGGGAAGGATGTCGATCTCGTTATTGAGACAAACCGCGGACATGATTTGGGGCGAGTAATCACCTCAGGAGAACCGGCAGCAGATACCGGGGTACCGGGAACCATTGATGGGGTAACCGGAGAGCGAGTGCTTCGCTCCCCGGCAGATGGCGAGTTCACTACTGAGCACGAAATCGGTGATATGGTGAAAGCCGGAGAGGTCATTGCCACCTGCGGCGACCAGCCGGTCAAAGCAACGATTGACGGCGTTATCAGGGGACTGCTTGTTAGCGGGCTTCCGGTTACAAAAGGCTATAAAATCGGGGACATTGATCCACGGGGAGATGCAACATACTGTCACCGGATATCTGATAAATCGAGGGCTGTAGCCGGTGGTGTGCTCGAGGGTATTATGCGGTTCATGTCACATATGATGATTCGATAAACTGGAGAGTGGAGATGTCAATCTATCTCGATAACGCAGCTACATCCTTTCCCAAAGCACCCGGAGTCTCTCAAGCTGTGTATCACGCGCTGAACCAGGAGACAGCCAATGCAAATCGTTCCTCATATGATTCGGCAGTAGCAGCCAGCAAGCTGCTCTACTCTACGCGAAAACTGGTTGCCGATTATTTCCGCGTTGCCGAACCCAAGTACGTTATCTTCACCTCGGGGGCGACTGAAGGACTGAATACGGTTATCCAGGGGATACTTTCCCCGGGTGCAACGGTACTGACAACCCCTGCCGAACACAATGCGGTGGCACGGCCGCTTCGTTATCTGCAGCAGGAACAGCACATAGAGATACGATGGGCTGCCTGTGACCGGTTCGGAAGACTGCAGCTAGCCGAGGTGGAACAGGAGCTTTCTCAACATCGACCGGATCTGTTCGTCTGGACAGCTCAGTCAAACGTGACCGGGGCCCAGAACCCTGTTGCAGAGCTAATAACGCTCTGTGAACGCCTCAAGGTGCCATACCTCATCGATGGGGCTGCAGCAGCAGGTGATCTACCTATCGACCTCTCCCAGATGGCACATGGAGCTTTTTGCTGTTCTGCCCACAAAGGGTTGCTTGCTCCCACCGGTCTCGGGCTTATGATGCTCTCTGAGAACCTGCTGCCCGAACCGCTTATGCAAGGCGGTACAGGCAGCAGGTCGCAGTTCGACCTCCAGCCTGACTTTCTCCCGGATGCCTATGAGTCAGGTACACGCAATATTCACGCAATTGCAGGTTTACAAGCGAGTATGAGATACCTCACAGAAACTCCCACCCTTCCCGCACAGCAGCAGAAGATCACTGATTATCTCTATGAGCAGTTATCTCAGCTGCACAGTAAGATAACTATCTTATCCCCAGAGCTTCATCGCGGTTGTGTCATTTCGTTCCTACCAGTTGACATCGACTTGGGAGAATTCTCCCTTGAGTTACAAGATAACGGTATAGCCCACCGAATGGGACTGCACTGTGCCCCCTGGACTCATCACCATACAGGGACCCTGAAAACCGGGGGAACAATTCGCCTCTCACCCGGCCCATTCACCACAGTCTCAGAAATTGACCAGACTGTTGAGTGCATAAAGGAGATAATATATGGCTAAAAAGATCAATCTCACCGAATATACAGCCTTTTCTGGATGCGGGGCAAAACTCGGTCCCGGCCTGCTAGACCAGGCACTCTGTGGACTGAGCCAACCTGATTATCCTCAGTTGCTTGCCGACTACAGCAGCAGTGAGGACTGCGGCATCTATGCACTAGATGATACGCGTGCCCTGATTCACACCATAGATTTCTTTCCGCCGATCGTCGATGACCCTGCTACCTTTGGTCGTATTGCTGCGGCAAATTCGCTCTCAGATATCTATGCGATGGGAGGGAGACCCCTGACAGCTGTCAGTGTGGTCTGTTTTCCGAAAGATCGCCTGGAGGTAACCTATCTACGGGACATGACAGCCGGAGCACTGCAGGCGTTAGGTGAGGCTGGAACGGCCCTTGTCGGCGGTCACAGTGTTGAAGATGTTGAACTCAAGTTCGGCTTCTCAGTCACCGGTATCATCGACATATCCGATATCCGCTATAACAACACCATTGAACCGGGAGACAAGCTGATACTCACAAAGCCGCTTGGAACCGGTATCATCAATACAGCCCTGCGGGCTGAAATGGCATCTGAGCAGGCCATACATGCAGCAGAGGATTCAATGCAGCGGCTCAACAAGGAGGCCGCCGAGATTATGCAGGAATATTCGGTGCATGCCTGTACAGATGTAACCGGCTTCGGACTCATCGGTCATGCCTGCGAAATGCTCATCGGCAGCCAGGCAGGCATCAAACTATATGCCGGGTCTGTCAAACTTCTGCCCGAGGTCACTGAGTATGTCTCCATGGGACTTATACCTGCTGGAACGTACCGTAACAAGGATTTTCGTTCAAAGTGGGTGCACGGCGCCGAGCATATTGATGAAGATGTACTTCAGGTACTCTACGATCCGCAGACCTCGGGTGGTCTATTGATTTCCATAGGTGCTGATGAGGCTCATATGTTGCTTAACAAACTTTGCACTGCCGGAGTTGAGGCCTCGATCGTCGGGGAGGTCGTATCTGGAAATGAGGAGATCCACGTTGTCTGAACCCGGAGCCAAAGGAGCTCTTCGTACCTATAGGTACCTGATCACCTTCTATTCGACTCACTATGTGATGGCGGCTGAAGGTATACTTGCTTCCAACGTGGATCCCGGTGAGTTCAGAACCGTACCTACTCCTCGAAAAATCAGCTCGGAATGCGGGTTTTCCATAGCAGCCAGAGTTTCACCTGAGCGCTACCACCTGGAAGGGGTGGAGGGGATCTATTCCATACACACAACGAATACCAAGGAGTTAGCTTATGAAAAAATATCTTGATGCCAGAGAGCTGCCCTGCCCTAAACCGCTCGTGTTAACAAAAAAGCTCTTGCAAGAAGATGATTGTGACGGAGTGACAGTCCGGGTGGACAATGTAGCGGCTAAAGAGAATGTCTCCCGCTTTCTGACGAAACAGGGTTTCACTGATCTGACGGTGACCCAGGAAGGTGAGGAGTTTGTCATCAGTACGAGTGACGAACAACTCCAGATACAACCTGATGAACCTCAAAATGCTTCGGGGAACAAAACGCTCTTTTTCACCTCGAATCTGCTTGGTTCGGGCGACCAGGAGCTTGGGGCCCTGTTGATGAAAGGGTTTATCTATACTCTGACGGAGCTTGAACACAGACCCAACCAGCTGATTTTCATGAATTCAGCTGTCAGACTGGCCTGTACCGGATCACAAGTGCTTGATGACCTGCGCCAGATTGCTACTAGTGGCACTCAACTGCTCGTATGCGGTACCTGCCTCGATTATTACCAGCTTACCGAGGAGCTTCAAGTGGGCACAATCTCTAATATGTATTCGATTACAGAGGCTTTACTTGAAGCGGAAACGATGCTTAAAATAACGTAAAAACCATTGTATTTTATTACATATAATGGTACCTTCTGTCTGAAAACTACTAAGAAGTGAGGTATACTATGATACATACTGGTTTTGTACGCAGATTGCTGCTTGCCGGACTACTACTGGCGATAATACTGTTTCCAGTCGCAGCTGCAGGAACTGCAGAGGAGACTGCAGAGGTCTCTGCTGAACAGGTCACGGCGACAGATTCTCTCGGTCGTGAAGTTTCAGTTGAGGCCTACCCCGATCGTATTGCAGTGGTGGGAAAGGCGACGATGATCGTTGCTGATGCGCTCTATCTGTTTCCCGAAGCTCGAGAAGATGTTGTTGGACTCGGTAAAACAGATCAAGGGCTAGGCGATTTTTTCACCTATATCGCTCCTGATTTTCCGGCAACTGAGCGGACATCCCATGCCGCCGGAGCCGAAGAGATAGCTGCCATGAACCCTGATCTAGTCCTGATAAAGCACTATGTCTATGGATCGCTCGGAGAGCAGCTTGAAAAGCTGGGTCTCCCTGTGTTTACGCTTAATTTAGAGTCCACTGACGCCTATTTTGAAGAGATTGAACAACTAGGCATTCTGCTCGGTATGGAGGAGAGAGCCTCAGATATTACCGGTTACTATCACGACAGACTTTCCTACATCCGTGAACAGGTATCACAGAACTCTGCTGACGAACGTGAAGAGATTCTGCTGCTCTATGCGTCAGCACGAGACGGCATCACCGCCTTTCAGACTCCTCCAAAAAGCTGGATGCAGACGGACATGGCAGAAAAAGCCGGTGCTGAGGCTATCTGGAAAGAATCAAATCTGACAGACGGTTGGCAGAAGGTAGGGTTTGAACAGATTGCTTCCTGGGACCCCGACCGTATTTATATTATCAGCTATCGCGCTCCCACGGATACGTTTCTCGACCAGATTGCAGAAAGTGATGCCTGGGAGGGGCTGCAGGCCTACCAGAATGGTGAAGTGAAGGCATTCCCGGCTGACTTTCACAACTGGGCTCAGCCTGACACCCGTTGGATTCTCGGTCTTGAGTGGCTCTCCCGTGATTTACACCCTGAAGCGTTTCAGGGAACAAGCATGGAAGAGAGCATAACTGACTTTTACAAAGAACTCTACCGCATCACTGATGAAGACATCGTTGAGGAGATACTACAACGGTATGAAAACTCACTCTAAAGATGGGGGCGCCCGGAACAGGAGACTGCTCTTCGGCGCCTTTGTGCTGGTTGCCGTCGTGGGAATATTTTCCCTCTTTTTGGGCAGATATCCCTCACCCGGCTTGCAAAGCCCCGGATTTCTCTTGTCTGACAGTATGGGGCAGACAATTGTCCTCTCCCTTCGAGTTCCCCGGGTAATCACCGCCCTGATTGCCGGCGCCGTCCTGGGAGCCGCCGGGTTTGTCTTTCAGATGCTTTTTTCCAATCCTTTGGTCGAACCCGGTTTTTTAGGGGTCTCTCAGGGGGCAGCGTTCGGGGCTGCAGCCGCCATTTTGCTGTTCGGTTATCACAGCGCTCTTATTCAGACAAGTGCCTCGATATTCGCTTTGCTGGGCCTGATATTCTCGTTCCTGCTGGCAAAACGGTTCCATTTCGGTGGTTGGATTCTGCGCCTTATTTTGGCAGGTATTGCCGTATCGGCCTTCTTCTCCTCTGGACTTGGCTTTATCAAGTACACAGCCGACCCTCAGAGTCAGTTGCAGGAAATTACCTTCTGGCTGCTGGGTGGGCTCTGGAATATTGACTGGAACCAGCTGCTTTCCATCGCACCGATTACCATAGCAGCTTTGCTGATCCTCATCGCCTTCAGATGGAGGGTGAATCTCCTTTCGATGGATGACCGGACTTCGCACTCACTGGGCATATCCCCGGTGACAGAAAAACGCTTTATCCTCGTTGTTGCGACGCTGGGAACGGCTTCTGTCATATCGGTTTCCGGTCTCATCGGTTGGGTGGGACTGATTGTTCCCCATCTCTCCCGCCGGGTGTTCGGCTCCAATTCCTCATTCGCCCTCCCCGGGTCAATCGTCATCGGAGCCTTGTATATGGTTATCTGTGATAACCTGGGAAGGACCCTGTTTTCCGGCGAGCTTCCCCTGGGGATCGTGACAAGTCTGTTTGGTACGGTGTTGTTTATCGTTCTACTGACATCCCGAAAAGGACTGGGAGAAACGGTATGAGCAGCGTCTTTTCGTTAGAGCAGGTCTCCTACACCTACCCGTCTAGCCGTGTGCATGCCCTGTATTCTGTTGACCTGGAAATTCCCTCTTCCCAGGTTACCGCGGTGCTGGGGCAAAACGGCGCCGGGAAGTCGACGCTGATGGATTTACTGCTTGGGTGGAAAGCTCCTGATACGGGGCAGGTCCTGCTACAAGGCAAGCCCGTACAATCATTGTCAAAGCGTAAGCGGGGACAACTGATCAGTCTGGTTCCCCAGAACGAACCGCTGCAGTTCTCGTTTACGCTCCTTGATTATGTACTGTTCGGACGTGCACCCTATCTGCCGCAGCTTGCCAGCCCCTCTCCCGAGGATATTGATATTGCACTGGAGGCTCTCGAGACGGTGCGGCTGGATCTTTCCCCGCAACGAGCAGTTACTACTCTTTCCGGCGGGCAGCGGCAGCTTCTCATGCTAGCCAGGGCCATTGCCCAACAGCCCGATATTATTTTGCTCGACGAACCGACAAGCAGTCTTGATCCCGGGAATACTGCTCAAGCAGCCGAAATTATCCTGCATCTCAAAGAAACGGGCCTCAGTGTCGTCTACACCACTCACGACCCCAATTTTGCTGCGGACACGGCCGACAGTGTGGCCATGTTAAAAGCAGGACATCTCCTTTCGATGGAGCACAAAACCGGTGCTCTCACCGGGGAAAGACTTTCTCATCTCTATGATGCTGCCATTGAGGTTATCCACCATGAGGGGCGGATCATCGTGTGCCGCAGCCTGTAGGTTCTCAGGTTACAGAAATATCGACAAATGAGAATTCACGCACATCAAACAGTCCCATATCGGTGAGTTTGAGATCCGGAATGACCGGGAGGGCAAGAAAACTCAGTGTCATAAAGGGATCAATCTCCGGGTTGATACCAAAGGTCGAGAAAGCTACCTGGTGCATTGCCTTAAGCTTATCACTGACAAACTCAGCGCCTTCTTCAGACATGAGGCCGGCTATCGGGAGCGGCAGGCTGTCTAACACTTTTCCCTGGGCACACATGGTAATACCGCCTGAAATGGAGATTATGTGTTCTACTGCTAATGCGAGATCGTCATCATTATCGCCGATGGCAATAATATTATGAGAGTCATGAGCGATCGTCGTCGCAATAGCCCCGCCATGCAGCTGATAGTTTTCAACAATTCCCAGCCCAATGCGGGCTGAACCAGTGTGGCGTTCTACAACAGCAAGTTTGAGTAAATCGAGATTCCGGTCGTTGATAAAGTTCCCCTGTGTATCCCGAAACACCTTTCGTATCGCATGTTCGGTAACGAGAGTGTTAGCATTGATACGGATTACCCGGGCTACGTCTGAATTAAGGGGCAAGGTAAACATCTCTTTGGTTAACGGAGCTGTATGTACCGTTCCTGTTACCGTCTCAGTTGAGTGACGCGGGAACTTATCAAGGCAGGCCCCCTCCTTTGCCTGCAAGGTCCCGCCAATAAATACTTGTTCAACCGTAAAGTCCTGCAGGTTGTCAAGGATGAGGAAATCGGCCTGGTAGCCGGGGGCCAGTGCGCCGGTCTTTTCGAGTCCATAGCACTCGGCGGCGTTTATCGTTGCCATTTGCACTGCCGTGACCGCATCTGTTCCCAGGGCAACAGCAGTACGCAGGTGGTTGTCGATATGACCATCTTTAAGAATGTCCTCCGGTTGCCTGTCATCGGTACAAAACAGACAGCGCCGGGAATTGTACTGGTTAACTCCCCGCAAAAGAGTTGGCAAATTCTTTGCCGCTGATCCCTGGCGGAGGAGCACATACATTCCCCGGGAAATCCGATCATTCATCTCCTCAACGGTAGAACATTCGTGATCAGTGGTAATTCCGGCCGCAGCGTAGGCAGTAAGATCTTTTCCCTCCAGCATGGGGCTGTGTCCGTCAATATGTTTGTTGCGGCTGCGTGCCATGGCTATTTTTTCGACTAACTGGTCTTCCCCGGCAGCTGTCCCGTAGTAGTCCATTACCTCTCCCAGTCCAAGCACACGAGGGTGATCGATCAATTGTTCCAGTTCGGATACCCCCAGCACAGCTCCCGAATGCTCAAACTGTGTTGCAGGCACGCAGGAGGGCAGCATAACATAGGTATGCAGGGGAAGATGTTCTGTGGCCTGTAGCATGTAACGAATACCGTCTAGACCGCATACATTTGCGATTTCGTGCGGATCGGCTATGACGGTGGTTGTCCCCCGGGGAAGAACAGCTTCGGCAAACTGCTCAGGAGATACCATAGCTGATTCAATATGTACATGACTGTCAACAAGACCGGGAATCAGATACTTACCCTGGGCATCAATTTCCTGCTCTCCCTCATAGGCGCCAATGCCGACAATCTTACCATCAGAGACTGCTAGAGAGCCTTCTACTATGTTGTGAGTGAACACGTCGACTATATTCGCATGTTTGACTACCAGTTGAGCTCTTTTCCGACCGGAAGCAACCTCTATTTGCTGTTTTATTGACTCCCTTGTACTCATTCTCTTTCTCCTCCATACCTTCTTCAGCGCAGCATCAGCTCTCTTGCTGTCTAAGACTACCATGACCGAGGTGGTTTCGCAACAGAGTGCAACAGAAAATAATTATTCTGTACAATGGCTGACAAACATAGTACAATCTGACCATCAAATTTTTCAAAGGAGAGGATAGATGGAAAAATTGTTTAAACTGACTGACCACAAGACAGATTTTAAAACAGAACTGCTTGCTGGTCTTACAACGTTCCTTGCCATGGCCTATATCCTGGCGGTCAACCCGGATATTTTGAGTGCCACTGGAATGAACAAGGAAGCACTGTTCACCGCTACCGCCCTTTCAGCAGCTGTTGCCACCCTTGTTATGGCATTTGCGGCCAATCTTCCCTTCGCCCTGGCACCCGGCATGGGGCTTAATGCCTTTTTTGCGTTTACGGTTGTGCTCGGAATGGGATACTCTTGGCAGTTTGCTTTAACTGCTGTATTCCTTGAAGGTATTATCTTTATTATTCTCACTCTGTTGAATATCAGGGAGGCAATCATTAACTGCATTCCAAAGAATGTGAAAAAGGCCATATCAGTAGGTATTGGTCTTTTTATTGCATTTATTGGATTTCAGAACGCCGGTATCATTGTAAATGACGATGCTACCCTTGTTATTCTTGGAGATTTGACCTCTGGCACAGCCCTGCTGGCAGTCATTGGACTGGTTGTAACCGGTCTGTTGCTGGCATTCAGGGTTAAGGGTGCTTTGCTCATCGGTATCATTGCCACGACTCTTATCGGCATACCGTTCGGCATCACCTCAGCTCCTGGTGGAAGCTGGGCACCACCCTCCTTGGCTCCCATCTTTTTCCAGTTTGAGTTTGCCAGCGTCTTTACCTTTGATATGCTGATCGTTTTATTCACGTTCCTCTTTGTTGATATGTTCGACACAGTTGGGACATTGATCGGTGTTTCAACCAAGGCTGGGCTGATTGATGAAGAAGGGAACATTCCGAAAGCTAAGCAGGCCTTAATGGCCGACGCTGTTGGTACGACAGTGGGTGCATGCCTTGGAACAAGTACTGTTACGACCTATGTTGAAAGCTCAGCAGGTGTAGCTGAAGGCGGAAAAACCGGTTTAACAGCTCTGACAGTTGCAGTTCTGTTCATCATTGCCCTTTTTGTTGCCCCTCTGTTTCTCGCAGTTCCTGGGGCTGCCACTGCTCCTACATTGATCCTTGTAGGTCTGTTTATGATGACTCCAGTCAGAGAGATCGATTTTACTGACTACACTGAAGCTATCCCGGCTTTCCTGACTCTGATTATTATGCCGTTGGCCTACAGCATTGCTGATGGTATTATGCTCGGTATGCTCTCCTGGATCCTGTTGAAACTGTTTGCAGGAAAAGCAAAAGAAATCAGTCTATTGACTCTTATTATCGGCATTCTGTTTCTCTTGAAACTGATTATCGGTTAATACTGTAAGAGTTTCTAGCATGTACGGGGCTGTATCCTTGAGGGGAGCAGCCCTTTTCCTTTTGGAGGTGGTTACTGTGAGACCTATTGCTGTTGTGACTGGAGCATCCCGGGGAATCGGCAGACATTGTGCACGTCTGCTAATTGATACAGGCTATACAGTGATCGGCACGTGCCGAAGCGTTGCAAGGCTTGCAGAGGATCAGCGTGTCCCTGGAGTGGTTTATGAAGAACTGGATCTTTCCGAGAGAAGTTCAATTGAGCATTTTTGCCAAAGGGTTCCCCATGTTGACTTGCTGATCAATAATGCTGGCATTTCTCAGATAGGTGCTGTTGAAGAGCTCTCCAACGACACGCTGGACTATGTGTTTGCAGTAAATCTAACCGGACCAATCGCACTTGACCGTCATGCTATCCGTGACATGAGAAGGCGCGGAGGCGGACGCATCGTCCATGTCAGCTCTATTGCAGCCCGTACTCCGGTGCCTTTTTCATCGCTCTATGCAGGGGCTAAGGCAGCTTTGGACGCCTATGCGGCCTCACTGGCGAATGAAGTACATCAGTTTGGTATTGGAGTTACGAATGTCTATTTCGATTTTGTGAATACCGGGTTAGTGCAGTATTCCGATATGCCTGATGACTCCCCGTATTCCCGGCAGGTAAAGAACGTGAAGGCAAAGCGTGATGCTGCTATTGCCGGGGGAGCTGATGCAGGCAAAGTAGCTGCAAAAATCATTCAGACTGCTCTGCGCAGAAAAGCGCCACTGTATGTTGCCATCGGCGCACGTTCGCGACTGATAAGCCTTACCGCGAAACTACTCCCTGCCGGTGCGACTGGCTATCTTATTCGAAAGCTGTTCCTCTTGTAATACCTCATCTGGATTGGTGTTGACAATCTTTTCCATTTCATCAAGGACACCCTGGGTATGTTCTCCGAAATCGAAAAGGGGTTTAAGACGCTCAAATAGGGGTTTTACAAAATTCCTGAGTTGACTCTGGTCTTTTTCCATGGGAGTTTTGCTCTGCAGGACCAATACCGTGACGGCACCTGGCGAGTAATAGGTGCCCACCTCGACAAAGCCGAATTTCTTGTAGAGTCTGATGGTTTTTACGTCGTCAGAGAACACATCTATGATGACATCTTCAACCTTCTGGTATCTGGCCATCAAAAAAACCAAAACAATTAGACCGATTGATACGACTGTGTGTCGCATTTCTGGTAGTACAGCGAGTCGAAGGATTTCCGAGCACTTGCCTGAGTTGATAATGCGCTCGATGTCAAAGTGGCGGGATATCGGCATCGGCCAGAACTTGTCAGAGGTCATTAACGAAACAGTCCCCACCGGCTGGATTCCCTTGTAGGCAAGAATATGAGTGGCTCTCTCATCTACTTCACGGTGAATGGTCTCTTCTAAGTACCCCTTTTCGCCCACCAGGACCTTGCGCTGGATATAGAACACATCGCTGAGAGCCGCTGAATCTTCTACCAGGGAGAAGGAGATGGCATTCTTGCCCTCTTCGCTCACCGGAAAAATCACGGAAAACTCAGAGCCTGTTTTAGTCTCGCTTTTTACCCGGATGCGACCGGACATTTTCGCTACGATGCTGTAGCAGTTGGATAAACCAAGCCCAGTTCCTGTTCCTGGTTCTTTGGTGGTGAAGAAGGGGGTAAATATCTGGTTAAGATGTTTTTGCTCAATCCCGCAGCCGGTGTCACTGATAATTACGTGCACAAAACCGTCCCGTTCCATGCATGCAAGGGTGAGAGTCCCCCTTCCCTCCATGGCCTGAAAGGCATTAACAATTAAATTCAAAAACAGCTGCTGGAGTTCGCTTTCTGTTGCATCAATGAGCGGCAGAGCATGATAGTTGCGTTTGACCGTGATGTTCTTTGCATCGATACCCCGTGTTGCCAGTCGCAGAGAAAACTCCAGAACGCGGACAATATCAACCGGTTCAACGTTTTTCACTTCTCTGCGTGAATAGACTGAGAGTTCTTTGATCACGTCGGCAGCGGACTGTGAATAACTAAGGATATCGTCAAGATACTCCCGCTGTTCACTATCTTCTACCTCCCCCAGGAGAATCTCAGCAGTACCCGAAATACCCGCAAGGGGGTTGTTGAGCTCATGGGCAATCCCGGCAGCAAGGGTTCCGATGCCTGCCATTTTTTCGGTGCGCACCAGCTCTTCTTGCAGGTTTTTCTGTTCGGTAATATCGTTGATAATCTCGATGAAGACACTTTTTGAGTTTTCAATCACCCGAACGGCATGAAACTGGAATGCAAGCACTTTATCCTGTATTTCTGCTTCAGCCTCCTGCATTACCCCGGTATGAATGCAGTCGAGAGAGCGACAAAAGGTACATGGCCGCCGTCGTCCGAAGAAGGCCCGATAACACTTATTGCCGATAAGCTCCTTTTTCTTGCTTCCAAAAAAGGTGACAGCAGCACTATTGGCCTCAACGATAGTATAATCAACATCAATGAGGCAAACCGGGGAGGCAATCCCGTTAAAGATCGCCTCCAGCTTGTTTTTGCTCATCGTCAGTTCGTTACCCTGAAGGCGTAGCTGCTCAAAGGACAGGGCATTCTTGAGTGAAAGTGAACACTGTGCAGCAAGTATTTCCAGGGCATCAAGCTCTATTTCTGTAATGAGCGCCTTTGTGTAGTCAAACGCCAGGAAAATATACCCGGCTATACGTTTTCTGAATACCAGCGGAATGATTACATCTGCTTCTGGCAGCTGTTCGCTTACCGAAAACCGTTTTTCTTCAGGTTTTACACTCAATATTGAAGACACATTCTCGTCACGCAGTCGGCGAAGTTTCGCGGCAACATAGGAGGGAAACTCAAACTCAATCACCTCTCCCGGCTGCACCTCAGTCGGACAGTCCCTGTGGGCAACAAGAATAAAATTGTCAAAATCATCAATTTTCCGCACTGCAAAAGCTACCCAGGCGGTCTTCAGACCGGAACTGAGGTTCTTTACCACCTCGTCGCCAAGCTCATTGAGATCAACAATGGTTGTCAACCGTTGACTGAGATTTTTGATGGTTGCCTGGTAGGGATGCCGTTTGGGTATGATGACATTGTCTATGAAATACATGATAAGGTTACGAAGCGGATGAAGGACCAGCACGGTCGCAATTCCCAATACGACTGCCAGCTGACCGACGTTGTAGGGTGCAAAATCATGCTTAAACAACTGGATAACAGCGATAATAAGATAGTAGAAGGCTGAAGCTACAATTGCCAGAATGGTTGAATAGATGATGCGCAACGCAAGACGCGAGTAACTGATGACCTTGTATTTATAGATTGAGTAAAACAGAAGCAGCGCATTTAATGTGGCTGAAAATATATCAATTGGGTATCGCCCCAGCGGAGGATACAGGTTGATCAGGATACCAATGAGCATGATCACTACACCAATGAGAGGCAGTTTGACGCTCTTGCGGTATTTTTCCACCGTCTTGTATTTTTTCCCGAACAGGAGAATCATCAACGTCAGCATCAGATATATATAGCTGATGCTATAGGCAACCACTGCTCCACGGCCGAGCTGATAGTAGAATTCACCGGTGGCGGTAAAACCGGCATCCGTTACAATGGTTCCCGAAAAGTTGAGCACCATAAGGGGAATGACAAAAAGGTAACTGGCATAGATAAAGATCCGGAAACTTCTTTTGTAATACTCCATGATATCAGTGATGAAGTGCACCAAGCCGAAGGGGGCCACCAGCAGACCGACAAGCATGACCTTGTTCCACATAAGGGGAGTTGCCACGGAGCTGTTAAGGTGCATCATCATGGAGCCGAAACTCCAGATGGCAATAAATATCATGTAGAGTTGAAACGACCAGTAGAACCGTTCTTTGTTATACTGAAGGAAACCAAATACAACAAAAAACACGTACAGAAGGAAGGAAATTGCTGGTATTATCGTCGAGATATCAATGATCATGAAAAATCCTTTTTTTACTTTCCATCAGCTGCAGTCCGTACTATTATATAAACAAATCATGGAATTAATCAAACTGTTTTTTCTCGGAGCTCTCGGATATCTCTTGAGCGGCTTCTACGATATGGCGAAAATGCACCTCTGGTCTCCTCTCAAGCACATACTTTTCATCGGCTACCCACTGACTGCACTTCCCTACGGGGTGCTGCTGAGGATACAGACATCTCCACATGCCCCGGCAGTCCAGCTGGTGCTTGGTGTATGTTTTGCAGTTTTTATCATTTTACTCATCTATTCGGTCTTTCTCGAGCCACTCAAAGGAAGAGCCGGACACACCTACAGAAGTGGAACGTACAGTTTCTCTCGACATCCGGGATTTATTTGGTATACTTGTATCAACATTATTGCCGTAATATACTTTTGGGACGCTTTGACTGCTTTGCTGTGTTTCGGACTTGTAGGATGCAATCTCATGCTCATCGGCATTGAGGACCGTTATCTGTTTCCGCGAATATTTCCGGACTATCCTGCATATAAACAAACTACAGCATTTCTGATATCATGTCCAAAACATCGCATAGTGAAAAAAAGGTAAAGGGTTTCGTAATGCACAAACATATTGTAACTACAGACGATGATCCAGCAATACGAAAGATTGTGAAGGTGCTTCTATCCAAGGAAGGGTACGAGGTCACTACCTGCAAGAATGGCAACGAGCTGGCTGCTACATTGCAGGAACGGAAGAACTCCGTCAACCTGGTCCTGCTCGACATCAAAATGCCTGGTCCCTCAGGTTTTGACATGCTGACGATGATGCAGGAGCAGTACCCTCATATCCCCATTATTATGCTCACCGCTTTCAGTGATCTGGATACGGGCATGAAGGCAATCCGTCAAGGGGCAGCCGATTATCTGGCAAAACCGGTGCGTAAGAGTGATCTGCTCTCCTGTGTTGACCGCGTTATCAGCAATTCCCAGCAGAGCCAGGAAGAGGCCGCAATCCAGACAGAGTACATCGCCTACCAGAAGGAGCTTGAACAAAAGCTTCATGATGCCTACACATCCCTGAAAAAGACAACGCTAGCCACACTGGAGGCCTTCTCTGAGACGATTGAACAAAAGGATACCTACACCAAAGGTCACTGCAATCGGGTCAGAAGCATCGCGGTCCAGATGGGAAAAAAGCTCCACCTGTCTCATGAGCAGCTTATGATTCTGGAAGGGGGTTCCATCCTTCACGACATAGGGAAAATCGGGATCCCCGAACGCATTCTGAATAAACCGGATGCTCTGACAGCGCAGGAATTTGACATTATCAGGATGCACCCTATCGCTGGGGAACGTATTATCAATCACATAGAGTTATTCCGTTCCTACCAGCCAATCATTAGAAGCCACCACGAGCGAATCGATGGTACAGGGTATCCGGATGGGCTGATGGGTGAGAAAATACCTTTAGTTGTTCGCATAGTCACCCTTGCCGACTCTTTTGACGCCATGACAACCAGCCGTGCCTACCGTTCTGCCCTGCCGACTGAAACGGCCGTTGAAGAGATCCAGCGCTGCGCGGGAACGCAGTTTGATCCAGACCTTGTTAAGCTGTTCATCGATAACGAGATATACCTTCTGTGAACCAGACAGATAAATGCCGACTGCGGGGAACAGTCGGCGGGTTTGGGTTATGGAGGTTTATATAAAACCTAACTATAGAATCCGCTTTTCGGCAGAATCTAGTAGTTCCTGCAATGTAGCTGCCGGATGCTCAAACTTGCTTAAAAAGATCATGGCAGCGATAACATAGGGCTTGTAGCTAGCTTCTTTATATAACGGAATGCGGTATCTGTCAAATACAGAGGCAGAAACCTCTCCCTGCTCACAGCTGACATCGGTGATATCAGCCGGCAGGCAGTGCATATACAGAGCCTTCCCGTCTTTGGTCTTAGCCATCAGCTCTTCGGTACACTCCCAGTCTTTGAATTGTGCATTCTGCTCAAGACAGCGCTTTTCCAGGGCATCCAGCCCATCCCAGTTCTGGTCTTCCACCAGTTGTGTGCGCTCCTCCATTACCGCATAGGGAGCCCAGCTTTTCGGGTAGACAATGTCAGCCTCTTCGAAGGCCTCATCCATGCTGTTCACACGCTTGAAGCTGCCTCCGCTTTTCTGGGCGTTGTCAGCAGCAATATCCTCAATGTCACTCATGACATTATACCCCTCCGGATGGGCTAAAACGATGTCCATACCGAAACGGGAAAAGAGGCCGATAATTCCCTGCGGCACCGACAACGGTTTCCCATAGGAGGGCGAATAGGCCCAGGTCATGGCAACTTTCTTTCCCTTGAGGTTTTCAACACCGCCGAAATGGTGAATCACATGCAGCATGTCAGCCATGGATTGTGTGGGATGATCAATATCGCACTGCAGGTTTACCAGAGTCGGGCGCTGTTCGAGAACTCCATCTTCATACCCCTCCTGGACTGCCCCGGCAACTTCCTGCATGTATGTATGACCTTTTCCGATATACATATCATCACGAATGCCGATAATATCGGCCATGAAGGAAATCATATTGGCAGTTTCGCGCACTGTCTCCCCGTGGGAAATCTGACTCTTTGTCTCATCAAGATCCTGTACTTCAAGGCCCAGCATATTGCAGGCACTCGCAAAGCTGAAGCGAGTACGAGTTGAGTTATCCCGAAACAACGAAATCCCCAGCCCGCTGTCAAAGACCTTCGGGGAGATGTTCTTCTCCCGCATACCTCTGAAAATATCTGCAACAGTGAATACTGCAGATAGCTCATCATCGCTCTGTTTCCAGGTGTGAAAGAAGTCATTTGCATACATTTGCTGTGTCTTGAGCTCTTTCAGCACCTTTATTAATTTCTTTAGTTCATCAGTTTCCATGTGTGTGTACCAATCCTCCTACGTATACTTAGCGTATGCCCTTCCGGCATACTACAGTTTAGATTTTTCCCAGCGCTCTGAGTAGTTTTTCCGGGGTGAAGGGCCAATCGCGCATCCACACCCCTACGGCATCATGAATTGCAATTGAAATAGCGGGGGCAGCCCCGTTACAGCTTATTTCTGAAACCGATTTACTGCCAAACGGCCCGTACGGGTCATCAGTCGGTATCAGTACAGCCTCAAATGTATCAGGCATCTCACTGATCATCGGCACTCCATAGGTTCTCATGGTTGTTGTCAGACAGGTTCCCTGCTGGTCTAGCACCATCTGTTCGCTGAGTGAGTGTCCGATTGTTTTGAGTACCCCGCCGTATATCTGTCCCAAGGCAAGCTCGGGATTCACCGGTGTTCCGCAGTCTTGCAGGGCAATATACTTTTGTACGCGGATTTCTCCGGTTCTCTCGTTTACGGCCACCTGACAGAAATGCGCCCCGTAGGGAAACGAGGCATCTTCAGTGGTAAAAGACGCATACCCAGTCAGCTGACCGCTTCCTGTTCCGGACTGCGTTCTCTGGGCTATCTCGCGGTAGGAGATCTCATTCCCATATGAATCTTTAACGAGTCCCGGATACTCGATGTGCAAATGCTCAACTGGTTCATCCAGGAACCCTGAAGCTGCCTGCAGTATCTTCTGTTTTAATTGTTCGGCAGCTTTTTTGGAAGCGCCTCCCGAGAAAAACGTTCCACTTGAGGCGTACGCTCCCGTATCAAACGGGGTATTATCCGTATCTCCGGAGAGGATGGAAACCCTCTCCATATCCACCTGCAGCACTTCGGCTGCAAATTTGACAGAGACCGTATCAAGGCCTGTACCAAGATCAGCTCCTCCGGAGTGCAGCATGAATGAGCCGTCAGAGAGCATTTTCACTTCAGCACACGAGTGATCAAGGCCCGGCAATCCTGAACCCTGCTGAATGATAGCGACTCCCTTTCCAATTTTCTCATGTGGTATGTCGCTGTGCTCTGTCGTGTCCCATGAAATCTTATGAGCTCCCTGCTGCAGAGCCGGGCCGAGACCGCAGCTTTTTACTCTGACAGCCGTGCCCTCTCTGCCCTCTCCAAGACACTTGAGAATCTCGAGCAGGGAATCATCTCGAACACGGTTGATTTCAAGCAGTTTGACAAGATCCATGTTCATCTGTGCTGCCAACTCGCCCATCGCAGTCATCAAAGCAAAACTTCCTTTTGGTGCCCCATACCCCTGGTATGCCCCGGTGGGAGGAATATTGGAGTAATAGCTGGTTACCTGAAACTGCATGTGCTCACACATGAGCAGGGGCAGTGACTTCGAGCAGGCATTCATCGGTACAGTAAGACAGTGGCTGCCGTACGGACCGGTATTCGCCTTCACGTCCATGCTGACAGCCGTGAGCTTCCCCGTCTTGTCGCAGCCAAGCTTTACGCCGATTTTCATGGGAAGACGGGTGCTGTTGGCAGTAAACTCTTCAGCCCGGCTGAATCTGTACAGGACCGGTGTTCCTGTGATGCTAGCAGCGTATGCGGTCACATCTTCAAGCAAGATGTCCTGTTTTGAGCCGTATCCGCCACCCACACGTTCCTTAATAACCTGAATCATGTTTTCACTGATTCCAAGGGCTGTAGCCACAATACGCCGCAGGTGCCAGGGAACTTGTGTTGAGGCATGCAGTATCAGCCGGTCGCCGTCAAACTTTGCATAGGAGATATGGGTCTCCAACGGGGTGCACTGTACTTGCGAGGTCTCATATGTACGTTCGATTACCGTGTCAGCAGCTGCAAAACCGGTCTGCACATCACCAATCGACCCCGATGCAGCAGCGGCTATATTATGCCTGATATCCCCATGAATGGGGAACTGGTAGACCACTTTGCCGTCCCTGGGATCAGCTGACTCATTATACCCGTCGAGATCTTCAGGAGCTCCGGATACATATTCAACGAGCCCGTTGTGTACGAGCGGAGAGTCAGGCTGCATGGCCTGGTCAATTGAAAAAATCGGTTGGAGCACCTCGTAGTCGACTTCTATCCTGTTGAGCGCCTCAGCAGCGATCTCATCGCTCTCAGCGACTACTGCGGCCACCCGGTCGCCTACATGCCGTACTTTTTTGTTGAACATGCGGCGGTCGTAGGGAGACGGTTCAGGGAATCCCTGTCCTGCCGTTCCATAATAGACATCGGGACAGTTTTTATGGGTGATAACTGCCAGCACACCAGGCAGCTGTTCAGCCTGAGAGGTGTCAATGCGGCTGATATAGGCATGGGCATGCGGACTCCGGAGCATACGAAGCACACTGGTTCCAGGTTCGACCATATCCTCAACAAAGGACTTCCATCCGGCTACCAGTTTTTTCCCGTCTATTTTCTGACGAACCTTGCCAACCTGCCGGAGGTCATCGCGGAATTCGGGAGCTATCTCCTCAGTATAATCAGGATTCGCCAACCGTTGTTCAGCTATTCTGACCGCTTGGAAAAACTGTTTGTATCCGGTCGCCCGGTTAAAGAGCCCCGAGAGTGCATCTGAAATCTGTTCAGTGCTGGGATGAGCATGCTCTTCTAGCAAACTGGTCAGCAGTAATGCCGCAGCGGGCGCATTGTACCCCGACTGCACCACACCGGCATCAACCATGGCTTGCTGAACCACGGACAGGTGACGCCCGTTCACCAGCGATTCGGCTGTTGTGATCTGTTTTCCCTCTATCTGAAAAGGCCGCAGCAACGAGGCATATTGAGGCACATCATCAACAAGGATCGTATCACTACCGCAGAATCCTTCTCCGTCGTCGCTGTTTCGTACGGTAATGTACCCCAAACGTGAAAGTACCTGCTGTACAGATTCACTCGGGTTTGCTTCAAAACTCCGCTCTTTTCCGTTTATCCTACACGCAACGTTCACTGCAACTGACCTCCTTCAAGGTGCTTCCTGCAAGCAGAAGCCATATCAGCAATCGTTACTGCTGCTAGATACTGCTGGTACTCGGCACTGGCAAAAGGAGAACCAGCCGTATGCACTTCTCGGCGTACTGCTTCTTCGAGCTTCTCATTCGAGATCTGGGGTTCCAGCTCAAACAGCTTATCGACACTCTTCAGCCGCTGGATGCCGATGCCCAGACCGGCTGCTGCAGTGCGCACGTCGGAGAGGCGCCCTTCGCTGCAAAGAGCTCCAAAGGCCACTATGATATCGGGCACGCCCTGGCGGGTTCGGCTGTATCGCTTCGCATACACGTAGCGCTCCGGCTTATTGAGCACAATTTTAGTAACTACACTCATGCGAAAGGCATCAATGTTATCAACATACTCGCGTAACGGCATATCTTCGGTATCTATGGCACCCCTGTCATCAAGTTCTGCTGTGACTATGCGGGCCTTGGCTGCAATCAGGGTGGGAAGGAGGTAGGAATCATCGCGGAAAGCGGCAATGTTGCCGCCGAGGGTTGCCATGTTGCGCAAGGTTCGTGAAGCTGCAAACAAAGCTGCCTCTTTCATGAACTCAGGAACATCCGTATGATCTATCAACTGCTGAAGGGTGACCATGGCACCGATGGTGACACTGTTACCCTTCTTCTCAATGGTATCAAGGCCAAGCCCTTCAAGACTCAGACAGACAGCAGAGTTCTCTGCCCTCACGCTGCTTCCTGCCTGCCGGTGGATCTCAGTCCCGCCTGAGAGCAGCAGAAACTCACTCTCAGACTCTTTGACAGCAGTCAGGAGTTCCTTCAGGGTGGCAAACCGACGATATTCCTCTATCATACGACCTCCTGCCGGAATCAGTTTTTATCAAGCAGTCCCATGGCAATCTCATTTGCGCGGGTAGCAAGCCTGCTTTCATCAAAACCGACTAGGGCTCCGTTATCAACTACAACCTTTCCATTAACGATTGTATACCGGGTTCCATGGTTATAACCGGAAAAAATCAGGGCAGCCAGAGGATCTGAGAGCGCTCCGGCATACTCGAATGTATCGATGCCAAACAGGGCCGCATCGGCTGCATACCCCTCTTCCAACCGGCCGATACCATCAAAATGGAGCAGTTTGGCTCCACCTTCGGTAGCCATTGCAAAGACCTCTTTCGCAGTGATGGCTGAACTGCCATACTTGACTCGCTGCAGTAACAGCGTATTGCGCATTTCTCCCAGGAAATCGGAGGAGTCATTAGACGCTGAACCGTCAACACCGATAGCGACGTTTATCCCCATCGGGAGCATCTCATGCACTCGGCAAATACCTGATCCCAGACGCATATTCGAAGATGGACAATGAGCAATATGAGTGCCGGTTGCAGCCAGTTGGGAGAGCTCACTGTCGTCAAAGTGAATTCCGTGGGCGTAAAAGACATCCTCCCCGATAAAGTCACACTCTTCCATCAGTGCCAGGGGACGCTTCCCGTACATCTGTACACAGAATTCGTTCTCATCAAATGTCTCGGCCAGATGGGTATGAAGAGCTACACCCTGCTCTCGAGCCAGGGAAACTGACTCCTTCATCAGCTCCTTGGTTACGCTGAAGGGGCTGCAGGGCGCTAGTACTATTTTCCGCATCGCATGGCTGGAGGGATCATGAAACTGCTCAATCACCCGCTGACTGTCTTTGAGAATCTGATCGTGGTCCTGTACCACTGAATCCGGGGGCAGGCCCCCGTCCTTCTTGCTTAGGGACATAGATCCCCGGGTTGGGCTGAAGCGCATTCCGAGGGTATCAGCTGCCGAAAACTGCAGTTCCATGATATCTGCAGAAAAATTGTTGGGGTAGAGATAGTGATGATCAGTTGTGGTAGTACAACCTGTTTTGAGCAATTCTCCCATTGCCAACATCGATGAATAGCGCACGGCATCTTCATCAATATGCTTCCATATCTCATACAGATAGACCAGCCAGTCGAACAGTTTGGCATTCTGCACAGCCGGTATGTTTCGCGTCAGTGTCTGATAAAAGTGATGGTGGGTATTCACAAAGCCAGGGACAACCACGAGAGAGGAGCAGTCGATCACTCGGGAGCCCTCCGGGGGAACGAGGGAAGAGGCAATCTGTTTCACTATGCCATCTTCAATGAGCATATCTGCTCCCCGCAACGGCTCATTATCAACAGCTGTGAGCAAATAGTAGATATCCTTGAGTACAATGGTGTTCGTCATGCAAGCAACTCCTTTTCAAGCTGATTAATAAAGGCATCTAATAGTGAAAGCGATGTGTGCTTTCGATAGGCAGCCGTTGAACGCTGATCATCAATGGGCTTAATAAGCTTTTCATAAGCATCCCTGATCTGTCGGCTTTTGGTTGCAAACCCGTTTGCATGCTCTCCAAAAAACATCTTCTCAATAGCACGAGAGCGAACAACAGTCGGTCCCACCGCTCCAAAGGCAATCCGTGCATCATGTATGGTTGATCCAGAGATTTTTGCTATACCGCATACAGAAAGTTTTGATAGCGCATTAGCCTTGCGAGTACCAACCTTTCGATAGAAATGAAAGGTGAAGGCCTCATCAGGGATGTACATTGCAGTCAGCAGCTCATCACTATCCAGCACGGAGACTCCAGGTCCAGTGATAAACTCATCAATGGGTACGGTTCGCTTGCCTCGCAACGAAGTCAACTCCACGGACGCATCTAACGCATAAAGTGCACATAACGCGTCACCTGCCGGAGAAGCGTTACAGACATTCCCGGCTGCCGTTGCGATATTCCTGAGGGCGGGTGCAGCCATCTGCCGTACCGCCTCAGCAAGGAGAGCGGGCACTTCCGGTGACCGGGCAATCTCCTCCAGGGTGGCAGCAGAGCGAATGACAATCTGGCCAGCATGTTTTTCAATCCCCTGCAGTTCACTCAGGTGTGCCAGATACACCACCGGGGAGGGGAACTTCGGCAGAGTTCCCGTGGTGCTGCGATAGCGGACCATGAGATCCGTTCCGCCGGAAAAAGGAATGGCACCGTATGTTTTGCGGATCTCAAGCGCTTCGTTCAGGTCAGCGGGTCTGTAGCCTTCTACCATAGTCCCTCCCCCCGTTCTGCAGCAAGCTGCACACTGTTGACAATCATATCGTACCCGGTACAGCGGCATAAATTGCCCGAGAGCCCCGTTTTTATCTCCTGTACGCTGGGATGGGGGTTGTTTTGCAGCAGCGCGGCTGCAGCCATCACCATACCAGGGGTACAGAACCCGCATTGCACTGCTCCGGCATCTGCAAATGCTTCGATCAGACAGCGTCCTGCTTCAGTCTCTCTCAATCCTTCGAGGGTCTGCACGCTCCGTCCTTCGAGCATGCCCAGAGGGACCATACAGGAATTTACCAGCTTATTGTCAAGCAAAATTGAACAGGCACCGCATTCACCCTCGCCGCAGCCCTCTTTGACAGCGGTCAGTCGCAGATCTTCCCGCAGGACATCCAAGAGCCGCTTGGTCATGGGAGCGGTAATACTGACCTGTTTACCATTAAGTTCGAATGATACACTACTCACTGTGCTTCACCTCCGTGATGTACTCGGGAGTAACGGGTATGGTGTGTATGCCCCGGTCTATCGCGTACTGCACAGCGTCAGCGAATGCAGCGGCAGCTCCGTCAAATACGAGTTCACCAAGTCCCTTTGCTCCAAACGGTCCATACTCATAGGGGTTTTCTTCCAGCTGACTGCTCATCATGGGAAAATCCAGGGAGGTTGGAATAATATAATCGGCAAGGGTATTCTGCCGAAAGCCCCCACCGGTATACTCAAGTTTTTCCATACTTCCATACCCGAGGGCCTGAATAACGCCACCATGGACCTGCCCGTGAACAATCATCTCGTCGATTGGTTCCCCAACATCATGAATTGTCCAGATACCGGTTGTCTCTACTTCATTCGTCAGCTCATCGACTGAAACCTCTACGACACATATTCCCCACCCGTAGGTCGGATAGGCATCCCCCTGAAAGGTATTCTGGTCCCAGCTGTAACCGGATGGGTGCACATAGTGTTCCTCGATTTCTATCTCTCCCGGCTCGTCCCAGCGCTCTTTTAACTTGGCAGCAGCCCGTTCTACGAGCTTTCCCACCACCATAAGGGACCGGGAGGCTACCGTGGGTCCCGAATCTGGTACTACGGATGTATCAGCGGCCACACAACGCACATCATCAAGAGGCAACTCTAATACCCGGGCTGCAATTTTCGGAAAGGTTGTCTGCAGTCCCTGCCCCATCTCTACGTTTGACAGCAGGATGGAGACCGTGCCTCCGGTCTCTCTTCGCAGCCGAACCTTGCCTTTGATAATCTCCTGCTCACCGTTTCCGGTAAAACCGGCCCCGTGATTATAGAAGGAGACCCCAATGCCGCGTCCACTTCCCGGGGTATAACGCTGTAGTTTCTCGTACAAGCCGCTTTTGAGAGCAACTTTATCAAGCATAGCTGGGAGTTTGACAACATCATGTACTTTCCCGTTCGTTACAGTCAGTTCTCCCTGGGTGATAAAATAGCGTTTTTTCAGCTCGACAGGCTGCACCCCAAGCTGCCTGGCGATATGGGACATGTGCATCTCAGCGAGGAAAATGCCCTGAGGAGCCCCAAAACCGCGAAAAGCATCAGCAGGAAAGGCGTGAGTGGCAACCGACCTGCCTCTGATGTGCACGTTGGGAATGTTGTAGACACTGTTTGCCGAGAAGATCGCCCGCTGCAGTACAATGTTAGAACAGCTCAGGTATGCTCCGGCGTTAATGGCCAAATCCACGTCCATGGCGATAATATTACCGTCTTTGTCGATACCGGTTCGAAACCTGCCTTGGCTCGGGTGTCGTTTTGCGGTAAAGCTGATATCTTCACTGCGGTCATAAATAACCTGGATGGGTTTTCTGACCGCATTGACAGCAACCACCAGCGGAGCGGCGATGATATCGGGAAAATGTTCTTTCCCGCCGAAGGCACCACCTGTAGTTGCCTGCCTGACAACAATCTGGTCATAATCGGTATTGAGCACAGAGGCCACTGCCTTGCGAATGTAGAACGGACACTGACAGGATGCTGTTATCACATACTTGCCGTCCTCATACGAGCCTACCAGAGACTGAGTCTCCATATAGATATGTTCCTGATAACCAGTGGTAACCTCGTCTTCAATCACCTCTACAGCCTGCTGGAAGGCCTTTTCAGGATTACCTTTGGTCAAATGGATATCGGTATAGAGATTATCATCACCTCGAAGCGGACCGCCTTTGAGCGCCAGTCCTTCATCAATGGTCAAGGCAGCCTCAAGCTCTTCATACTCAATGGAGATCTGCTGTTCAAGTTCAAGAAGCTGTTCCTT
The DNA here is from genome assembly GCA_051745285.1 of Spirochaetota bacterium. Lineage (GTDB taxonomy): Bacteria > Spirochaetota > Spirochaetia > CAKZLE01 > CAKZLE01 > JBNJDX01. The sequence continues at coordinate 107,562 of JBNJDX010000002.1, forward strand.
ATCCGGGCCGACGAGCATGCCGACGGTCTCTCCGTAAAAGCGGACCTCTCCGTCGCAAAAGACCGGCCAGTCTGCCTCAATCTGCTGGATCTCATTCTTGCCTCCCGCGGGAATATCATCCTTGGTAATGAAAAAATATCCCTCAGGAAGATCGGGAACATGCACAGCGGTGATATAGGCATGAGAGCGCAGTGCCCTGATCATTCTTGCGTAGTGAAGATCTTCAAAGGACAAATCAGCCAAGTACCGGGCGTACCCGCCGGCCTTGTCCAACGCATCCACTCTGCGGACCGAATCACCAATGTTTCTGTTCATACGCTGTATCCTCCGCAGCAAATATACTAAGCTTTCTCGCCAAGTGCATAGGGAAGCTTGGCATAAAATGCTGCACAAATTTCGAGATCGTCGATTCTGTTGATCTCGTTAGGAGCGTGGGCCTGATTTTCATCGCCCGGACCAAAGCCGATAGCAGGTATCTTGTGGCGTCCGGTAGTGGCCACACAGTTTGTTGAGAAGGTCCACTTATCCACCACCGGTTTGTTGCCGTAGAGACTGCTGTAGGCAGCCACGCCAGCCTGAACGATCTGATGGTCCTCAGGAATCTTCCAGGTCGGGAAATAGAGTTCCTGACCGTAGTCAGTATTCTTCCATCCCCGTTTGGTGTACTGAGGCATTTCAACCGTAATTGCATCCTCACTCTCGCCAATTGCCTTGCTCATGTACTGTTTCACCTGTTCAATGGCGAGCTTTTTATCCTCACCCCAGGTCAGCCGGCGGTCAAGATAGAGCATAGCCTGATCGGGTACCGCACATTGAGAGGGTCCTTTTACATCAATCTGAGAGACGACAATGGTTCCCTTCCCGAGGAAATTACCCTCATCGGGCTGCAGATCCTCATTGAGTTTCTCCATTGCGAGGGCAGCTCTGGCGGCCTTATACGCCGCACTCTCTCCCCGCTCGGGAGCTGAGCCGTGCGAAGCGATTCCCTTAATCCGTACGACCATCTCCATCCTGCCGCGGTGTCCGCGGTAGAGTCGGCAACTAGTCGGTTCGGTTGATACAACGAAGTCCGGCTTAAACTGTTCCTCTTCAATGAGATACTTCCAACACATGCCGTCGCAGTCTTCCTCCATCACCGTAAAGGTGAAATAGACACTGTACTCTCCGTCATAGCCTAGATCCTTGAGAATTCTGCCAGCGGTAATCATGGAGGCAGCTCCCCCCTTCTGATCCGAACTCCCCCGGCCTTTAACGAGTCCGTCAACAATTTCGCCGCTGAACGGATCAAACGACCACTGCGTGGGATCCCCAATTTCTACGGTGTCAATATGGGCATCAAAGGCAATCTGTTTCGCTCCGTATCCAACGCGTCCGATAACACTGCCCAGTCCGTCGATACGCACCTCATCAAAACCCGCATCTTCACACATCTTGGCTATCAGTCGGCATACATCTTCCTCCTGGGAACTGTATGATTTGGTCTGTACCATCTTTGAAAGGTTCTCGGCAGTATAATCACGATACTTTTTTGCCTGCGTTACAATGTCCTGTTCTATACTCATCACATATCTCCTTAGTAGTAATTTTCTTCTATTTGGCTGCAGTCTTTTTGAGCTACAGCTGGTCAACTCGATTCCAGACCCGCTGGGCCTCCTCGGCTGCCTTGGCGTATAGCTCCTGCACGTCAAAGGGGAACTGCCGGTTTTCCATGACAATCTTCCCATCAATGATCACGGTATTCACGCTGTTGGAACTCCAGCCGAAGGCTATGTGGCCGGCGATATTGTCTGGGACCATGGGAGTTGGTGCGGCGTAATCAGAAATGACCAGGTCAGCAGCATATCCCGGCGCTATCTGCCCGAAGTTCCTTTTGAAATAGCGCTTCAGGATCTCATTCCCATTGGATAGAGCCTGCAGAAATGCTCCCGGCATCCAGGGCCCACCGGCGTCTCTATGTTTGAAGAAGGCAACTTTTAACTCCTCGAACATATCAGGGCCAATACCGTCTGTTCCCAGGGCCAGATTCTTCACCTTTGGAAGGCGGTGGTTATACCCGACATTGTTGTTCATATTGGAACGGACATTATGTACCAGGAAGGCATCACGTTCGTTGAGCAGTTCGATATCTGCCTCGCTGAGGTGGATACCGTGGACCAGTATGCCCTTCTTATTGAGCAGTCCAAAATCATCCAATCTCCTGATGAGATCCTTTTCGTAGAGGTGGTGCGAAATAGAGGTGTCATAGGCCCCTTCCCCCACGTGCATATGAATTCCACGACCGGTCTGCTCGATTGCATCAGCTAGCTGTTCCATACCGGCATCGGAGATGGTAAACGGAGCGTGACCGCCAATGGCGGCCTGGACGAGGTGGGGTGCATACAGATCATCATCTTCTTTGTCTATCTGTGAGGCAAACTCAATATTCTCCTGTATCCCTTCTCGAGTCTCCTGCTCTCCCCCGTTGCGGTTTGTCACCTCATAACAGGTCATACCGCGTAGTCCGGTCTCCTCAAAGCCCCGTTTTATCTGGTTTAACGATCCTTTGATGTATGCAGGGCTCGCGTGGTGGTCTAGTACAGAGGTAGTTCCACAGCGGATTGCGTCCAGCGAACAAATCATGCTGGAGTAGTAGATCGACTGTTCGTCAAGAGCGCGGTCGACACGCCACCACAGGTGCTTGAGAGTTGAGATAAAATCAGGGGACGGTGGGATATTGGCTGTAATACCCCGGGATAATCCAGAATAGTAGTGATGGTGAGCACAGACCATCCCCGGATGAACGATTTTTCCAGTCGCATCGATAACGTTGTCCGCCTGAACGCTGGAGGCAGCTCCTTTGCCTACTGCGGTGATATCTTCTCCCTGGATGACAATATCGGTGTTCTCAGAGACACTCCCCGGGGAAAACCCGATAACCGTGGCTCCTGTAATTACTGTAATACTCATATCATGTTCCTCCTCAAGCTTGTACCGGACCAAACAGATATCCGTAATTCTCTACCAGTTGCTCCAGGAGCACATACAGCTCATGTGAGAGCACTCCCCTCGGAGGCAGCCCTCTTTTGTCCGCTTCAACTTTGGAGACTTCTCCGTCTATGCGCAGATGCAAGGTCCGGCCGTCTAAATAGATCCCCGGGTTCTGTGATTGTGTAAAATCATCAAGAAGACTGAATATGGTAAATTTCTCCTGGTAGGGCTTGCCCTCCCACGGACAAAATTGTGCACAGTTTCCGCATTCATTACAGTAGGCATCGATATGGACAATCTGATAGGGATTATCAAACAATCGGGCATCCCGTACATCGACTGCCACGTTCGCCCGGTTCGGGCAGACTTCGACGCACTTGTTGCACAGATAGGAGCACTCCAGACAGCGGGAAGCCTCAATTTCACTGAAGGTATCAGCGTCGAGCTGATAGTCCGCAGGGTTTTTAAACCGGCCCTTTTTCACCCTTATTTCGGCGAAAAAGGAGTTCTCCTCCTCTTCGATACTTTTTAGCTCTTCAGGGTCAATTTCATCGGCCCCTTCTGATTCATGTCCGTGATCGTGATCATGATCGTGTTCATCCCGTCCCAGTTCGCGATCAAGAGCTGCCTCCACAGCGGTCCTGGCGCTGGCAATACACTGCACAACGGTAGACGGGCCGCTTTGGGCATCACCGATCATGTAGACACGAGCATGAGTTGTTTCAAGGGTATCCTGATCAGTCTGAGCCCAGCCTGAGTCGTTCACGGGGATTCCAAACTCTGCAAGCGCCTGGGCATCAACATGTTCTCCTATGGCCGTTATCAGCGTGTCAGCCTGCAGGGAGAAGGTCTCCTCGGTCGGTTCAGGCCGCTTACGACCGCTCTTATCAGCTTCTCCAAGCTTCATGCGCCTGCAGGTCAACTCTCCTGACGGACTGAAGGCCTCAGGGGTGGCAAGAAAGGTAAAACGGGCGCCTTCGGCAACCGCGTTGTCGTACTCTTCTAAGTCGGCAGGCATCTGACGTTTTGTCCTCCGGTAGAGTACATCAACCTGCTCAACTCCCGGAAGGGTCAGAGCAGCCCGGGCGCTGTCCATTGCGGTATTCCCGCCGCCGACAACGGCAACATGTTTCCCGAGCTTTAAGGATGCAGGGTTCTTTCTGTACTGTTTGAGAAATTCCAGTGCGTGCAGGACACGCTGCTGAGATCCTTCCAGACTGATCGGATTATCTTTTTGCGCTCCCACAGCATAGAACAGATACGAGTAGCCTCGAGCCTTCAGGTGTTCTACCGAAAGCTGCTCATCGGATGCGCCAAAGTTGAAAGTCACCCCATGTCGTCTGATAAATTCAATATCTGCCTCTATAGCCTCGAGCGGCAGCCTGAAATCGGGGATAACGTGCCGGACTACACCTCCAGCGCTTTCCTCACGCTCAAATACGGTAACCTGAAATCCTGCTCTAGCCAGAAAATAGGCTGCCGACAGTCCGGCAGGCCCGGCTCCGACCACCGCAGCAGTTACTGAGCTCTGCTCTGGGGGTTCCCAGGAGCTCAGGTACTCTTCAAACCCGTTTTCAGCTGCTATCTTTTTAACTTCCCGAATTTCTACGGCTCCTTCGTAATCAAGGCGCGTACAGTTGAACATACACTGATGATCACAGATATAGCCGGTAATATTCGGCAGGGCATTTGTCTCGTAGATGACTGAGAGGGCCTCTGCATAGCGGCCCTGGCCAGCTAGATAGATATACTCGGGAACGCCCTGACCGATGGGGCAGGCAACACTACAGGGCGCCACATAGCAGTCTAGTAACGGCAGTGGAGCCCCGCTCGTAATCTCTTTGTCTCCGCGAAACTCCTTTTTCACATAGGGTTCAAGAGGTGCCTGCTGTGCAGTTTTCTCCAGGGCCCCTACATCGATTTCAGAGCGCCAAAGGTCCTCTGTCTCTTCGCAGAGCTGCACCAATTGCGTCATTCGGGCATATCCGCCCGGCTTGAGAAGATCTGTTGCCAGGGTGATCGGTCTGATACCGGCTTTTGCTATCTGCTGAATGTTCTCTGCCCGGACACCGCCGGAATATGAAATTGGCAGCTTTCCGGAAAATTCCTTGGCTATCTGAGCAGCCAGGGTGATGGTAATGGGATACAAAGCCCTTCCGGACATGTACATATCCTCTCCCGGCAGTACTCCCTGGTCATTGATTGACCCGAGGGTATTTGCCAGTTTGATTCCGAATTGTCTATCGTGCTGCTTGGCAAGTTTCATGAGGCGCGTGAGCATCTCAACAGCTGCAGGATACTGGAGGTCCTTATCAAAGGATTCCCGACTGATGTGCAGGTAATCATACCCCAGCCCGTCAAGCAGTTCGCGTACCCGATCAAACCCGAGCAGGGTCGGGTTGAGCTTAACAAAGGTGTTAATCTTTCGCTCTGAGAGCAGGTAGCTGCAGATCGCTTCAATCTCCTCTGGCGGACAGCCGTGCATTGTCGAAAGCGTCACCGAGGGTGAGATGTGAGGCGAGATACGTCTGGATATACCCTGTATATGAGTGAGAGACTCTTCCCACCCGGTACCGGCAAAAAAATCGGTGTCTGAAGCCAGCTCTTCAAGCTCGTTGACGTACTGCCTGAACCGACTGTCGTCAGAGGCATCAAGCATCGTATCGATGAATCGCTGCATCTTTGGCGTCATGATGCCTTCAAGATCGTATCCTACACTCATATTAAAGATGCATGAGGGCTCTTCGATCTGCTCGTTGGTACTAATCTCTTCTAGGAAGTGCAGCAGGAGCCAGGCTTTTATGTACTCATCACTGGCTTGCTCCAGGGTGAACTCAGTCGACCACTCAACGTTGTACCCCTCATCACGGGCGTCAATACAGGGTTTGTCGATTTCAAGGTGATCAAGCTTCTGGACGGTCTTGAGCTCAATAAATCGCCCGCCGACTAGATACGCGGCCACAATATTCTGTGCTAACTGAGTGTGTGGTCCGGCAGCCGGGCCCACCGGAGAGGTTGTCTGCTGCCCGAGGATCCCAATGGGTTTCGGCGGTGAGGCGGCATAGAATTGATCCTCTGATATACCGAATATACTTCGATGTCGGGCGAATTCCCCAACCACTCGTTCCAGCAACTGCCTAAATGGTACAGGTCTCATGATATCACCCATGTGCATGCTCCTTTTGTCTATACTCCGATTCCCTTCACGCCGGGCACACCATCATTGTACCGTCATTCAGCGCTCTGTCAATGAAAAAGCGCAACATATCGCAACAGTTTTACCGGTTCGTCTCTTTGTTGTGTTTTGTTGCATTTTCTCTTGACCGAACCCGAGTTTTGTATTATCAAGGAGTATGCGGTTCGGCTTAAAATTCCTGTCATGCCGGCTGTGTACGGAGGTTGCCATGATCGATTTAACGATGCATTCGGATATTCAGAAAAAAAACGTTGAACGCTGTAAAGAGAAAGGAATTGTCTACCCTACATATGAGCAGATGAAGTATCCGGAAAAAATTCCCGAGTCGATCAAAAAGAAGCTCGCGGCCACCGGTCTGTGGGATGTAGACCCGATCAACCTCTTTCGCATTACCTGGAAAAACGAACCGGTTGACCAAGGCGGTACATTCGGGAAGGTAAACTATATTGAGCTTCCAAAAGAACTCACTGGTTCCAAGGCCCGTATTCTTTGTCTGGTTGGCAAATGGTTTCCCACCGGAGCCCATAAGGTAGGAGCCACCTATGGTTGTCTTGCCCCTTCGCTGGTTACCGGCAATTTTGATTCGACCGCACAGAAGGCTGTCTGGCCCTCAACCGGAAACTACTGCCGAGGCGGCGCATACAATTCTGCCCTGCTCGGATGTGACTCAATTGCAATCCTTCCAGAGGAGATGAGCCAGGAGCGCTTTGAATGGCTCAAGTCCGTTGCCGGTGAGGTCATTGCCACGCCTGGGTGTGAGAGCAATGTAAAAGAAATTTTTGATAAATGTCATGAACTGACAGCAGAACGTGGTGATGACATTGTCATTTTCAACCAGTTTGATCAGTTTGGGAATTATTTGTGGCACTACGAAGTAACTGCTGAGGCGATTGAGGAGATGCTGAACTATGAAGGCATTGCACCTGAACGTCTGCAAGCGTATGTCACCTCTACAGGTTCAGGGGGCACGCTTGCTGCCGGGGACTACCTGAAACAGCACTACCCGGCAGTGAAGAATGCTGCGGGGGAAGCGCTGCAGTGTCCTACGCTGCTTCGTAACGGCTTCGGCGGACACCGTATTGAAGGTATCGGCGACAAACATGTTCCCTGGATCCACAATGTGAAAAACACTGATATGGTCATTGCAGTAGATGACAACGACTGTATGGATTTGTTCAGAGTATTCAATGAACAGACCGGTCATCAGCTGCTGCGTGATGAGGGAGTCCCCCAGGAAACGATCGACCAGCTTGGGCTCATAGGTATTTCAGGTATTGGGAATATCCTTGCTGCTATCAAGATGGCCAAGTACTACGAGATGGAAGAAGATGATGTGGTTGTAACGGTGCTTACCGACTCAGCTGCCATGTATGATTCACGAGTAGCACAGATGAATGCATCGAAAGGCACCTTCACAGAGAGGGATGCAGCGGTAGCCTTTCATTCTTCAATGCTCCATCAGGGGATAGAGAATACGTTTGAGCTCTCCTACTACGACAAACTCCGTATTCACAACCTGAAGTACTACACCTGGATAGAGCAGCAGGGAAAAGAGCTCTCTGAGCTGAATGCCCAATGGTACGACAGAGACTATTGGACTCGCATCCAGGCGCTGACTCCGCAAATAGACAGTCTGATCAGTGATTTTAACGATAAAGTAGGTCTTGTATAAGAAGAAGGACCACGGATGCGAGTTCAAAGGTCTAAAAGGAGCAGGTATGAGGTTTTCCTACCGTTGTACAGACTGTGGAGCAACATATGATACGCAAAAGCTCATGTATCAGTGCCCCGCTTGTAAAGATGAGCGCCAAGCAGGCGAATTTCAGCGGGGCAATCTTATTGTTGAGCTCAATCATGAAGATCTTGCCCTTCTCGCCGCAAAACCTGCGGTAAGTGCCTTTGATTTCTTCCCCTATGAGGTTCCCCAACGAGGCACATATCCTGTTGGGAACACGCCGTTGGCCCGGCCGCAACGCCTTCAAAAGCGTTATGGGCTGCCGAATCTAACGTGCAAACTCGACGGACTGAATCCCTCCGGCTCATTCAAGGATCGTGCGTCACAGCTGATTGCAGCTCAAGCGCTAGCCCTTGGAGAAGAGCGTGTTGTCCTTGCCTCTACCGGGAATGCAGGATCTGCCATGGCCTGTGCCGGGGCGGCATACGGACTGGAGGTGCTGCTGTTTGTTCCAGCCGATGCTCCGGTGAACAAACTGATGCAGTCGGTGCTCTACGGAGCTACAGTGATTCCTATTAACGGAAGTTATGATGCAGCCTTCGGTCTTTCCATCGCCTGCAGCGAGCAGTTTGGCGGGATAAATCGTAATACAGCCTACAACCCCATGACCGTAGAAGGGAAAAAGAGTGTAAGTATTGAGCTGTATAATGACCTGGAACGGAAAGCCCCCGATGCCGTCTATATCCCGGTGGGAGACGGAGTCATCTTTTCGGGTGTCTACAAGGGATTTCACGATCTGCAACAAGCCGGGTTGATTGACACCATGCCTGCGCTTATCTGTGTACAATCTTCAGGAAGTGATGCGATCAGCAGAGCCTGGATGAGTGACAGCATGCAGGCTCTTGAGAAGGTCTCAACCTACGCTGATTCGATCTCAGTGGCCAGCCCTGCTAACGGCCGGATGGCTGTTGATTATATCCGTAAGTCTGAAGGCTGGGCGGTGGTCGTTGATGATGAACAAATCTATGAAGCCCAAACCGAACTTTCTCGGGAAGCAGGTATATTTGCCGAACCGGCAGCTGCGGCAGCCTGGGCAGGTGTAAAGGCCGATCTTTCAAACATACGAGAAACATTCGGCGCAGATGCCAATATAGTCACGCTTATTACCGGGACCGGCTTCAAAGACATGCAGGCCTTTGAAGGGAAAGCATCCGTTCCCCCTGCCATTGAGCCGACGCTCAAGGCAATGACAGAATACATGCACAACATGAATTAAGAGGCTTTCCAAGTTTCAACTTTACTTTCCCACAAGAGACCACTACTATTTTATTATGGCTAAGCATACCTCAGGTGAGCATGATCACGCCGGTGGCAGGATTGCTACAGCGTTTTTCCTGAATCTCTTTTTTTCCCTATTTGAGATCGTAGGGGGTATTCTCACCGGAAGCACTGCTATTTTATCGGATGCCGTTCATGATCTTGGTGATGCAGTCTCCCTTGGCATTTCCTGGAAAGTTGAGTCATACTCTAGAAAGCATCGTGATACGACCTATACCTTTGGATATAGACGTTTTTCCCTGTTAGGTTCGCTACTGAGTGCTGTGGTCCTGCTTATCGGTATCAGTATCGTGCTCACGCGGGCCATACCTGCCCTGTTTAATCCACCTGATGTGCACGCCGGGGGTATGCTGCTCTTTGCAATTGTAGGGATAACCGTAAACCTGCTGGCAGTGCTCAAATTACATGAAGGTCACTCCTCCCATGAGAAAATGGTGACCCTCCACTTGCTTGAAGACGTTTTCGGGTGGGCAGGTGTCCTCATTGTCAGCATTATTCTGCAGTTTGTCTACCTTCCGATTCTTGATCCCCTACTCGCTGTGGTCATCTCGGCGTTTCTTATCATTACCATTGTGCGGCAGGTCAGGCAGGTTCTTGTGATCCTGCTGCAGGCAGCGCCGGAGCATCTTAACTCTGATGAGATGAGCAAGGAGATTACACGGCAATTCCCTCAAGCTTCGGGTATTCATGATATGCATATCTGGTCGCTTGATGATGAGCACAAGATCATGTCCTTTCACATGATTCTTGACGATGAGATAAACATGGCCGAGAGCGCACAGCTCAAGACAGAGATAAAGCAATTTCTCTCTGAATCCTACGGGATCGACCATGTGACAATCGATGCGGAAACAAACACCGAGAGTTGTACCTCGTGTGATTAGCATGGTACAATGCCGGTGTAATTCGCAATGATGGTAGGAGTAACAGATGGAACTGTTTTTAATAGGATTAGGCGTGGGGCTTGTCCCCTTTTTGATCGCCTTGATAGCTAATGCTCGCATGAAGAGCAAACATAAAAAAGAGATGCAGCGTATCCGTGAGATGGTGACCCAGAAGATGGATCTTGAATCTGAGTCACTCTATCAGTTAAAGAGTGAGATTCAATCATTAAAGTCGCAAAATGAGAACCTCCGGGTGAGTCTGCGCTCTATGTCACAGAAGGCTACCCGCAAGGAAATGACCAGGTTGCAGATTTATGAACGCGGCATTGAGATCATGCAGCTCAAAGCTCCTGGCTTTGCCCCTGCCTGGCAGACAGCGCTTCAGGAGAGTGAGCAGGAGTTTGATAAAATATTCTTTGGTTTTAAACCGTTTACCCGTCGCACTGCCTCTGCACGAATCATAGACAAACATTCCTCGCAGTCCCAGCTTGATGAGATATCCGAGGACATAGAAGTAAAAAGGTCTGGAAAGGATGACGAGTAAGCTAATTCGCCTTGCAGGCTGCTGTTTACTGCTGTTTGCTGCCGTGCAGCTTGCAGCCGATACTTCAGTGTCTCTCTCCTCTTCGGCCTCATTTTCCTTCAACAACTCAGGTCTGCCCTACCGGGAGAGTTTGGATCACACCTCTACGGCAACTGCAGCTGTTGCTCTTAGCCTCCCTGCGACCATGATGTTTGAGAATAAAGAGGCCCGCTGGAGAGTTCCTGTGTTTTATGCCGCGGCTTTGGGAAGTTCCCACCTGGTAAAAGAAGCACTTAAGGATGCATTTGGTCATCCCCGCCCTGATGATTATCGGCGATACTATGCGGGGACCGAGGAAGATTTGTATCGGTCCTTTCCCTCAGGACATACCACGATGTCTGTTACTGCAGCTGTGTTCACTACGGTGCTCTACAGTCGGAAATTTCCCGACTCCCGTCTGAGAATTCCGGTTACCGCTTCTGTTTCGGTTAGTGCTGCTGCAACAGGGGGACTCCGCATTGTCTCAGGTTCCCACCACCCGAAAGATGTCGTAGCGGGATTCGTGCTTGGGGCCCTCATTGGCAGCGCCTTTGCTATGGCTTATTAACACAACAGTATTGCTACTTGGGAACTATTTCAAACATTAATGTATCTGTATAATAGCCGGGAATCAGCGGCGTGTCTGTCCCGTCATATGATATGTAAATCCCGTTTGTTCTTGATCCGATGATCCTTTGCATGTCGGTTTCGGTAATGATTGCCGTACCATCCTGGTCAAAGGTTACAAGGTGGTCACCGTAATGAACTTGATACTGCAGTACGTGGGCATCCCCTTCGCTTTCGCTCCGGAGAAAAGGATTAGCGGATCCCACAGCACTTGCATTGACTGAACGCAGGATAACTCTGTAGCCACTACGCACATTCGCAAGCTCATGTACATACCCGACGAGAAGGTTATCCTGTTTCACAGTTACATTGAATGCACCGACATCTTGATTTGGTTCAACAGAAAGGCCCACGCTGCCCGGAACGCTACCTGTAAACATTAAGGTAACTAAATCACCGGCATGCAACAGGCATCCGAAACAGGGAGATAAGAGAAATACCACAAGGAGAACTGTCCTCACTAAACCTCTAGTTCTCATTTTTTATCCTAACTTTTTGTAATATCTATACCTAATCTACTCTATAATAGAGGATATGTCAAAACTCTAAATAAAGATAGTCTTACATTGAGTAAAAACCATCATTGCATCAAGCGTTTTTTTAGCTGATAATGGAGTATGTAGAATCAAACTTGAGGAGTTTACTAATGAAAATGTGCTGGGTCACTATTCACGTCGCTGATATGGAACGTTCGCTGGAGTTTTATCGAAATATTCTTGGACTGGATCTGAACAGAAAAATGCAACCAAGCCAGCAGATGGAAATTGCCTTTTTGGGGCAACATGAGACACAAATAGAGCTTGTGCACGACACTCAACACACGGAGGTCTCTTTTAGTGAGGACCTTTCCCTGGGGTTTCAGGTTGACTCGCTTGACGAGTTCGAAAAGCGCCTTACAATCCACAACATTCCGATACATGCCGGTCCGTTTCAGCCTAGCCCGGCTATCCGTTTTTTCTATATTTTGGACCCGGATGGCGTTAAAATACAGCTGGTAGAACAAATAACTTAATCCTGACAGTCTTGAAGCATCCCCTGTCTGGAGGTACGCATAGACTGCAAGGCAGCGTTCTATCCGGGTGTGTGTCGTGTGCCACGAGGCGCAAAGGAAGGTATTTGTATGAGTGAGAAACTTGTTGTGCTTTGGACCAGCGGAGATCGTGAGGTTGCACAGCACATGGTATTCATGTACACGCTGAATGCCAAAAAACGCCAGTGGTTTGATGAGGTAACCCTTATTGTCTGGGGGCCGTCGGATAAACTCTTGGCTGAGGATGCCGAGCTTCAAGCCGGAATCAGGAATATGCTCGATGCAGGTGTACGCATTGAGTGCTGCCTGCGCTGTGCAGAGAACTACGGGGTTGTTGAAACTCTTGAGAATCTTGGTATTGAAGTCAAATTGATGGGAGAACCTCTCAGTGAATACCTAAAGAAGGGATACCGAGTGCTTAGCTGTTAACAGCTTGAAGCACAGCCCCATCTTACAGGTAATCCGGAGGCCCTTCCTGAATAGCACGCGGGAGTCTTTCCCGCGTGCTAAATGTATTACAGCTGAGTTATGATCCCCTCTCGGCTAAAGCGCGGAGCAAGTCTGGAGATCAGCAGGTAATCAAGGAGCAAAACCACAACAGCGGCTAATAGGACATACAACGGGTTAAAGATCACTAAGCCCGTGATCTGCAGAACAATCAGCAGTACCAGTGGTATGACGATGAGAGCTGACATCTGCTGGGCCTCCATGTACGTTTTGGCCTTGATTGAAACCATCAAGGTTACTGACAGGCCAAGCAGGCTAAGCGCAGGCGCAAAGAGAATGATTCCAGGAATCCATATGGGGCTTCGGACAAGCATCGTCTCTCCAAAGTAGAGAGATATTCCGTTTACCACCGCAAAATAGAGAATAAACCCGACCACTGTCAGCACGTACCCCGGAAGGAAGGAGCCAAACAGTTTTGCTGCAATAAATTCACGGTTTGTAATCGGCGTATAGAGCAGGGTCTCGAGTGTTTTCCGCTCCTTCTCCCCTACTACCGAGTTTGCAGTAATGATGGAGGAGACCATTACGGGAATCACCATAAACAGGGGGAGGAAGGAGTAGTTCAAGAAGATAAAGAGTATCTTCACTTCCATCCCCTCAATTCCTTCAGGAACTGGATACAGGGGAATGACCTTCTCGATCATATCAACCCCGCTGATCATCGCTACGCCCTGGGTATAACCCAGAATGGTCAGTACGGCGGGAATAACAATGCACAGGAGAATGGGAACGACGATCATCGGAAGGACTACCATCTTCATATGAAGGACTTCCCGAATATCTTTTTTAACCAAGGTGTGCACTCTATACCAGTTCATGATCGCTCCTCCCAATGTAGTGGAAATAGGCTTCTTCCAACGTGGGCTTCGGCCGGATTACTTCCGAGATTTCTACCCCCTGTTCTATCAACCGGCTCAGAATGGTATTAACCTGCGTCGGATTCTCGATGTGTTCTTCTATCGTTTCGCCTGCAGTAGTCTTTATATGGACGAGAGTATCGTCACCTATTGATTCAATGATCTCCTCTTTGCTGCCGCTGCGTACAATCTTCCCTTCGCTGATAAATCCGAAACTGTCGCAAATCTCTTCTGCCCGGGGAAGGTTGTGGGTACACAGAAACACGCTCGTTCCGTATTCTTCGGCAAGGGTGCGTATGAGTGAATTAACCTGCCGGGCAGAATCGGGATCGAGACCACTCGTCGGCTCATCAAGGAAGAGAAGTTCCGGAGAGTGCATGAGCGTGCGGGCAAGTTGCACCCGCTTCTTGAGTCCGGTTGAGAGAGTACCAAGTTTATCTGCTCTTCTTTCCCAGAGCTGCATACGGGTAAGAAGTTGCTGCAACCGCTGGGCAACCTCTGCCTCCTCCATTTCATACATCGCTGCAAAAAAGCGTATATTCTCCTCAATCGAAAGACTTTCGTACATCAACGAGTTCTCACTCATTGTCGCGGTCCGCTTTCGCAAGCGTTCATCAGCAGTATCAAGGCCGAGAACTGAAAATGTGCCTTTGTCAGGCTGCAGTGTTCCATTTAAAATTCTAACAGTTGTGGTCTTCCCAGCGCCATTAGGGCCAAGAAGACCGAAGACCTCTCCCTTACCGACCGTAAGCGAGATCCCATCAAGGGCTTTTATACCGCCGGGATAGGTCTTCTCAAGAGCATCTACTTCAATTACCGCCATGGGGTTCCTCCACTCTCACAGAGCCAGAATAATTCGTTCCTTTTATATCTATTATAGGGCTTTTAGGAAAAAATCAAGTAAAAAATGAAGGCACCAAACTTACAGCTGAGTAGGCTTAAACTACATTTTGATCAATGTCGGGGCTTGGTATAATGATGTCAGGTTCTGCACAACACAGCTTCCAAAACAGCAGAAGTGCAAAGACCTCAGGGTATATAGGGGGGGGTGTCACTCAAAACTATATATTTAAAGGCTTAATTCGTTATACGTGGTTACACCGCGTTGTATGGCCTTCTCCCTCAATATCAAGTAGAGTTGTGCGTTGGTCGCATCAAAGTAAGGCTGCACAAACAACACGCCTATACCAAGGGCTAACACACCGAGGAGATACCATCCTAGAAACGAAAGGTCTAATACGAATATGTCCCACTTTTCTCCGCGTGTCATATGATTGCTAAGTTCAAGTGCACGGTCATGTCCGATATTGGGGTTATCTGCAAGAATATAGGGGACCATTCGATAGGCATACATTTTTACCATACCGGGAATAACTAGCAGCAGTGCCCACAGCACGACATAGAGCCACCGCAAGAACATGGTTACAACGATGTTATAGTAACTGTTGTTCTGAAAACCAAAGCCAACAAGTCCAAGGTCGTTTTTACCCTCGAACAGCTGGACGAAATATTTTCTCCCCCCGACTTCCAAGGGGAATCCCACAAACACTCGTATTACGAAAGAAACAAGAACCACTTGGTGAATATCACCGGTTATGGCGATGAGCAGGCTAGCAAGGAAAGTGAGCCAATATCCTTGAGATATGTATCTTTTTGCCTGTGTCTTTATTTCTGCCCTGCTCCAGTTCATCTTATCTGAGTTATACTGCTTTAGAATGGGTTTGATCAAGCTGCAGCATGTACTGCTATCTGGTATTTGTAATAATTTGATCTCCTGTACTGATCAAGAAAGCCAGGATTAAGTTGTTCACATCCGTTTCATTCCATTGATCCCGATATTTCTCTAAGAATGCACTCACACTAGCATGTTGATGATGCACGTTTTTCAACAAACGATAGAGTCTCGACCTCTAATTGTCGGAGTCCCGGTGTTTCTATCGGGAAATGTCCTGCCCCTTCAAGCAGTATGAGACTTTTTTCCACGCGTAGTCTGTCAAAGAAAAGCCTGCTAATCTCAACAGGGGTCCATCTGTCATCTTCCGGATGCAGCATGAGTACCGGGCAA
>JBNJDX010000003.1:0-76094 GCA_051745285.1 Spirochaetota bacterium
CTCAAGCTGCTCGATCTCTTTGTTCACAGCAACCAGAAGCCCGGTGGTAATATCTCGGGATGTTACCATCCCGACAAGTTCCTTGTATTTACTCAGCACAGGGAATCGGTGGTACGGGTAGCGTTGAAAGTAGGTAATGGCAAACGATATCGGCATATCATCTTCGAGTACAATGAGCTTGCTCGACATATACGTTTCAGCAGATTGTTCGATCTCTCCGGCATCTAAGGCCCGGATGATATCATCCATACTCACTATTCCCAGCAGTCGTTTTCCCTCGACAATCGGAACCCCTGTGATTGAACGTTCCCTCATAAGCTCCTGGATACTGCGAAGCGATGTCTTTCGCTCAGCGGTAATAAGCTGGGAACTCATGACCTCCTTAACCTTCAGTCGGTAAATAAGCTCGAGGATAACCGTAGGGGAATTGTATGTATTGATGGGGATCATCTGCATGCTGGTAGTATATAGGAATTGCCCGGCGTGTTGTAGGGGTAGGAGCCGGATGTTTAATTACCGGATGAGTTGTGATAGAGTTATCTTCAGAAACATAGATATCGGAGGAAGTATGAGAGACGCACGAGATACAAAACTTGCCAACCTGCTAGTTGGCTATTCAGTTAACCTGCAGCCTGGTGAGAAGTGTTTGATACACGCTGAGGATGTCCCCACAGAACTGGTTGAGGAGCTTGTCAGCGCTGTGTATACAGCTGGTGGCTATCCGTTGATAGACCTTGGCTCCGAGCGACTTGACCGTGCCCTCATGGAGGGGGCAAGCAAGGAGAGCCTGTCGGCCTGGGCTGATTGTGATATGTACCGTATGAGAAACATGGATGCATATATAGGTGTCCGTGCTCCGCTGAATCCCAGAGAAACCGCGACCCTCAGTGGAGAACAGGTCTCCCTGTACAGGCGTGAGTATGCCCAGAAGGTGCACATGAATATCCGCGTCCCGTCAACGAAATGGGTTGTCTTGCGCTATCCCACAGAATTAATGGCCTTTTCAGCAGGCATGTCGCTGCGTGAATTTGAAGATTATTACTACCGGGTTACGACAGGCGTTGACTACCAGCGCATGTCACAGGCAATGGTGAAGGCAAAGGCCTTTCTCGACAAGGCTGATCGGGTTCAAATCACTGGACCGGGTACTGACCTCTCTTTTTCGATACAGGGGATGGGCTCAGTTCCCTGTGACGGTGAATCCAACATACCGGACGGAGAGATATACTCATGCCCGACAAAGGAGAGCGTAAACGGTACGATAACCTACAACGCCCCCTCAACCTATAATGGTTTTACCTTTTCCCAGGTTAGTTTTACCTTTGAGAAGGGCAGGATTGTTCAGGCTGATGCCAATGATCCCGAACGATTGGAGCAGGTCCTTAACACCGATGATGGAGCACGGTATATCGGGGAATTTGCGTTGGGCTGCAATCCACTGATCACCTTCCCCATGGATAATACGTTGTTTGACGAGAAAATTATGGGCTCGTTCCATTTCACACCGGGTAACGCCTACGATGATTGTGACAACGGGAACAGGAGTGCCGTTCACTGGGATCTGGTGTCAATCCAGACACCTGAGTATGGAGGCGGAGAAATCTGGATAGATGGTGAACTTATCCGAAAAGACGGACAGTTCGTTCACGAGGCCTTTGAGCAACTGAATCCAGATCACATGCTCGCAGACTGACAGGAGAGTTTATGAGTCGTTCGAGGGAAAAACCACTGTCCGGTTGCCGGAAATGAGAACCCGGTTCTGCAGATGGGCCTGCACAGCCCGGAAGAGCACCAGCCGTTCAACATCCTTTCCGACATGCTTGAGGCCGGAGGGGGTGAGTTCGTGGTTTACCCTGACAACATCCTGTTCAATAATGGGGCCCTGGTCCAAGTCTTCAGTGGCGTAATGGGCAGTGGCCCCGATCATCTTTACCCCTCTCTCGTAGGCTCTCAGATAGGGATTGGCACCCTGAAACGCAGGCAGAAACGCGTGATGAATGTTTATCAGGCGCCCGCGGAAAGCGTCGATGAATTCGGGCGATAAAATCTGCATATAACGGGCGAGAATCACAACATCAATATGGTGCTTATGCAGCAGTTCGATTACCTGCTGTTCCTGTTCCTGCTTATTTGCATTCACCGGCAAACAGTAGAACGGGATGCGGTGCTGCTTGGCGATATGCTCCAGGGTGGGGTGATTGCTGATAATTAACGGTATGTCACAGTTAAGATCACCCTCCTGTTTTCGGATGAGGAGATCATGGAGGCAATGAGCTGCCTTTGAAACCATGATTGCCATACGCGGGGTGTTCGTACCAAAGAAAGCCGACCAGACGAGCGAATAATCCTGTGCAAAATGCTCGAACGCTTGCAGTAGTGACTGCCTTGATTCAGTCAAGTCGCTGATATCCAGCGCCAGGCGCATGAAATACTTCTTAACTCTCGGGTCAGTGTGCTGCTGGCAGCTGAGAATATTAAAGCCCCTCTGGTAAAAAAAGTTTGTAATATGGGCAACCAACCCCTTCTGGTCTTCTGTTTGAATGAGAAACACAATATTATTTTTCATCATTGTCAGAGCCTTCTAGCGGAGAAAATTGAGGTTCCTGATTCTCGTCAGGGGAGTTGGTTAGCAGTTCAACTTTCTGCTCAACGGAGTGGAGTTCAGCTTCAAGCTCTTTTGAAAGCTTCATTCCCTCCTCGAAGAGTTGGAGCGACTTCTGCAGCGGAGTTTCGGGATCTCTCATCTGACTGCTGATTTGCTCAAGACGTTCTAATTTTTGTTCAAAGTTCTCCATCAGGTTCTCCTTTGTTGACGGCATCGACTGTTGAATTGAGTACTCCGTCTTTCAAGACTGTTCGAGTCTGTATGCCCGGTTCGGTGGTCTCAGCACTGGTAATCATCGCGTTGGTGTGTGCATCAAGCACCACCGCATAGCCCCTTCGTAAAATTTCACGTGGTGAGTTTGCACTAAGTGTATGGGTATGCATCTCAATCTTGTGTCGCCGGTCTGTCGTCAGTCGGGTAATGGCTGTCCTCAGGGATTCGCGCAGTTCATCAAGATGCTGCTGCCCGGTACGAATTCGGTGTTCGATGGGGTCTCTCAGGTAGTCGGGTGAAAAGCGTCCAGCCTGGCTGTTCGCGTATTTCAGGGCTCCACGCATATCAGCGGCAAGGGAGTCCTGGACCTGCCTGATGCGTTGCCCGAGAGTTTTTTGTTCGGCTGTGACCCGTTCAGCTGCGGCTGAGGGGGTAGGGGCTCGAAGATCGGCAGCATAATCTAGCAGAGACCAATCGGTCTCATGGCCGACTGCTGAAATAATCGGTATTCGGGAGGCTGCAGCTGCACGGATAACAATCTCCTCTGAAAAGGGAAGCAGGTCCTCAATAGAACCGCCTCCACGGCCGACGATGATTACATCGCCAAGGTTCCAGCGTCCTGCATAGCGAATCATCGTTGCAATTTCACCGGCTGCCCGCTCACCTTGGACTGTCACGGGAAGGATGGAGACCCGCAGGTGTGCATTGCGTCGTCTGAGTACAGACAGAATATCCCGCAATGCCGCCCCTGTCGAAGAGGTGATAACAGTAATATGCTTAGGCAGCAAGGGGAGAGGCTTTTTTCTGGTCTCGTCAAACAGGCCTTCTTGTAAAAATGCCTGTTTGCGTTGTTCGAGCATTTGGAGAATATCCCCCTGTCCGACAGGGGTGAGCTCTTCACAGATAATCTGATAGGTCCCACGCACTTCGTACACAGAGATCGTACCCGTTGCCCGGACTTTCTGTCCGTCCTTCGGTTGCGGCCGAACCCGCAGGTTCCGGTTTTTAAACATGACTGCTGAAATAGCGCACGAGGCATCTTTGAGGGTGAAGTACCAGTGTCCCGCGCTTGAAGGGCGAAAATTTGACACCTCACCCTCAATGGTGAGCCTGGGAAAGCTTTGCTCTATAACTTCTTTAAGCAGCTGCGTTACTGCGGTTACGGTAAAAATGTGCTGATCCATAGATGCGTAGAGAATACACTACATTGGACGGTATGAACAAGGGATAGAGAGAAAATAAAGGGGCTGTCACGCTCGCACGAAGCGAGGTGATACAGCCCCTGATAGACTCTGGTTGGGGTACTAGTCCTGAATAATAGCCTCTGTGGGACATACGTCTGCACAGGCGCCGCAGTCAATGCACAGTTCAGGGTCAATAACGTAGATATCACCTTCAGATATTGCATCTACCGGACATTCGGGAATACAAGTACCGCAAGCTATACACGCATCAGTAATTCTGTAAGCCATGAGATGGCCTCCTTCACAAAACATGATTTGTCTTAGTGGACTATAAACATCTTTTTTGGGGTAAGTCAAGTCAAAAGCAAGAGGGTTCTGCCCGAGTTCTGCAAAAGGCTTTGTTGACATGAAATACAATACTTTCCTAGAATGCTGTCATGAATGATTCGTTACAGGCTCTTTCTGAAGCTATACAACAGGCTGAATACCTGACCGCCTTTACCGGGGCAGGAGTTTCTACCCTATCTGGTTTACGGGATTTTCGAGGGAAAAATGGACTGTACACTGAATTCAATGCCGACAATATTTTTGATTCCCTCTATTTTTCCTACGATCCCTCATTTTTTTATGAGCATACACGGGAGCTCATCTACACAAGTACCCAATGGGATGCCTCAATAGTTCATAGCGTCCTTGCCTGTCTGGAACAGCAGGGCAGGCTGCAGAGTATCATCACCCAAAACATAGACTTGCTTCACCAAAAAGCCGGTTCGAAGCGGGTTTTAGAAATCCACGGTTCTCCGCTGACCCATCGCTGTACCTCCTGCGGCAATGAGAAGCCCTTCGATGATATTGTCCCTATTGTTCGGGCTCACCAGGTGCCCTATTGCGAAAAGTGTGGTGGAGTCTACAAACCCGATATCACCTTTTTCGGGGAAGCGCTCCCCGTACAGGCACTTCAAGAGGCTGTTGCCGAATGTCGCAAGAGTGATCTCATGCTGGTGCTCGGCTCTACGTTAGTGGTCCAACCGGCAGCCAACCTGCCGAGGTACGTACTGCAGCATGGGGGAAACATCATCATCGTAAACCGCGGTGAAACGCCGCTTGACCGCTATGCCCGGCTACGCTTTGATGACCTTCAGACTGTCTTCTCGTTCCTTGAGGAAACATTCTGCCGAACACCAAAGCATGGGTAGTCACTCCAAAAGCAGCCGGTAGAATGTTGTCAGTGTATAACCACCTCTGTCTGTCTGTTTCACATCCGCATCATGATGAGTAACAAAGAGACTGTTACTAAGCTCTCTGGGACCGTAGTGCCTGTAAATACCCGTTTTGTGGTAGTAATGCAGCTAGCTTATTTCTTCTATATGCATCTAACACCCTTGAATGAATCTATATTTTTTAATTACAATGTTAGAATAAAAACAAAGTGTTACTATATAGACAAAATGTTATATTTATTGTATGCTGTAGCCATACACAGAACAAGGAGAAAGCCTATGCAAAACATAGCAATCTGCGGATACGGAAAGATGGGCAAGCTCATCAAAGAGACAGCCGAACAGGCTGGCCATGATGTATGCGCTGTCATTGATCCGGAAAGCACCGACAATGCAGTGACTCATCACAAACTGACGAAGGAAGCCGTGAAGGCAGCTGATGTGGTGATTGATTTCACCATTCCGAAGTCCGCTGTCCCGAATGTACGCATCTATTCTGAGGCAGGAGTTTCTGTTGTCATGGGAACTACCGGATGGTATGACCGCATGGGCGAAGTAGAGACACTTGTAGACAATGCAGGCATCGGCATGATCTGGTCCGGGAATTTTTCACTGGGGGTAAATGCTTTGTTTGCTCTTGTACGCTACGCCGGTAAGGTTATGAACAATCTGACTGAATATGACTGCATGGTGCACGAGTATCATCACCGTCGGAAGGCAGACAGTCCTTCCGGTACTGCGGAGATGATTGGGAATATCCTGCTTGAACAGCTAGATTCTAAAGAGAAGATGGTTGTTGATGCTCTTCACCGACCCATAGAAGAGGATGAGCTGCATGTCTCTTCGACGCGTGGAGGCAGTATTCCCGGTACTCATACAATCAGTTTTGACAGTCCGGTGGATACGATAGAAATACGGCATACTGCCCGTGGAAGAGAAGGTTTTGCCGCCGGTGCGGTAAAAGCAGCCCAGTGGATTGCATCAAGGAAGGGATTGTATTCTATTGATGCAATGATGAAAAATATGATAGGAGTGGAAAGATAATATGGAAAACAGAATACTTCGTGGAGTTCACACAGCACTGATAACCCCGTTTGCACGGGACGGAGAGGTTGACTACTCAGCCCTGAAAAAGATTATTGAATACCAAATTTCCGAAGGTATTAACGGTCTGGTTCCCTGCGGGACAACAGGTGAGAGTCCAACACTCTCGCATGAAGAGCATGATCGTGTTATCAAGCTTACGGTTGAATATGCTGATGGCCGAGTGCCGGTAATTGCAGGAACCGGAAGTAATGCAACCTGGGAGGCCGTTCAGCTTTCACAGCATGCTGAGCGGGCAGGAGTTGATGCAGTACTGCTGGTAAATCCCTACTATAATAAACCGACACAAAAGGGACTGTATCTGCACTTCAAGGCCATAGCCGATTCAGTAAGCATTCCCTGTGTTGTTTACAACATTAAAGGGAGAACCGGCGTAAATGTAGAGACCGACACCCTGGTACGCCTCATGAATGACTGCAGTAATATTGTAGCAGTCAAGGAAGCCTCCGGGGACCTCTCACAGATCCGTGAAGTAACAGCACAGCGGAAATCAAACTTTTCAGTACTCTCAGGAGATGACAACATTATTTGTGATCTTGTTGAGGCTGGAGGGGATGGAGTAATCTCTGTAGCCGCCAATCTGATTCCGGGAAAGGTCGTTGAGATGGTTTCTATGGGACTCAATGGAGACATGGCCGGGGCACGCAAGCTAGAAGAGAAGCTCATGCCAATGTTTAAGGCCGGTTTTCTTGAGACCAACCCGATTCCGATCAAAACTGCAATGGCCTACGCCGGGTGGTGTGAGGAGTACTTTAGACTCCCGATGTGCACTCTGGCAGATGAGGAGAACCGCAGAAAGCTCTACAGTGTGCTTTCAGATCTTTCCATCAAACAGCAGAAATATACTGGATGAGAAACTACTAACGAGGAGTTTTTAAGATACATGGCTAAGATTAATCAACACTACAGAAAACTGGCAGCGGGATACTTGTTCCCGGAAATTGCCAGGAGAATGCGTGCTTTTCAGGAGGAGCAACCCGAGGCCGAGATAAAAAAGCTCGGCATCGGTAACACAACTGAACCTCTCACAGATACCGTGCTGAATGGACTGCATGATGGGGTACAGAAGCTCAGCAACCCGGAGACCTATACGGGATACGGAGATGAGCAGGGAAGCTGGGAGCTTCGAGCTGCACTGTCTGAGTTCTATGAGAATACCCGCGGGGTCAGTATCTCAGAGGATGATTTTTTTATCAGTGACGGGGCAAAACCCGATACGGGTAATATTCAATCAATTTTTAGTACTGATGCAACAGTAGCGGTTCAGGATCCTGCCTATCCCGTCTATGTTGACACAAATGTCATTGCCGGACGGAGTGAAGGGTTTGATGAAAGCACAGGGCGCTATAAAGACTTCGTCTATATGCCGTGCACTGCAGAAAACGGGTTTTTCCCTGAAGTACCCGCAGAGAAGGCTGATCTTATCTATCTGTGCAGCCCCAACAATCCTACTGGTGCCGTGGCGACACATGATCAGCTAAAGCAGTTCGTCGAATATGCACGCAAACATCAGGCAGTCATTATTTTTGATGCCGCCTATTCCGAGTATATCAGCGATCCGAATCTCCCAAGAAGTATCTACGAAGTTGACGGTGCAAAAGAATGCGCCATCGAGATTAACAGTTTCTCAAAGTTTGCCGGATTTACCGGAGTACGTCTGGGGTGGAGCATAGTTCCCTCGGAGTTGACAGTAGAAGGAAGCAAGCCCGGAGAAGTTCATGACCTGTGGAATCGTCGGCAGTGCACCTTTTTTAACGGGGCCTCAAACGTGGTTCAGGCAGGAGGAATAGCTGCTTTGACCTCACGCGGTCTTGAGGAGTGTTACGAACTGATCTCCTATTACATGGAGAATGCGAGAATCATCAGGGAAGGCGTCATGGAATTGGGTTTGAAAGTCCAAGGTGGTGACAATGCTCCGTATCTATGGGTTAAAACACCCGAGGGTATGAGCTCCTGGGAGTTTTTCGATAAGCTGATGAGGGAAGCATGGGTAGTGGGAACCCCTGGATCAGGTTTTGGCCCAGCCGGGGAAGGATATTTCCGGCTCAGTGCTTTTGGCCATCGTGAAGATATTACCGAGGCCGTCGAACGTATACGGACCCGGATAAAGCTGTAGGGGAGTCTACTGCATATGAGTGAGAAAACAGTACCATTTAGTCGGGAGACAATTGAGAATATTGACAAACATGTTCCTACTCCCTTTCACCTGTATGATGAGGCTGGTATCCGGAAAAAGGCTCGTGAACTCAAAGAGGCTTTCTCCTGGGTTCCAGGCTTTAAGAACTATTTTGCCGTGAAGGCCTGCCCGAACCCGGAGATCATGAAGATACTCAAAGAGGAAGGCTTCGGTGCCGACTGCAGCTCGCTGCCCGAGCTGCTTCTCTCCGAACAGGTAGGACTCAGCGGGGAAGAGATCATGTTTACTTCCAATGATACCCCACCTGAGGAGTTTGTCCAGGCCTCTGCATTGGGGGCAGTCATTAACCTCGACGATATTACCCATATTGAAGTCCTGGAGCAGCATGTAGGTATTCCTGAGCTGATTTGCTTCCGGTACAACCCAGGGAATGCCCGCACCGGTAACGCCATTATCGGGGAACCGGCGGAAGCCAAGTACGGAGTGACCCGGGACCAGATCCGTACTGCTTACCGGACGATGCGCGATAAGGGAGTCAAACGCTTCGGACTCCATACCATGGTAGCTTCCAATGAGCTTAACGGCGAATATTTTGTAGAGACTGCACGCATGCTCTTTGAGCTAGTTGTGGAGCTGTATGAGAAAGAGGGCATCACAATTGAATTTGTAAATATGGGTGGGGGAATCGGCATCCCCTACAATCTTGAAGACGAACCGGTTAACTTGCAGGCTGTCTCTGATGGAGTGAAAGCACTCTACGAGAACATCATTGTCAAAGCCGGCCTAGATCCATTGAGAATAGTCTTTGAGTGTGGTCGTGTGATTACCGGACCATACGGGTTCTTAGTAAGCAAGGTTCGCCATGTCACAGATAAGTACAAGAAGTATGTCGGACTTGATTCGTGTATGGCAAATCTCATGCGGCCTGCCTTGTACGGTGCCTATCATCACATCACCGTACTGGGAAAAGAACAGCAACCGCAAACTATGACCTACGATGTCACGGGCTCGTTGTGTGAAAACAATGATAAATTTGCCACCGACCGTAACCTGCCACCTGTGGAGCGGGGAGATTATCTGGTTATTCATGATACCGGAGCGCACGGGTATTCGATGGGCTTTAATTACAATGGAAAGCTGCGTTCGGCAGAAGTTCTTTTAAGACAGAATCAGACCGCTTCGCTGATCAGACGAGCCGAGACTGTCAAAGATTATTTTGCTACTCTCAGCTTTGAACCTTTAGATATTAGCCTGTAAATGGGTAAAACAGCTATGTCCGAGAGCGGGTTCTGGAAAGACCATATCTACTACTACCAGCAGCGGATCTATTTCAGCGATACCGATGCCGGTGGTATTGTCTATCATGCCCGCTATCTCGATATAACAGAGCATGCCCGTACTGAACTGCTGCGTTCTTTGGGGGCGCAGCAGTCAGAATCGCTTGCCGACGGGCGAATCGGCTTTGTTGTTTCTTCTCTAACTATTGACTACAAGCAGCCGGCCTACCTCGATGACCTGGTAACAGTTGAAACCGAGTTGCTCGGCTGTAAGCGCTTCTCCCTAACCCTGGAACAACGGGTAAAGAAAGGTGAAGAGCTCCTAGCTAGGCAGACCTCCCGCATTGGCTGCGTTGATCTCGAATTGCAGCGTCCAGCTGCCATACCACCAGCATGGCAGGACCAGTTTTTCAACTTATAGAACCCCGCACATAAAAAGGGGGCTGCCTTGAACCAAGACAGCCCCGCAGTGCACTTCATGCGCAGTGTGTATAATGTGGCTCTAAACTAGAGCCTGAAAAGCATATCCTCGTAAGAAGGGTACGGCCACAGGTTTTTGGCCGTGATTTTTTCAAGGGTATCAATGAGTTCGCGAAGGGACCCCATAGCCGGAATAACCTTAATATTGTACTGCTGGGCCTGGTTCAGAGGAGACCCGTCGGCAGCATGTGCTGACAGGATGGCCTCCTGAAGGCCGTCTGCCTTTGCCAGTGTTTCATTGGTCAGCTCGGAAAGTCGTTTTGCAAGTGCTTTTTGCTTTGCAGGTGCTAAACCGAGCCGTTCCTGGGTTTCCACAGATTGCAACATTTCCTGGAGGTAACTGGTTGCAGCCGGCACAATCTGCTGGCGCGTCATCTCAAGCATGACGCCAGCCTCGATGTTGATCTGTTTACTGTAGGTCTCAAGATAGATATCACGGCGAGATTCCAGCTCTTCGGCAGAGAACACATGATGTTTTTTGGCAAGGGCGATATAGGTATCGTCAGTTAAATGTGAGATTGCATCAACCGTATTTGTGAGATTCGGCAAACCGCGCCGCTTTGCTTCGGCAACCCACTGATCACTGTATCCATTACCGTTAAAGACCACTCTCCGGTGGTTCCGGTAGTACTCCATAATAATGGTGCGAACCTCAGCAAGGATATCATCAGCGTTCTCTAGCCTGTCTGCTATGGTACACAGTACTTCTGAGACAGCTAAATTGAGCATTGCATTCGGACCAGCAAGGGACTGAGAAGATCCGACCATGCGGAATTCAAACTTATTGCCGGTAAATGCAAACGGGGATGTTCTGTTGCGGTCCGTTTCGTCCATGGGAAAGTCGGGAATTGGGGTGACCCCGACTTTTACCAAGCGGCCGTCACGTTTCTTCAATTCTCTGCCCTCTGCAATGCTTTCAAGGATTTCTGTAAGCTGGTCACCGAGGAAGATCGAAATGATTGCTGGTGGAGCCTCATTTGCCCCTAAACGATGATCATTTCCCGCATTCGCTGCTGAGAGTCTCAACAGCGGAGCGTACTCATCAACTGCACGAATGACAGCTGTCAAAAACAGGAGAAATTGTGCATTGTCCTCAGGGCTGTCTCCCGGTTTCAGGAGATTCAAACCGTCATCAGTCCCGATTGACCAGTTGTTATGCTTCCCGGAACCGTTGACACCGGCAAAGGGTTTTTCATGCAGAAGGGCTACCATTCCATGGTGCTTAGCTACGTTCTTGATGACCTCCATCAGGAGTTGATTGGTATCGGTTGAACGGTTGGCCGATTCAAAGATGGTGGCTATCTCAAACTGATTAGGAGCCACTTCATTGTGCTGGGTTTTCGCGGAGATACCCAGACGCCACAATTCGTAGTTCATCTCCTTCATGAATACAGCAATACGTTCCTTGATTGCTCCAAAATAGTGGTCATCCATCTCCTGGCCCTTAGCACTCATAGAACCAAATACCGTTCGCCCGGTCAGACGTAAATCAGGGCGTTTATCGTAGAATTCCTCGTCGACAAGGAAGTACTCCTGTTCCGGGCCGACGTTGGTGAAGATACGGTTGCTGGTGGTATTGCCAAGTGCCCGCAGCACACGCAAAGCCTGCGTATTTATCGCTTCCATTGAGCGCAGGAGGGGGACCTTTTTATCAAGAGCTTGACCAGTGTATGATATGAAAGCGGTAGGAATTGTCAGGGTCTTAACGCCCAGGCTCTCCTTGATTACCGCAGGGGAAGTGGTATCCCAGGCAGTGTAGCCCCGTGCCTCAAAGGTCGCCCGCAGTCCTCCGCTGGGGAACGAGGAAGCATCCGGTTCACCTTGGATAAGCTCCTTACCGGAGAATTCAAGGAGTACCGTACCGTCATCACGGGGGGAAATGAATGAGTCGTGTTTTTCGGCAGTTAATCCGGTAAGCGGCTGAAACCAGTGGGTGTAGTGAGTTGCTCCCTTCTCGATGGCCCAGTCTTTCATTGCATTCGCCACAACCTCGGCAATCTCTAAAGTCAGCTTCTGTTTCCCGCCCTGAACGTCCTTTAATGCGCTGTAGATCTCCGATGGGAGTCTCTCTTTCATAACTGCATCGCTGAAACAGTTTTCCCCGTAGACCTCAATGAGGGATCGTTTAGTAAAATCAATACATTCTGACATGTAGCTCTCCTTGATGGTGTGATGCTATATGTATGTTAAAGCAGGATACGTGCCAAAAAAGTTTACTTCTTTTTAAGCAAGCATTAATACAAAATATCAGCTGATAAGGCAGGGCTGAAACAACATAAAAGCTACATCTATGTAGGAATTAACGTCGATATCCAACATAAATGTAGGTGCAGCAGCAGTGCTGCCGCACCCGCAGGATGTCAGCCAATAGCTGCAGAGCCGGTCTCACCGTTACGGATACGAATCGTCTCTTCTACTGGTAAGATGAATATTTTCCCGTCTCCGATATTTCCGGTCTGGGCTCCCTTGATGATTGCCTCAATGGTTGACTCGACGAAGGTGGCGTTCACAGCGATCTCGATACGGACTTTTTTCAGAAGGTTTACTTCAATATCAACTCCGCGATAGACTTCAGTATATCCTTTCTGCTGTCCGCAGCCCATAGCGTTTGTTACAGATATTTTATAAATTTCACGCTGATAGAGCTCCTGCTTTACCGCATTTAACCGTTCAGGCTGAATATAGGCAATTATTAATTTCATGATCTGCTCCTGTTACATATTGGTAAAAATCTGGAATCCACTGTAGGATTCGCTTCCGTGTTCTGAGAGGTCAAGTCCTGTCAGCTCATCTTGAGATGTGACCCGCAGTCCTACGGTATGCTTGATCAGTGAGAAGAGGGCAAGACAGGCTAGAAAAACATAGAGGGCTACAGATAGAGCTCCCAAAGCCTGAATACCTAGCTGAGTGAATCCTCCTCCGAAGAATACACCCCTGATACTGTCTGTGTCAGCGAACAGGCCTACTGCAAGGGTCCCCCATAACCCGCACACACCGTGGACACTTACAGCCCCCACCGGGTCGTCAATGTGCAGGACCTTATCGATCAATTCAACCGAGTAGACCACGATGATACCGGCGACAAGGCCGATGATCACGGCACTCATCGGAGATACCACTGCAGCTGGGGCTGTAATGCCCACGAGCCCTGCGAGCGCCCCGTTAAGCGACATGCTCACCTCAGGTTTACCAAACTGGACCCAGGAGGTTACCATGGCACCGATGGCACCGGCTGAGGCTCCAATGGTTGTTGTCACAGCGATCGAGGCCATTGTCAGATCAGTTCCGCTGAGCGTGGAACCTGCATTGAACCCGTACCAGCCAAACCACAGAATAAACACTCCCAGGCTGGCGAGTGGAAGGTTGTGACCAAGAATGGCCTTTGATGTGGTTGTCCCTCCAAAACGGACAAACTTCCCAATTCTCGGACCCAGTATGATCGCCCCGGCCAACGCAGCCCAGCCGCCTACCGAATGGACAACAGTTGAGCCTGCAAAATCATAAAACCCAAGTTCTGCAAGCCATCCACCACCCCATACCCAGTGACCAGAGAGTGGATAGATCAACCCTGAAATAAACACCGTATAGACCAGATAGGCAGAAAACTTTGTTCTCTCGGCCATGGCTCCTGAGACGATAGTCGCAGCCGTTGCTGCAAAGACGACCTGAAACATCCAGTCACGAAACACAGTTGAATCAGCCCCGGAGATGAAAAACTGCGAAAAACCGAATAGCCCTCCGACTGAGTCTCCGTACATCAGTGCCCAGCCGACAGCCCAGAATACAATCACCCCGGCACTGAAATCCATCAGGTTTTTCATGATGATATTTCCGGCATTTTTTGCTCTGGTAAGTCCCATCTCTACCATGGCGAACCCTGCCTGCATAAAAAAAACCAATGCGGCAGCAAGAAGCAGCCAGATCATATCGAGTGAGTGCTGGTGGAGTGCTACTGTTTCTGCCATATCATCTGCGTAGAGCAGACTGCCTGTGGCAAGCATTCCCGTGATGAGATAAAAGATTTTGTTTCTCATGGTGTAACTCCTGCGTATTAGTATGTTCCAAGCCTTAGCACAGATCGTGCCACCTGAGAGATCCGAGTGTAACTCATACGCATGAAGTCTGTATAACTATTTTTATTGTAAAAAATAAGAAACATACTTAATAATGTATGCGTGGGGTGTGTTTCGTTGTACATAACCTACATTCAGGTAGGAAAATACCTGTATGCAACAGTTTGGTAGGATTAGCGTTGTTTGTACCGGGCGGGGTCAAGGTGATATTTATCAATACGAAGGCCCATAATACGCTCAGATATACCCAGATTTCTGGCAGCCTTGGCTCGGTTTCCCCGGGCATGCTTGAGAGCGTCAGCAATCAGCTCTCGCTCTAAATCCTCGACCGCCTGATTGAGGGTGGAGGCGAACCGGGTGTTTGACGAGTCAGCAGATTGCAGACTGGGGGGAAGGTGATACCCATGGATGACATCATCCCGGCTGAGGAGTACTGAGCGTTCAATACAGTTCTCCAGTTCTCTCACATTGCCAGGCCAGTGGTACATCATCAGCAAGTCTATTGCCGAGCTGGTTATCCGCTTGATACTCCGCCGGTTCTTACGGTTGTACTTGTCAATAAAATGATCGCACAACAGCATGATATCAGATTTGCGTTCCCGCAGGGGTGGAATATGGAGGGGGAACACATTGAGGCGGTAATATAAATCCTCTCGAAAGTTCCCCTGTTCCAACTCTTGCTCAAGATTCCGGTTGGTTGCGGCGATAATCCTGACGTCCACTTTGATGGTTTTGGTTCCCCCTACGCGTTCAAACTCCTGTTCCTGGATAGCACGGAGCAACTTCACCTGCATCTGGGGGGAGAGCTCACCGATTTCATCGAGAAACAGGGTTCCTTCATCAGCGAGTTCAAACCGGCCTTTCCTGAGGGTGTGGGCACCGGTAAAAGCCCCTTTCTCATGCCCGAACAGTTCGCTTTCAATAATGCTTTCAGGCAGGGCGGCGCAGTTAACTTTGATAAAGGGTTTTTCCGAGCGCAGGCTGTTGTAGTGAATCTCCTGGGCAACAAGTTCCTTCCCTGTGCCGCTCTCACCCCTGATGAGGACAGTTGCCTCGCTGCTACTTACTTGAGCAATCATCTCAAAGAGTTCCTGCATTACCTGCGAGGTACCGATAATATGTTCTGGCTGAAACCGCTCTTTCAACTCTCGCTTGAGACGGTCGTTTTCGGCTTGCAGCCGTTCTTTCTCCTCGCGTAGTTCCTGACGGATTTTGACTGCCCGAGCCACCATGGAGGCAATGATTGAGAGGAGTTTCACATAGAGGTCAAGCTCATACTCATCAAGGCTGCTGCAGGTGACATTCAACGTACCAACTGTTTCGTTTCCGCTTTTTATGGGAACGCAGATAAATGACAAGAGGCGTTCATCTTCCTGTGAAAGCGATTCTGCTCCTGTTTTGTTCGTATAGATGCTGCTTTTAGTGATATCTGGAATGATAACGTGGTGGCCGGTTTTCACTACCTGCCCGGTAATTCCTTCCCCCATGCGGTAGCGTCCCCGTCTTTTCTGATGCTCTGTCAGCCCGTAGGCGGATTCGATCAATATTTCGTCGGTATCTCGGTTGAGAAGGGTTATAACACCACGGACTACTGGCGTATGTTCTGCAAGTGAGGTGAGAATAGGGGAGAGAATCTGCTTGAGATCTTCCGTCTCATCGAGAATCTTGCTGATTTCGTACAGAACAAGAAGTTCATCCGAATGTTTCATAGGTATATCCTACATTTTTGTATGATATGCTTCAAGTACCCCGTCAGCCGGAAATTCGCTCTTTGAGCCTGGAGAAGAAATCAGAGGCCTCATCCTGTGAAGGCACGGCATCCTTCTGGCCTGAAGAGATGAGCATTGAAGGAATCTCCTCGATAAAACGCGATGGTGAGGACTCAATGGTCTCTCGCATGACTCTGCGTTGTTGGCAACTGGTGAGAAACAGATGGTGCCGTGCTCTTGTTACCGCAACATAGAAGAGCCGTCGTTCCTCTTCTATGTTGCTCTCATCCTCACTGATAGAGCGGGCGTGGGGAATGATGTGATCCTCTGCCCCTGCGAGGAACACGGTATGGAACTCGAGCCCCTTTGAGGCGTGAATAGTCATGATATTCACTTTATCACGCTGCTGTTGGCTGTCGTCTTTCGTCGTGAGGGTAATGCTGTTCAAAAAGTCATAGAGACTGGTACTGAAATTATCCGGATCCTCTTCCCAGGAGGAGAGGATAGAGAGAAATATCTCAATGTTCTTGAGCTTCCACTGGGCAAGGCGTTCATTGTCCGCATGCTCGGTAATCAGATAGCTTTTTAAGTCAACCTCATTAATGAACTCACGAAGCAGGGCAGCTTTTCGCTTTGATCGGTGCATCCGTTCGCGATAGGTTTCAAGCTGGTTTGAAAATTCACTACAGGTCTGTTTGAGCCGCTGCTTTCCGGCAATAGTCTCGTCTTTGGAAAACCAGTTCAAAGCAGTAGAAAGCGCTATTCCGTGATCTTTAGCGTATGAGCGCAGCAACTCCAGAGACACGCGGCCAACACCCCTTCTCGGGGTATTAATAACCCGCAGGAGATTGATATTGTCGTCCTCGTTTACCAATACCCGTAGATAGCTGATGATATCCTTTATCTCTTTTCTTTGAAAAAAGCTTTGACCACCCGATACTGTATACGGGATGTTTTCAGTGAGGAAATGGCGTTCGATACCAGTAATTAATGTGTTGGTTCGAACCAGTACACCAAACTCATTGTAGGGAACATCATATTTGAGCGAGATCTCCTTGATTTTATCGCAGATGTAGGTAACTTCTTCCTCTTCGTTTTCCGGATGAACAAGAGTTATGCTGCTGCCCTCATCCAATCCGGTCCACAGATTTTTCTTCTTACGTTTTGTGTTATTAGCTATGACCGTATTGGCAGCCTGCAGAATCGTTCCGGTAGAACGGTAGTTCTGCTCCAGCTTTATTTCGGTAACTTCCGGGTAGTCGCGCTCAAAATTCAGCAAATTCTCATAGTTCGCTCCCCGCCAGGAGTAGATAGACTGGTCATCATCCCCGACGACGCAGATGTTCCGGTGGACGGATGCCAATGCATTCACGAGCCGGTACTGGGCAAGGGAGGTATCCTGGAACTCATCTACCATGATATAGCTGTAGCGGTTTTGATAGGTTTCCAATACCTTGGGATGTGAGGAGAACAGATCCGTCGGCATGGTGATTAAATCATCAAAGTCCAGGGCATTGTAGGCTTTGAGGTTGAGCTGGTATTCATCGTATATGGTCCTCCAGGCTGCCGGGTACCCGCTGAAGGTGCTCCTCCCGGTTTTGACCTCTGAGAACAGATGTGAAAGTTCATACAGATCAACCTCTTCCAGGGGTATGTGGAGTTCTCTGATCGTGTGCTTAATGAGGGCGGTTTTGTCAGCCTGATCGTATATCGAGAAGTTTGCATCATACCCGAGCCGTCCGATTTCAGAGCGAAGAATGTTTACCCCAAAGGCATGAAAGGTGGCCGCTGTTAATTTGGAGAGCTTTTTCCCAGTCAGTTCCCGGACTCGCTGTGCCATCTCTTTAGCTGCTTTGTTGGTAAAAGTCAGTGCAAGAATGTTCGATTCACTGATACCCTGTTCCAGCATATGAGCAATCCGGTAGGTGATCATTCTGGTTTTCCCTGATCC
This sequence comes from Spirochaetota bacterium, assembly GCA_051745285.1. Classification (GTDB taxonomy): domain Bacteria; phylum Spirochaetota; class Spirochaetia; order CAKZLE01; family CAKZLE01; genus JBNJDX01. The sequence goes on from JBNJDX010000003.1 coordinate 17,954, forward strand.
GGCCCCGGCTATAACCACTAACGGTCCCTTGAGGAGGGAGGCCGCCTGACATTGTTTATCATTGAGTTCCTGTTCAAGATTCAGCTGCATGGTGTAAATCCTTGTGTGTGATGAATGTGGTTGTTAGACGTTTTTAATAAATATTGAGTGGGTCCCGACACCGAGAAGAATGAGGGCCGAAACGATGAGCCCTGATATCAGAACGCCGGCAAGGGCGGCAATCGAAGTTCGCTTCCACCCTAATCCCATAATCCAGGCACCAAGAGTCCCGGTGTAGGCTCCGGTTATCGGGAGCGGAATGGCCACAAAGAGCATGACCGCGAGATACCCATATTTTTCTATGTTTGCTGACATTTTACTGCGTGCCTTATTGACTGAGGCATCGAATATTCGGCGATACAGTCTGATGGGGTACAATAGACGGTGAAAGGTGGAGAAAAAAATAAACAACAGGGGGGCAACAAGGGCATTTGCTGTTACGCTGATAAAATAGGCAAAATTGAGGGGAATGCCATTGAAGTATGCATAGGGCAGGGCTCCCCTGAGTTCTGAAATAGGCAGCAAGGCCAAAAGTATGGTATGAACAATGATCGTGCCGCTCATCGGCTTCCTCCGTCAATCTCAGTGCGACCATCATGTGGTTTTCTGAGAAAAATTGCAAGCTCATTACTTCTGTGCAACTTGCACCGCCTGGACCGGACAGACTTCGTGACAGCAATAGCAGCGGATGCACTGTGTTCTATCGATAATGAGTTTGGCTTGAGTTTCCCCGTTACTGCGGTAGTCGGTAATCGCATCGGCCGGGCAGATTTCATAGCAGGCCATACAGGAGATGCAGCGTTCCTGGTCGATGACCGGGGCAGCTTCGGGATGGGGGCCGGATGGAAACAGACGGGTGATGTGACTGGCCACGAGCCGGAGAAAACCATACCGTCCCTGTTTGGGAACGAGCTTGAAATGTGGAGGACAGAAGGATTCTGGCCGCTCTGGTTGGCAGGTAAGATCACCAGCTTCGAGGGTTCGTAACAGGTTTCTCTGGTGGGCTCTCTGGAGGACGGGCACCTCAGCTGGGACTTCCCCCATAACAGCTGCCTGGGCGAGGTCCAGTACGTAGGGATCGGCGGACCCAAGCAGTAACCCGGTCTTTATGGGGTCCCCGCCGCTGGGCCCGGCTCCTTCCATCGAGATGACTGCATCCATAATGTTGAGAGTAGGGCGCACCAGCAAGGAGAGATCGAGCAGCATGTCTGCAAAACGTTTTCGTTGAGCATATTTTACATGGTAGGGACTCTTTGACAAACCCGGGACCAGGCCGAATAGGTTTTTTACTGCTCCGGTTGTATACATCAGCTGGTGAGTTTTTAGTTTCGGCAGATTGACAATATGGTCGCATTCAGCTGCTGCCCGTGCGATGGTAAACTGCTTCTGTACACGAGCGTCGCCGGGTACCGGCAGCTCGATAGTATCCTGTGTAAAATCTATCCACGGAATATCGAGCTGACTGCACACAGCCTCTATCTGGCTGTGCTTGGGAATGAAATCCTGGCGCTGGATACTTGGTGAATCGCCGATGACCGGTTTGCCGCCAAGGTCCATGATAGCGTGGCAAACAGCACTCACGAGTGTAGGGTGGGTCGTCACTGCTTTTTTGGGGTGGGTGTCAGTCAGAATATTCGGTTTAATAAGCACACGGGCACCGTGGAAGTTGGGCAGCGGCAAAAAACTGAACAGTTGCTCCAGTGCTAAGTCGATCTCTTTATCACGATACGCGCTGCAGGCGGCTGCTGCCACCTCTGGTAGCTGTGTCACGGGAGACCCCCTTTCATCATTGGGAAAATGTAGGTAAGATATTACCCGATAACGTAGGGATTGGAAACCAGTGAAGCATGCAAAAAATAAAAGGACTTTTTTATCAGGCAGGGTCTCGTGAACACAAAGCACAATCACAAAGAGATAACAGCCCTCATATTTGATTTGGATGGAACGGTGTTGTATACCCTTGAGGATATTGCTCAGGCGGTTAATGAGGTTCTCTCCTTCTTCGGTTATCCCGAACACCCCACAGAGAGTTACAGGCAGTTTGTAGGTTCCGGACTGCGAAACACCCTGCAGAGCGCTCTTCCGCAAGGCATCTCTGTGGAAGAGGCCCTGTATGACCGGCTGCTCAGTGTCTATAGAGCTCAACCATGTAGACATGCTCGTCCCTACCAGGGCATACGTCCTTTACTCCGCTATCTGCAAAACCGGCGCATGCCGATGGCAATACTTTCCAACAAAGACGATGTGATCACCAAAGCGGCAGTAAAGACAGCCCTTCCTGAGTTTTCCTTTACTGCGGTGCTTGGTCAGCAGGAGGCTTTTCCCAAGAAGCCCCATCCGGCATCAGCAATCCATATTGCCCGACTGATGGGTGTTCAGCCGCACAACGTGCTCTTTGTCGGTGACTCGGAAATAGATTATTCCACCGCACTTGCTGCAAAGATGATTCCGGCGGTGGTCACTTGGGGGTATCGCAGCCGCTCGCAGCTTCAGCGGGAGGTGCCTGACGGGGCGATTATTACCCATGTTACGCAATTATATGATATCATTGGTCTGTAAAGGCCATGTGACACAACGGACGAAGGGGGAACAATGGACCAGAAAACCTTGTTTCATGCAGCACAGCAGTATATTGATCTGGAAGAGGATACACACTTTCGTAAAGAAGTTGAAACAGCGCTTGCCGCCGGGGACGTTCAGCAGTTGTCAGACCGCTTTTATACCCAACTGACCTTTGGGACAGCCGGCATGAGAGGGGTGATCGGGGGTGGATTCAACCGCATAAACCCCTACATGGTACAACGGGTTACTCAGGGACTTGCTGACTATCTTCTCAGCACTCAGCAGGAAGCTGTATCAGTTGTTATTGCGTACGATTCTCGAAATTATTCGCAGACATTTGCACAGAATGCAGCTGATGTGTTGTGTGCAAATGGGATTGCCGTGTATCTGTGCTCAGAGATAACGCCGGTGCCCCTGCTTTCGTATGCTGTCAGGTATCTGCATGCCAGCGCCGGTATCGTGATTACAGCCAGTCATAATCCGGCCGAGTATAACGGGTATAAAGTCTACTGGAGTGACGGTGCCCAAGTAACAGCTCCCCATGATGTGAACATTGTAAAACATGTAGAACAAGTCAAAACCATCCGGCGAAATGATGCAGGGCTAGGGGAGGCACTCCTGAAACAGGTTCCCGCCGAGGTCTTCGAGCACTATTACGAGAGAGTTATTGCCTCCTTACCCCATCGTGAGGTATTTACCGAAGGCCTTTCTCATCAGGTGGTCTTCACCCCGCTGCATGGAACCGGACGGAAGCCGATCGAGTATTTGTGCTCGCGTCTGGGCGTAAACGTGGCAACCGTAGAAGAGCAGAGTATGCCCGACGGGAACTTTCCAACTGTCGAGATGCCCAATCCCGAAGATAGGCGGGCCATGAGCCTGGCTGTGAATCTCGGACAGGAATTGGGAGCAGATATCGTGCTGGGGACTGACCCCGATGCTGACCGACTTGGGGTAGGGCTTCCGAGTGATGAGAGTAAAAGCGAGTATGAGCTGCTCAACGGTAACCAGATTGCTGTCCTTCTTGGTGATTATCTTCTAGAGGCCTCGAAGGAATCCGGTGACAAGAAGCTTGTCTGCGTGAAAAGCCTTGTTACCACTGATCTGCTTGCCGCCATGGCAGCTAGTCATGGTGTTGAGTGTCGTGATGTCCTCACTGGTTTTAAGCACATTGCAGTGCAGATGCATGCGATTGAAAAAGAGGGTAAGCACTTTTTGTTTGGAGCTGAGGAGAGCTTTGGGTATCTTGGGGTTCCCTTCGTCTATGACAAGGATGCAGTCTCCTCGGCCATGCTGCTCATTGAAATGATGCTCTATTACAAGCAACAGGGAAAGAACCTGCTGCAACGCCTGGAAGAGATTTGGGATACCTACGGCTACTACCAGGAGCATGTACTTGCCAAAAGCTATCAGGGGGCCGAAGGGAGAAATACGATTGAACAGATTATGAAATCGTTCCGGCAGACGCCCCCGGAGACGATGGGTGGCCTCGCAGTTACCCAGGTCGTGGATCTGCAGGATGGTACTGACGGGCTGCCCCCGGCAGATGTTGTGATTTTGAAGCTGGAGGATGGAAGCAAGGTGGTTGTGCGTCCCAGTGGTACAGAACCGAAGATAAAATACTACGTATTTACAGTTACCGAAGCAGAGGATCTTCACTCGGCTAAACGTAACAGCGAGACGAAGCAAAGACGGCTGCTTGAGCAGCTTGATGACAAGGAGTGAGAGCATACGAGATGGAAAAGCACTATTATATCCGGCGATCTGATGCCAGAGATCTGTTTCTCTCCCCATTTTTTGAGAAATCTCGAGTGGTCTCGTGGGAAGAAGAGCCTATCGTGGTTGAAACTGCTGCAGATCCCCAGGCTCTTCCCGAAGAGCATATTCTCTACTTTCTCTATTCTCTCATCGACAGGGCTGTTGACGCCTGGATACAGGAGCTCAAATATATTCCTCGGCTCCTCAATTCAGCGGCGGCTTTTTTAGTGCTCTATTTTTTCTTCTCGTTTGTGGTGCGCGATCCGATACCTATCGTTGATGAGATTCTCTTCAGCGGAGCAGGGGCGTTCGGTGTGTATGTCTGGACCGCCCGCCGCAACAGAAAATCCGATATTGCGCAAAAGAGGCGAACGGAACTTAAGCGCCTGGCCGACGCTGCTGAGGTGAACGGGAACAATGGGGCTTTGAAACAGATGGAAGAAGCCCTTACCCGGCTGGAACAGGAGGATGTGCTGAAACTCTGTGAGCAGATTGTGTGGGAGCCCACAGGCTGTGCGGATGTAGATCTCGGAGAGGATGGTGAAGAAATCATGAACTATCTGACAACCTATATCCGTTCCAAGCGGGTGCCTGCAAGACTGCTCAAGCATGTGCTTGATCCCCCGAAGGATGAAGAGAAAAAGGAAGGTCTTGCCGCCAGGCTGCTAATTCTCACCCGAGAGAAGAAAATTGATCTTCCTCTTATCGGATTGTTTGCCTCTCTTGTACATAGTGACCGAGTGAAGCAGAACAGCTGAAACTCTGTTTAGCCGGGACAATATGGTTCCAGGCCTCCGGAATGAATGTGAATCAGTCTCACTTTTGTGTACAGTGGTACTTGTATATCTGGGAATAACCTCCAGTAATACTGCTGTACTGCTTGCAACCAGTTTTGTTTGTGCGGCTGTACTGCCGCCGCTGATTTCCCTCTGGAGAGCCCGAACTTGGTGTCCCCGTTTTTGTGTGGTATTGGGCCTAAGCTGTCTGGCTGCTGCATGGGGGGCTACCGCTGATAGTGTTACCCAGCCGCTGCTGACAGCTGAACTATGGCAACCGGTCCGCATCACAGGCACGGCCCTTGATGACAGTTATCAGGTTGATCCATGGACTGCTGTGTATCCGGTTTCCCTGGAGTCCATTACCACGGTAGATACCGGTAAGCAGCAAGCAGATTTTGGTACAGCGCTTGTCTATGACAGCTCCGGGCAGTACACCTGCTGGGGGGATGTCCTTACCATGGACGCTCCCCATCTTACAAACAGGAACGGGAAGATAATCATATCGGCGAGGGCGATTGAACGCCTTTCCTCTCAAGGATCGTCGAGCTTTCTGTTCAGGCTGCGGCGAGGTATCATTGAGCATATACGCACATCTATGTCCAGGCTTTCGCCGGAGCAGAAAGAACTCGGCCAGCGCCTGTTACTAGCTGATGCAGATAATCCAAACAGCCCGCTTGCCGGGCTGATCGTGGATATTGGCTGTGCCCATCTGTTAGCCCTTTCAGGAATGCATATTGTTGTCATTGTTGCCATTGTCCAGCTGCTTTTTGCCCGTTTTCTGCCCCCACGAGCAGCGGCAGTCCTCACTGGATGTACCGTGGTGATGTTTATATTTGTCGCCGGAGTGAAAGCGTCGCTTATCCGAGCAGGTATCATGTATTCCCTGGCCGTGGGAAGTAGAGTTATCACAGCAAAAAAGCTTTCCCTCTCCAATTGTGTAGCAGGAGCCCTTTTGCTGCAATTAGTGTTTTTTGCCGAGAGCGCAACCACCCTCGGATTCAGGCTCTCCTACGGGGCACTGACAGGAATGCTGCTGCTCGCCCCATTGTTTGCTCGAGCCTTCCCCTGGTGGATACCGCACAGCATAACAATCTCGTTCAGTTCAGCTTGTGCTGCTGTGTGTATGGTAGTGCCGGTTACCGCTGAGCTTCAGGGGTGTGTGCATCCTGCGGCAGTGGTAGGATCTGTGCTGCTGACGCCCCTCATTTTCTGCTACATGGTACTGATGATTGCCATATGTGTCACAAGTGGTCTTCCCTCTGTAGTGCAAGCAATACCCCTCTCAGCAACCGACTTGGTCTATAAAGCTATAGTTCTCCTGTCTCGCTGGCTACAACGGTGGCCTGTTTTTCCAATTACAGCTGAGCATCTTCCGCCGCTAGAGCTGCTTTTGGTATGTGCAGCAGCTGTACGGTTCATGCTGCTGTATGGTAGAATGCGCGCAAACGAGATAAGGAAACAGCAGTATGGACGAGACATTTCACTACGATTCTCCCCGCAGTATTCAGAAACTGCTCGCTGAACATGGCATGAGCATGAATAAACGGTTCGGCCAAAATTTTCTCATATCCCGCGGCGGACGGGAGAGCATTGTCAGTGAGCTGAAAAGAGCTGCTGAGGGTAACGGGGTCTACTGGGAAATTGGTCCGGGAATCGGTTCTCTTTCTCACAAAGTAGTTGAGTTCGCCAAAGAGCTGCTGCTCTTTGAGATTGATCATGGATTTGTCCGTTTACTGGACCAGTTGCTCTCCGGGTGGCCCAACTATACTGTTGTAGAGGGTGATGTGCTCAAAACGTGGCCTAAAGAGTATGAACGAAACAGACAGCTCCCCGATGTGGTTTTCGGCAATCTACCCTATAACGTGGGAGCGAGCTGTATTGCCTCGTTTATTGAACGCGGAATTCTTCCACCGGTGATGATCTTTACCCTGCAAAAAGAGGTCGTCCAGCGAATGAGCGCCCGGCCGGGGACAAAGCAGTATTCGGCATTTACCGTACTCTGCTCGCTGGACTATGAGGTGACACCGCTATTTGACCTTCATCCGGGATCCTTTTACCCGGCACCCGATGTTGTCTCCTCGGTAGTACACATGAGACGCAGAGGCCATTCGTTGTGCACAATAGATGAACGTAGCGGGTGTATTGCCTTTATCCACACCCTCTTTAGCAGCAGAAGAAAAACTGCCCTGAATAATATTCGGCAGAAGGGCGGATACACGACCCAGCACCTTGAAGCGGCAGGCAGGCTCTTCGAGCAGTTTGGGCTTGATCGGTCGGTACGATCTGAGCGGCTCTCACCTGCTCAGATCGTCCAACTGTATCGGCTGATTACTGGCCCGACTGGGCGAGCGTAATAGCAGAGGTGACAACGATATCTTCCACGCTGCATCCGCGTGAAAGGTCACTGACAGGTTTAGCGAAGCCCTGCAGAATCGGGCCGTAGGCCTCCGCCCCGGCTAACCGCTGGACTAGCTTATACCCGATATTTCCGGATTGAAGATCTGGAAAGACTAGTACATTTGCTTTACCAGCTACCGAGGAGTTGGGGGCCTTTTTCGCCCCGACTGATTCAACAATGGCAGCATCAAGCTGCAGTTCGCCGTCGACGCGTAGATCGGGGCGTTTGGTTTTCACCAGCTCGAGAGCCTGGGTTACTTTGTCTACATTCGGATGGGAGGCTGAGCCCTTGGTGGAAAAGGAGAGCATGGCCACTACCGGTTCGGCATCAAGAAACGTTTGGCAGGAGTCAGCCGCTGCGGAGGCAATTTCAGAAAGCTGTTCGGCATCCGGGTCGGGAATTGTTGCGCAGTCTGAGAAGACGAACTGCCCGTCGACGCCCAGTTCCCGTTTGTCAGTACACATGACAAAGCAGGAAGAAGCATACTTTGTGCCCGGCTTGGTCTTAATAATCGTGAAAGCGGCTACTAATACATTGCCGGTTGCATTTTCCGCCCCGGCGACCATAGCTTGCGCATCATCAAGACGAACCATCATAGCTCCCCATTTGAGCGGGGCGACGATCTGCTTGCGGGCTTCCTCCAAGGTCAGGCCCTTGTGTTTACGAAGCTCATAGTACTCCTGCGCATAGTTCTCGAGCTTATCAGAGGCGGCTGGGTTTACAATACGTACACCCTCGAGGCTTAGTCCTGAATCCTGGGCCTTTTGGTTGATTGCCTGTTCTTCTCCAAGGAGATACACTGTAGATGCAAGTTGTTGTTTGATGATATGTTGGGCTGCCTCAATAGTACGAATCTCGGTTCCTTCCGGCAGTACAAGGTTGTGCTGAAGGTCTTTTGCCTTCTGTTTCATTTTTTCTGAAAAAGTCATCTTTTCACTCCATGTGTTTAATGTTTGTGTGAGTACACGGCATACAATAACACAGTCTTACCAGAGGGAAAACAGCTCTGCGGCTGGAGCGTAGACATATCATGCGCTTTTGAGTAGGATGTTGCCATGAAAGTTGGTATCTACGGGCTGGGGCGTTTCGGTATGTTCTGGTCAAAACTGTTTGCAAAAACCGGCAAGTTTGAAATCTGTGCCTATAATAGAACCCCCCGGAGAGCAGAAGAACTTCCTGAAGGGGTTTCTCCTGTCTCCCTGAATGAGCTGTGCCGCTGTGATGTTATCTTTTTGTGCGTAGCTATCTCCTCGTTGGAGGAGGTGCTCACACAGATGGCTCCTCTGGTATCCTCAGGCACCACGGTTATGGATACCTGCTCGGTGAAGGTCTACCCAGCCAGGTTAATGGAACAAATACTTCCGCACAGCGTGGAGTTTGCCGCTACCCATCCGATGTTCGGACCGGATTCTGGGCGCAATGGAGTGGAGGGGCTGCCGCTGGTGTTTGCTCCTGTGGGCTGCAGTGACCGGACAGCTACGTTCTGGCATCGCCAGTTTGCCGAACTTCTGGGGTTGCGGGTAATATCCATGAGTCCTGACGAGCATGACCGGGAAGCCGCCTTTACGCAGGGTATCACCCATTTTGTCGGCCGAGTGCTTGAAAAACTTGAACTTGAACCGAGTGAAATAGGTACCGAAGGGTATCAGGGACTCTTACATATCATCGCGCAAACCTGTAATGACCCCGAACAGCTTTTTTTTGATCTGCAGCGCTACAATCCCTATACCCGGGAAATGCATGCAGAGGTAAAGGCGGCCATAGACGACATTATGCTTCGGCTAGACGAGGCAGATTCTTCCTACCCGATGTAACGGCAACAATAACAAGGAGCAGTAAGACTGTGACGAGATATAGGGTCTCTGTGTATACACTGGGCTGTAAACTGAACCAGTGTGAAAGCGAGGGAGTGGCTGATGCATTTCATCAGCAGGGTTTTGAGGTTGTTTCTCCAAGTGAACCGGCCGATATGTATATTGTGAACACCTGCACGGTAACATCGAAGGCAGAACAGAAGGCCAGGAGAATGATCAGAAAGTTTGCTCTCTCCGAGGGCAAACCGTTGGTCATCGTTACAGGCTGCTATGCACAGCTGGAGCCTGAGGTCCTACAGCAGACAGCCGAGCGGATAGTAGTGCTTCCGCTTGATAAAAAGGCTGCTTTGCTGACTCTGCCTGCTCATGTAGCACGAATGCTGGAGGCAGGTACGTCACTGCGGGAAGCTGTGGAAGCTTTTATGAGTGCTGATATGACACGCTCAGAGGCGCTTTCACCCTTTGCCTATGAGGCAGACACATTTATGTATCACTCCCGAGCGTTTTTAAAGATTGAGGATGGATGTGATAACACCTGCTCATACTGTCGTGTGCGTCTAGCCCGCGGACCGGCGGTGAGTCTGGCTGCTGAAGAGGTTCTCCAACGCTGCAGGCAACTGGAGGCCAGGGGATACCGTGAGATTGTGCTCACGGGTGTGAATATCACCGCGTATCACAGTGGAGGCGGTTCCCTGCCCGAACTGCTGGAGCTTCTGCTTTCTGAGCTTGGTGATGGTACGAGGCTTCGGCTTTCCTCCCTTGAGCCTGATATGATCACCGAAGAGTTGATAGCCCAGTGCGTAGATCCCCGTATTCAGCCCCATTTTCATATTCCCCTGCAATCTGCCTCCGACAGGATGCTTGCCCGGGTTAACCGCGCATATGCAATAGGGGAGGCTGGGAACATGATTTCACGCCTGCGGAAAGCTAAAGACGATCCCTTCTTAGCAGCTGATATCATCACCGGATTGCCGGGTGAACAGGAATCGGATGTTCTGGAGACCTATGAGTTTGTATCCAGTTTGGGGTTTTCTCACCTGCATGTCTTCCCGTACTCACCCCGGCCTGGAACCGCTTTGTATAAAAGTGGCAACTACGTTCCTGAATCACTTCGAGACAAACGGGCTGCAGCCTTCCGCGAACTCTCAAGTCAACTCTACGCTGATTACATAACTCGATGGAGTGGTAAACCTGTGGAAGTTGTCATCGAGGGATCTAAAGCCGGGAACGTTCGAGGTCTCTCAGGCAATTACCTCAAGGGGGTTGTGACCGGCATTCCTGCAGCATATCGCCCGTATGAACAACTTCGCGGGCGTATGTGCCAGGCAGTATGTGAAACTTCTGACGAGGCACCGGGCGTTGTGGAGTTTCGTTTTACTTCTTTTATGTAGATAATTGAAATAATCACCGCTGGGGAGTATAGTGACTCAACAGCTTAGAGAGGATAATTGACTATGGATGAAGTGAAAAATGAGTGGAAGCAGGCACTGCAGGCAGCATTACAGCAAGCTGCCAAGCAACTGACCGGAGATACTATTGCCATACAACCAGATGATATTCTGCTTCAAAAGCCCCCGAAACCGGAGATGGGTGATATCGCTGTACCTTGTTTCAGCTTCGCCAAGCAGTTTCGGAGATCCCCGGCACAGATTGCCCAAGCCGCTGCAGAACAGCTGAGTACCGTTTCCCATCCTGCTGCACAGACTATATCTGTTGCAGGACCCTATATAAATATTCTTCTAGATCTCACCCGGGAAGCCCAACAACTCCATGAACGACTCACTCAAGACCATACGACCTACGGGCGGACTGATTATTACGACGGAAGGAAGATCATGATCGAGTTTTCCTGTCCGAATACCAACAAGCCGCTTCACCTTGGGCACTTGAGAAATGATTCTATTGGTGAAAGCGTAGCCCGGATATTGGAGGCTAATGGTGCACAGGTGCGCAAAGTCAATTTAATAAATGACCGCGGTGTCCATATCTGTAAATCGATGCTTGCCTATCAGAAATTTGGTGAGGGTCATACTCCCCAGTCGCTCGGGATGAAAAGCGATCACTTTGTCGGGGATTTTTATGTACGGTTTTCCCAGTGGGCCAAGGAGGATCCTTCAGCTGAGCAGCAGGCGCAGGAAATGCTGAAAAAGTGGGAAGACCGGGATGAGCAGACGATGCAGCTCTGGGAACAGATGAACCGCTGGGCTATAGAGGGTATTCAGGAGACCTACGAGAAAACCGGGGTGAGCTTTGATGATATCTATTATGAGAGTGAGACCTACAGCAGAGGACGTCAGGAGGTTCTCAAGGGCCTTGAACAGGGCGTTTTTTACCAGGAAGCAGACGGTTCGGTATGGGTTGACCTTGACCCGATCGGTCTTGACAAAAAAGTGCTGCTTAGAAAAGACGGCACCTCTCTGTATTTAACCCAGGATATCGGCACAGCGGTTGCCAGACATGACGATTGGCCGTTTGAGTCACTGATCTATGTTGTAGCATCCGAGCAGAAGTACCACTTTACGGTATTGTTTTATGTACTCTCTCAGCTGGGGTTCCCCTGGGCCGAGCGTCTCTACCACCTCTCCTACGGCATGGTTAATCTGCCTGATGGTAAAATGAAATCCCGGGAAGGGACCGTTGTAGATGCTGATAAGCTCTTTTCACAGCTGGAGGAGATGGCAAAGAACGAGATAATCAGCAAGGAGCGCGAAGGCGAGGTAGACGACCTGGAAAAGACCAGCGAGGCGATTGCTGTCAGTGCTTTGAATTTTTATCTGCTTCAGGTAAATCCTGCGAAAGACATGGTGTTTGACCCCAAGGAGTCAATCTCGTTTAACGGGAATACCGGTCCGTATCTTCAGTACATGGGGGCCCGGATTACCTCGATGCTGAAAAAGTATGCGGATATGCCGGGTGATATAGACAGCCAGAGGTTTGATCCTTCTCTGCTTAAAGAGACAGAGGAACGGGAACTGCTGAAGTTGCTCAGTGCCTTCCCTGAGGTTGTGCGTCAAGCCGGCATTGACATGAATCCCTCGGCGGTAACTGCCTTTTTATATGAGACGGCAAAGCTCTACAGCAAGTTTTATCATGATCATTCAGTGCTCAGAGCTGAAAGCGAGCCTCTGATTAAGGCTCGCGTGGTCCTTTCACAGATGGTATTGCAGGTTTTGAAAAATGGGTTTTATCTTGTCGGTATTCCCTTCTTGGAAAGCATGTAAACAGTCGAGCTGCTATTGACCTAGCAGCTTTGACTGTGTTATAAGGTATCCTGCACGAGAAAAAGACGAAGGAAGTGAAATTCATGTACGCACTAGTTGAAATTAAAGGAAAGCAGTATAAAGCACAGGAAGGTGCGCTCCTCACTGTTGATAAGATTGACCAGGAGCCTGGTAAAGAGCTTGAATTTGATTCTGTCCTGATGGTAGCTGACGGCGATAAAACCAAAGTTGGTTCTCCCTATGTTAAGGGGGCCAAGGTGACCGCTACGCTTGATGAGCAGACAAAGGGCAAGAAAGTTGTTGTTCTCAAGTTTAAGCGTCGTAAGGGTTACAAGAGAAAACAGGGACACAGGCAGCAGTATTCAAAGCTGTTGGTAACACAGATTAAGGCGTAACAGGAGATAGATATGGCTCATAAGAAAGGCGGAGGAAGTACACGTAACGGAAGAGACTCCGAATCAAAGCGACTGGGTGTCAAACGAGCCGGTGGTCAGCAAGTACAGGCCGGTGAAATAATTCTGCGACAGCGTGGCACAAAAGTGCATCCCGGAGAGAATGTGGGACGCGGAAGAGACGACACGCTGTTTGCTAAATCATCCGGCGTGGTGACATTTTCTTCACGGAGGAATCGGCACTACGTCTCCATTGCAGAGGTTTGACATATCTGTAAGCGCCCGTTCCCGGGCCTAAAAGAAGAAACCACATTATGTTTGGATTTTCAGATGAAACGTATATCGACATTGCCTCCGGAAAGGGAGGCAATGGTTGTGTTTCGTTTCGTAGAGAGAAATATGTCCCCAAGGGCGGCCCGGACGGCGGTGACGGTGGTAAGGGCGGCGACGTGGTCTTTGTCGCCAAAGAAAATCTTCGTACCCTGGCTGCTCTCAAATCCAGGCGGGCGTACAGGGCGGAAAACGGCCATGGCGGCCAGGGCAGGAAAAAACATGGACGGGACGGAGCAGATATTGAAATTGCTGTTCCGCCTGGAACCTTGATCCGTGATCCGAACACCGGGGAGACCCTTGTCGATTTGACTGAAAGCCGACGTGCTGTTCTGCTTAAAGGCGGTCGAGGCGGAAAGGGAAATTGGCATTTTCGATCATCGCGCAGACAGACACCCCGTTTTGCTCAGCCAGGCGAAGAAGGCGTTGAAATGCGTGTGCACATTGAGCTTCGCATTATTGCTGACATCGGGTTTGTTGGATTTCCCAATGCAGGCAAGTCCTCACTGTTAAACCTCCTGACAAACGCACATTGTAAAGTGGCTGGGTATCCGTTTACTACAAAGATTCCCAATCTCGGTGTGTTCCGTTATGATCTTAACGACATTATCCTTGCAGATATACCGGGAATCATAGAGGGGGCCTCCCACGGGGCCGGTCTGGGGTACAAGTTTCTCCGGCACATATCGCGTACCAGCGGGCTTGCCTACATCATTGACATGGCAGATGAGCGGTATGTAACGGCCTTTGACACTCTTCGACAGGAGTTGGAAACGTACTCTCCTGAGCTTGCCGCCAAACCGCGGGTCATTATCGCAGCGAAATGTGATTTGCCTGAAGCCGAGGAACATGCGCAGCAGCTGCGAACAGCTTTTCCGGATGAGAAGATAGTACATCTTTCGGTGGTGAGTGCAGAGGGGATAGAACAGGTCAAGCAGGCTTTTGTACACCTGGCATCGCAGGAGAGATAGCATGAAAACCGCGATCATCGGTGGTTCGTTTAATCCGCCGCATTATGGGCATGTTCATGTCATTCGTCTCGTGGAACAGTACACTGATTACAGCCGGATTATACTCGTGCCTCTGCATACCCCCAGCCATAAAGAAGTTGACTCGTTTGTTTCAGCGGATAAACGATTAGACATGCTCAATGTGCTCATCGAGAACCAGTGTCCGGAATGTCTCGTGGACACCTGCGAGATTGAGCGTGGGGGCATATCGTATACATGGGACACCGTACAATCAATCAAAGCCAGGTATCCTGATATTGATGATAAAATTGGTATTATTATCGGGGATGATCTGCTTGAGGGGCTTTTGAGTTGGCATGAAATAGACAAATTAAAACAACATGCGGTGTTTGTGGTGGTGTGCCGAAATCTTTCCGGGGAACAGATGGAATCCTACCGTCATGCCTTTGCCGGGTATGGGATAGAATTGACTATGTTGCGAGATAAAACTGTGGATATTTCCTCAAGCGATATCCGCAAAAGAGTTCAGCATGGTCAGTCGATAACAGGATTGCTGCCGGATGCGATTATAGAGTATATGGAGAGAAATGGACTTTACGCAGATTGAAAACCACATAGCTTCGATGATGAAACCAGCACGTTTCACACATACCCTTGGTACCGCGAGGCAATCACGCCAATTGGCGCTGCGGTTTGGCTTGTCGCCGGATGATGCTGTATTGGCAGCTTTATGGCATGACGCTGCCAGAGACTGGTCAGATAATGCGCTGCAGGCGAAAGTAGAGCCGTTGCATGAGCAGGTGCTTGATATTGAGTTGAGAAATCCACCACTACTGCACAGCATCGTCTCAGCCCAGTTGTTTTCAGAGCATGAGGAGAGCCAATATCTAGCCCCAGACAGGCGGCAGTCTATCTGGAAAGCTGTCAGATGGCATACCCTCGGGCATCCTGATATGGGCAGACTGGCCTATACAGTGTTTATTGCAGACTTCTGTGAGCCGGGCAGAACTCACCTTACCGATCAGGAGAGGCAAAGGATTCTTGCCCCCTCGTCGTTGGAAAAGATTATGCTCCTCGTGTTACAGAAACAGCTGGACCATTTTCAACAGCAAGAGGTTTCCGACGTTTCCCCGACGACTCGTGCTTTATATACTAAACTTGAGAAGGATTGCTGGGAATGAAAAAAGGGGTTCGTGCCTTTTGTGCTGGTATCCTGCTACTCGGTGTTTTGCTTGTGTTCTCCTCGTGCACCGATTCCCCAGTGCGTTATGGTCTCGTGCTGTTGCCCGGTGATAAGCAGGATTACATGTTTGAGCTTCATGTGGTAATGCACCACCGTTCTACAAAAAGATCAGCGATTCTGGTCATACCCGGCGAAACTCAGACAGATGATCACATGAGATTGGGAGCCCTTGCCGCTTCAGACCCTGAGCGGGCAGAGAACGTAGTGGAGCAGCTGCTGGATATCTCCCTGAGCTGTACGGTTCCGCTCGAAGGGGAGGATGCTTTAGCCCTGTTTGCCATCCTTGATAGCCTCTCAGACCAAACGGATTCTGTGCAATCTGAAGAAAATCTTGCCAGGGTATACACGAGGCGCTGGGATAGTTTGTACCGTCATGCTGCCGTATTGGCCAGCGACGAGATATCTGATACGGTACTGGCCGTTACAGAAGGGTATGCAGCTGACAGGAGAGTGCTTGATTTTCTCAACGATGTGGATGGGAAGCCCCTCCACCTGGTCCCGTATCCAATAGACATGAATCAAAAACCCCTCTATGATGGAGCCTATGGAAAAGAGCTAACCGGTGACATACGAGAGGAGCTTGGTCGGAATGATGAATGAAAGGAGTGCATTGATGGTTGATGAGGAAACTGAACATATGGTGAAGGATATTGCGGCTTTTATAGATGATCATAAGGGCTTAAACACTGTGTGTATCGATGTTTCAGAAGTAAGCAGCTGGGCTGGGAGCTTTATCATCACAACGGTACAGAGTACCGGGCATCTACGTGGTCTGGTAAAAGAATTACGTTCGTACATCCACAGTTTCGGACTCGACATCCGTCACGGGGCTCACAAGAAAATCTCTGAACAAGGATGGGAGTTGCTCGACTGCGGCGATATCATCATCCATCTCATGTCTCAAGAGGCACGAGAGTTTTATGAACTGGAAAAACTTTGGCATGCTGGTAAATCGATAGCGTACTGAGGCCGGAACCCGCTAATCATCTATATCGCTGTACTGGTCATAGAGGTCTTCTTCATCCTCCTCTTCGATCGAGAAACCTTCCTGCTCAAGGTCCTCCTCATCATCGTAATCATCCTCCTCAAACATGTCTTCCAGGATTTCCTCGTCAAAAAGGGTCTCGTCTATAAAAACTTTGTCATCCTCATCAGCAAGTAATCTATCCATTACCTTTCTCCCGCTTGTAGTATCGTCTTCTGCCAGTGTGCAGTATCACTTTAGAAGAGCTCCCGGTATATGTCAAGAAAGCAGCAAGCTATTTGACCAAGGCTTCTGTGACCGATACAATCAGCCTATGAGAACTGACGAAGTTGAACTGAGTGCACCGGCAAAAATCAATATACATCTTGAAGTAGGGGGAAATCGCCCGGACGGTTTTCACGAACTCCGCTCGTTATTTACGACAATCAACCTCGTTGACACGGTTGTTGTGCGGGCAGTAAAACAGAGCTCCTTTTCCTGCACTATACGCGGGTGTCCAGATATACCCGACACGCACAACACGATGTACTTGGCAGCAAGAGAGTTTTGCAGGCAATCGGGTTTCCAGGCGGCTGTAACCATTGAGTGCACGAAACGGATTCCCTCCGGAGCGGGGCTCGGCGGGGGGTCAAGCGATGGTGCTGCAGTGCTTCGCGGGCTCAACACCATATTTGATACTGCTCTCTCTCCCGAACAACTGCATGCAGCCGCGACAGCCGTAGGGTCAGATGTCCCATTTTTTCTTAGTTCCTCACCTGCATATGTTACCGGACGGGGGGAAATAACAGTTCCATTCAACTCAGCCGGACGAATGCTGTACGGGGTTGTGATGCATCCCCACTTCACTGTTTCGACAAGGGAAGCATATCGGGAGCTCGATGCAGCAAGAAACAGTCTGCCTGCTGACACAAAGTGGGAGCTAAGTGCAAAGGCGGCTGTGCGTATGTATGCTCAGCCGTGTGACAGGTGGTTGTTTTCCAATGCCTTTTCTCCGCTGCTCTATAAACAGCACCGTGTGTATTCTGCCTGTGAACATCTCCTTCGCTCCATTGGAGCAGCATTTGTTTCTATCACCGGTAGCGGAGCAGCTATCTATGGATTATCAGAACATACCCTCGAGCCGAGTGCAAAGCACATACGGCAAGCCGGTGAGCTTGGATGTCGGATCTTCACAATAAAAACACTTGCCGACTAGGAAAATGCAGTTTACAATTAAAGTGGGTTTAGTTTTTTTCGCGTAATGATTTGTATTGTACATCATGGAGGGGACATGGAAATCACTGACATCAGAGTTCGCAGAGTTTCAACAGATGGTAAATTGAGAGCATACGTGACCGTAACATTTGACGACGTATTTGTTGTTCACAATGTAAAAGTCATTGAAGGCAAAAATGGTGCATTTATCGCAATGCCCAGCAGAAAGACGAAAAGTGGAGAGTATAAAGACGTGGCCCATCCTATCAGTTCTGATTTCAGGAATGTGCTTCAAGATAAAATCCTCGAGGAGTACAAAAATACACCAGCTGAGGATGAAGAAGGGGAGAGCTCCAGCCAGGAATAAGTGATTATTTATTGGCTTTCATATCTAGACATAGTTAAAAAAAACCGGTAGTCTGCCAATGGTTATGAACCGCGCGTGAAGGAGGGTATATTGTACCCTCTTTTCGTTGGGGCGTCGTCAAGCGGTAAGACACCGGCTTTTGGTGCCGGCATTCGCGGGTTCGAATCCTGCCGCCCCAGTATTACCATAGAAGGAGAAATGTATGAGTCAGAGCACCGTTATAAAGGGAAAACAGAGGGATACGCTAGGATCGGCGCCAGCCAAGCGGCTGAGAAGAGAAGGCCGAATTCCTGCCGTCATCTATGGCAAGGACAAGCCCATTCACATTTCCCTTGACGCGAAAGAATTTAACGCTGCAGTACCCTCTTTGTCGGAGAGTAACATTATTACCATAAAGATTGGTAGGAAGTCACATTCAGTATTAGTCAAAGACTATCAGGAGATTTTGCTTTCAACTGATCTTGCCCACATTGATTTTTTTGAACTCACCAAGGGTGAAGCTGTTCATACGCAAGTACCGTTTGTTCTTGAAGGAGCTGCTCCTGGAGTCAGAGAGGGCGGAATACTCGAACAGGTGCTGCATGAAGTTGATGTTGAGGCAATGCCGGAGGATCTTCCTGGTCATATCACCGTGAATATCGATGGTCTTCAGCTAAATGAAAGCATCCATATCGGCGATATTGAACCCCCGAAGGGTGTGAAATTTCTTATAGATGAAGACCGCACGATTGCAACAGTGACCTCTATCCGTGAAGAGCCTGAAGAAGAGGCTGAAGGTGAGGAAGAAGAGGAAGTTGAAGTTATTGGTGAGGCTTCTGAAGAGACTGAAGAAGAAGAAGAGTAAGATTGGCTGTAATTGTCGGATTGGGGAATCCCGGGTCGGCATATTCGCTTACACGGCACAATGCAGGGTTTATGGCTGTGGATGAGGTTGCTCGAGAACTTCACCTCACGTGGCATAAACCCTTATTTCATTCCTGCCGCCTAAGTAGGATGTCACTGTGCGGGGAGAGACATCTGTTGGTCCAGCCCCTTACGTACATGAACCGGTCGGGAGAAATTATCCCGTTTGCTCTGAAGAAAGCTGGAGCTGATGTTCTTAATCTTGTTGTTGCCTGTGATACCATTGATTTGCCTGCTGGGGTAGTGCGTGTACGACGAGGCGGGTCTCCTGCAGGGCACAACGGCATTAAATCGGTGCTTGAGTATACCGGGGACCCCCATTTTTTACGCGTTTATATCGGCGTTGGTAGGCCCTCGCAGGGCACCTCTGTTGTTGATCACGTATTGGGTAGTCCATCGGAAGAAGAGCATGAGCGTTTTTTACACGGGGTGAGGCGAGCCGCCAGTGCCCTGATTCAGCTGCTTGAAGGAACTGAAGAGCAGAGGGTGATGAATGAGTTCAATCGAAAAGGTGATAACAGGTCAAGTTCGAGAAACTCTTAAACATTATACTCGGGAATCAGACTCATTCCTTCTTGCCTGTTCTGGTGGCTTGGATTCAGTAGTTCTTTTGGATGCCTTGAGTACAAACGGCGATTTGCAGCGTCGGAGAGTAGCTATCGCCTATGTTAATCATAGGTTGCGACCATACAATGAGACTCAACCTGAACAACTATTTGCACATAATCTTGCAGATACGTATGGTATTGAGTGCTTTGTGCTCGATGCAGGTATGGGGACAATTACACAGTTGGCTCGCGATAGGCAGAAAGGGATTGAGGAGGCGGCGCGGGTCGTTCGCTATAGGCAATTATACCACTGCTTGGAAACTCAACAATTTGACTGGATACTAACCGCCCACCATGCAGATGATGTTATC
This sequence comes from Spirochaetota bacterium, assembly GCA_051745285.1. GTDB lineage: Bacteria > Spirochaetota > Spirochaetia > CAKZLE01 > CAKZLE01 > JBNJDX01. Next base: position 37,826 of record JBNJDX010000003.1, read on the forward strand.
GAGACGCTTATCATGCGTTTCTTTAAGGGCTCCGGGATAGAGGGTCTTACCGGTATTCGTCAGGTCAGGCGCCCGTTATTGCGGCCCTTGCTGGAGGCAACCAAAGAGCAGCTTCGTACATACGCCCGTGCTCGAGGGCTCGTTTTTCATGAAGATTCAAGCAATAGCTTACCAATTTATGAGCGCAATCGAATTCGTAATGAATTACTGCCGCTTCTCCAACGGCTGTACCCAGGCGTGAAAGAAAGTCTCCTGCATACAGCAGAAAAGCATCTCCATGTACACCAGTACCTAGCTCAGGATAAAGAAAGGAGCTGCAGCGAGGTCAGCTGGGACGGAAGACGCTCCTGTGTCGATATTGAAACGTTTACTGCTGTAACTCCATATGAACGGATGGAGATACTCTACCGTATGTGGAACACGATTGGAAACAGGCAGGAATCGTTGCCATACGCGGTGATACGGAGCCTGGTTAATGGCGATATTGAGCTTCAACGGGCTAAAACACTCTTTGAGTATCATGGCGCTTTGTGTTATGCTTCAGACGGGTTTCTTTTTTTGGAAAAGCTGGTTGTCGTAGCTCGTGAAAATCACTATCTTAAGGTGGTAAGCGCGGATGCTGTCCCTCTTTTCCCCGGCTATGCATTGCATGTAGCCACTGCGAGTCAGATTGAGAAGGAAGGCATCAGCATTCCTGAGCGGAGCGAACCACCGTTGGTAGTTCGCTCGTATATGGCAGGGGACGTACTCCCCTTAGAAGGCGGAAAAAAGAATATATCCAAATTGTTCAGTGACTGGAAGGTGCCGGTCCCTAACCGGTGGATGATTCCGGTCTTGGAGAACAAAAAGGGAATTATTGGTGTGCTTGGCAGTGTATTCGGTTTCCAGGATAGGATAGCCTATGAATACATCACCAAAAAACCGGAAAAAAAACAAGTGTATACGGTCTATCGTATTGTCAGTGATTAGGAGATTTCATTGGATTTAAACAACAACAATAACCAGCAGAAAAACAACGACAAGGGTGGCGGCGGTGGACCAAAGTTTGACTTTGGAAAAAACCGGTTTTCCCTGATTTTTCTCTTTTTCCTCATCATCATGTTTGGGATGTTTGTCTTCTCGAACACTGGAAGCACTGCCCAGGAAGTTCCGTATTCGACATTTCTCGACTATGTTGAGTCAGGGGAAGTCACTGCGGTGGAAATACTCGATACGAATGAAATTCTTTTTTCCATGACGCAGAGGAACGACTCGCTCACGGGAATGGGGTCTCAGTACAAAACCCGGATACCGTATCAGCACGATGAACTTATGCCGCTTCTCATTGAACAGGATGTACGTCTCAGCGGGGCTGTGCAGGGAGTTTCTCCATTTCGCGTAATTCTTGAGCTTCTTCCCTGGGTTATATTCATCTTTTTCTTCTGGATGATCTACAAGCAGACACAGGGCGGCGGAAACAAAGCTTTCAGTTTCGGCAAAAGTAAAGCGAAACAGTTCCAAGGCAGTGATGTAGATATTAAGTTTGCTGATGTTGCCGGACAGAAAGAGGCGAAATATGAGTTGGAGGAAGTCGTAGAATTTCTCAAAAGCCCAAAGAAATTTGTTGATATCGGAGCAAAAATACCTAAGGGCGTTATGTTGGTAGGGCTGCCCGGTACGGGAAAAACTCTGCTGGCAAAAGCAGTAGCTGGCGAGGCCGGGGTCTCCTTCTTTCACATGTCCGGCTCAGATTTTGTTGAAATGTTTGTGGGAGTTGGGGCAAGTCGTGTACGTGATTTGTTCGAGCAGGGGAGAAAAAACGCTCCCTGTATTCTGTTTATTGATGAGCTTGATGCAGTGGGAAGAACTCGAGGAGCCGGCTACGGCGGAGGTCATGACGAGCGTGAACAGACTCTCAACCAAATGCTTGTGGAGATGGATGGGTTCGACACAAAAACCGGTGTCATCGTTATGGCTGCTACGAACCGTCCCGATGTACTTGATCCAGCGCTTTTGCGACCGGGGCGATTTGACCGTCAGGTAGTAGTGGATATGCCGGATGTGCAAGAGCGTGAGGCGATACTGAACATCCATTGTAAAAAAATTAAGCTCTCTGAAGGAGTGGATCTGAAAAGAATAGCACGGGCTACTCCGGGAACTTCCGGGGCTGATCTTGCTAATCTTGTTAATGAAGCTGCCCTCTTTGCTGCCCGTGCAAATCGTTCGACCGTCAATATGGAAGACTTTGAGAAAGCTCGTGATAAAACCATTCTGGGAGTAGCGAGAGAATCAAAGCTGATGACTCCTGAAGAGAAAAAGGCGACTGCATATCATGAAGCCGGGCATGCACTGATGTACTACTACCTCGAGAATGTTGATCCTCTGCATAAAGTCACCATTGTTCCCCATGGACAGGCCCTGGGCTTGACAGTTTCCCTTCCGGAGAAGGACTCCTATACAAAGAATAAGAGCTGGTTAACAGACTGGCTGAAGGTCTGCATGGGTGGATATGTAGCAGAAGAAATTGTCTACGGGGAGACAACCACCGGCACCTCTAATGACATAAAACAGGCGACAAATATCGCTAGAAAAATGGTTACCGAGTGGGGAATGAGTGAACTGGGGTTTGTGTGCTACGGGCAGGAAGATGAACCGCTGTTCATCGGCAAGGAGATCGCGCAGCACAAGGATTACTCTGAGGACACGGCAATGCATATCGACCGGACTGTTTCAGGCATCCTGCAGGAGTCGCTCGAGAAGACGCGCTCAATTCTGCGCGAGCATAAAGAGCAGCTCGATTTGCTTACTGAAAAGCTGGTTGAGAAAGAGACCCTTGATGATAACGAGATCCGTGAATTGCTGGGTTTAGAAGCTTCCCAGGCGGAAACCAACTTGTCCAGGTAGGGCGGCCCGGCGGCAAACACACAGGATGAAGATGACACATGAGTAAAGCTACTGATCACATACGCAATTTTTGTATCATTGCTCACATTGATCACGGAAAGTCCACTCTGGCCGACAGGTTCATTGAACGTGCGAAGCTTGTTGAGATGCGCAAATTTCAACAGCAAATGCTTGACTCCATGGATATTGAGCGTGAGAGAGGCATTACTATCAAGTCGCAGGCTCTTACCTTACCCTACACTTCGAAAAACGGAGAACTCTACGACCTGAATCTTATTGACACTCCAGGCCATGTTGATTTTTCTTACGAAGTTTCGCGAGCTATTACATCCTGTGAAGGAGCGTTGCTTCTCATTGATGCCGCGCAGGGAGTTGAAGCTCAGACAGTTGCGAATCTCTATTTGGCCATGGAATATAATCTTGAGGTAATCCCCGTCATCAACAAAATAGACCTGCCTAGCGCGAATATTGAGTTAGTGAAAGAGCAGATTGATCGTGACTTGGGTCTTGATGCCGATGTTGCCGCTTTAGTCTCGGCCAAAACAGGGGAGGGCATCGAGGATCTGCTCGAACTGATCACTGAGTTTATCCCTCCCCCAAAGGGGCGCTCGGACAATCCCCTACAGGCACTGATTTTTGATTCAACCTACGATGTGTACCGGGGTGTAATTATCTATATCCGTATATTCGAGGGCACGCTGAAAGTCGGTGAGCAGATCCGATTGCTTCACAAGGGAACCGACTATCAGGTAGAAGAGATTGGAATTTTCCAGATGGGCTTTCATAAGCGTGATGAGATGTATGCCGGGGATGTCGGGTATATTATCGCTGGTATCAAGGACATCTCTGATGTACGTGTTGGCGATACGGCCACGCATGCTAACGCACCTTGTGATAGACCCTTGCCGGGTTTCAAAGAGGTCAAGCCGGTTGTCTACTCCTCAATCTATCCCATCGACTCAAACGAATATGAGGAACTGCATGCGGGAATTGACCGTTTAAGGCTTAACGATGCCTCTCTTGTATACGAGAAGGATTCTTCGATAGCTCTGGGATTTGGATTTCGATGTGGTTTTCTTGGTCTGTTGCACCTGGAGGTTGTACAGGAACGACTGGAACGAGAGTTCGGGTTATCTATCGTATTTACTTCCCCCTCTGTACGGTATATCGTGCACAAGAAAGACGGTGAGACTCTGTACGTTGACAATCCGTTAGAATTTCCTGATCCAATGCAAGTGGATTATTCTGAAGAACCATACATCCGAGCCAGTTTGATTACTCCCGTTGAATATATGGGTAATGTTATTTCTCTGTGTGTTGAGAAACGTGGTTCCCAGACGAATATGCATTTCATTGATGAAAAACGAGTTGAAGTCACGTATGAGATGCCGCTAGCAGAGGTGTTATTTGACTTTTATGATCGGCTTAAATCCATAAGTCGTGGGTACGCTTCATTCGATTATGAGGTTATCGGATACAAACTGACCGAACTCGTTCGTCTCGATATCTTGGTCAATGGAGAAATTGTTGATGCCCTTTCACAGCTGGTTTTTAAAGAGAATGCAGTATCACGTGCTCGACGGGTCTGTAAAAAATTGAGTACAGAGATTCCAAAACAGCAGTTCAAGATCCCCATTCAGGGGGCAATTGGAAATACTATCATTGCTCGCGAGACGATCTCGGCATTCCGCAAAGATGTGACAGCTAAGTGTTACGGTGGTGATATATCCAGAAAAAGAAAACTCCTGGAGAAACAGAAAGAGGGTAAGCGGCGCATGAAAATGGTTGGAAACGTTGAGGTTCCCCAGACCGCCTTTCTTGCCGTCCTCAAGGGAAAGGAAGACGAGTAAGCCCCACCATACTACTACGTTATTAAACACTACCAGTACATAATAAAGCGGCGACTGTAACAATACAGCCGCCGCTTTCTACTCTCAGGGAACGTTTTTAGCTATTTTGCTGCAGTACCTGTGTAAAGAATACCTGCAGAAAATTGTTTTCCAACTTGTCAGATTCTAAGATTGAACGTTGGAATTCCTGTTGTTTGAGATTCTGAAACAGATATGGGTAGAGCAGTCCTACGTTGGTTTGCTCCGGTTCAAGTTCGGAGGTTTCGACGCACTGGGCAACAATGACTTTTGCCGTATCCTCAGGGGCGATCGGTCCTGAAATCTCCTGGTCGTTCAAAGTGAAAAGGTCTCTCAGCGCTTCCTCGTCGGAAGCTAGCGTCTTAAGCTCCTCCTCAGAATCAGTATATGAAAAGGAGTTCATAAACTGAGAATTTCCGTAATTAAGCGGGGTCGAATCTGTCGAAAAAACTTCAAGATCGCCTGATTGCGCAGCACTCTCAAACGAGTCGTTTTCTGCCTGCTCAGCGAAACTATCAGCTCTGGAGGCAAGATAATTTACTACCAGGTCAGGTTCGTTACTCTCTAGGTAACTGCGTACAGAAGAGATCACCTGATCATCTTCAAAATCGGGGGGAACGGGAGCCTCATTCACTTTAAACATCACATTTCCATAGTCAGTTGAAAGAACCTCACTCACTTTTCCTTCACCTAGGGAAAATACCTGGTGCGCGGAATCCTCACTTCCTAGAAATGAGGCCAGTTCATGAAAGGGTAAGGTCCCAATCCGGCCCCCATTTTCCGTGTTGGAGCTAGTTGAATACTCACTGACAGCCTCTTCAAAGGAGATAGCGCCACTGCTTATCTGATCATACAGGTCCTGGTTAGCCTCCTGATCATCAGCAGGCAGGGTAAGCATGCTCAGATCAGTCTCGGTAAACAGGATTGCATTTGATTGGCCGTAGGAGAGTACCCGTTCACGAGGATAGAGGGAAGCATCAAAGGACACATAATCAAACTGCTTTTGCTCACTAGCCATCCCAGCAATGAAATCAATCTCTTTTTCGGAAGCAACAGTGGTCAGCATGTCCTGTAAAGCTGTCTGAAACTTGAGTGTTTGTTTTGCTGATTCGCGAATCTCCTGTTTTTCTGCATCTGAGGTGCGCTGATAGCGTTCATTGCTAAAGTTGCCCTCTTCATTGATGTATGGACCATTCTCGAGAAGGTAGGCATCCACAGCATCCTCAGTGACAATAAGACCGCTTCGATCAGCTTGCTGCATGACCGCTGTGTGTATGACAGTATTGTCAAAAGCAGATTTCCAGATTTGATACATCTGCCTCTGGTAGTCCTGCTCACCAGAGGAGGCCCCCTGCTGATCCCAATTAGAGGCAATATTCCGTTGCTGCTGATAGAAGTAGTTGCCATAGGCGTACTCAATGGGCTGGCCGTCATAGTAACCGAATACAATTGAATCTTCCTGTGGTACGAACGCTCCTACCACTGGGCTGAAAACAAATACAATGATTACAACAACGAGCAATCCTGCACTCAAATACCACATCAGTCGCTTTTTGCTGTGGGGTTTGGCAGGCTTCTTTTGAGCTGCATAGTCGTTCTTATCTGATGGCATATTTACGTCCTTTCTATGGTTCAAGATGGTAAGTGTACATGTCTGGAAAAAATACCATGTAGACCACAAAGTGTCAATTAAGCCTGGTTGACATCGTTAGAGAGTTTCGATTATAGTGAAGTCGCTGTTTATGAGGGGGCGTGGCGAAGATGGTTATCGCGCCGGCCTGTCAAGCCGGAGACCGCGGGTTCAATCCCCGTCGCTCCCGAATAATCGGGCTGTAGCGCAGTGGCTAGCGCGCTTGGTTCGGGATCAAGATGTCGGCAGTTCGAATCTGCCCAGCCCGAAGCAGAGGGCATATCCGCACCTTACGATATGGTAAGCGGGTATGTCATTTTTTTTACCCTGTCAGGATTGAACGAGAGATTGGACGGTATATAGATTTGGTAGGTTGCCACTAAGACCTAACAATCTTAGCTATTAAGGCCTCCTTAGATGACAATTCCTTTGATTTGAATACATAAACATCCCAGCCTCCTGCTGTGCTGCGTGCACTTGAATGAGCTTCATAGGGACTCCGGTTTTTCTTTTGACTAGACGGGTATCTAGAGATATGGTACAGATGTGGTAGATGGCTACAGGGGGAGGCTGCTGATGGAAAGAGAACAGGTAAAGATTATTGGCATAGCCGGGGGGTCGGGTTCGGGCAAGTCAACTATTGTGAAAAAGATAGAAGAGGTTGTTACCGATTTTGTCTTTATTCCGCAAGATAATTATTATCGCAGTGTGGAACACATGAGTAATGAGAACATAACTGCCTATAACTTCGATCATCCCGATGCCTTCGATACTGACCTGCTGCACGAGCATTTACGGCAGCTCAAACACCACCAACCAATCAAGATGCCTACCTATGATTTTGTTCATCACCGCCGGGCGGATAGAGTAGTAGACATCTCACCTCGCAGACTGGTTATTATTGAGGGCTTGATGGTGCTCTACGATAAGCGTATCCGAGATCTGCTGGACCTGAAGCTCTACGTCGATACGCCGGATGATATCCGTTTTATCCGCAGGCTTAATCGGGATGTAACCGAACGAGGAAGGACGGTTGGATCTGTTATCAAGCAGTATCTCGAAATTGTACGTCCTGGTCATTTTGAATTCATTGAACCCACGAAAATGTATGCAGATTTAATCATTCCCGAGGGCGGATACAATGAAAATGCTCTTCAGGCCCTTATGCCGTATATTCGCGAAATGTCTCACCCGCAATAATGCTTATGATCGGTCATAAAATGTTTTGTATCCATTTTTTATACTGCGCCAAGTAACCGTTTCGGGAACGGGATCATCGCCGCCTGTAAACATGGAGTGGCACCGGAACACTCTGAATATACCAAGCAGGAGGCCCCTGATAATGCCATGTTTCTTGATAGCCTGCTCTGTATAGAGGGAGCAGCTTGGAGAGTAGATACATCTTCCGGGCAGCAGAGGTGAAATAGCATATCTGTATAGCCACACTGGGAGCAGAATGATAGTCCGCAGTACCAATAGAACGGGGTTTGTTTTGCCCATGGGCTAAAAATAGCCAAAATACGCGTGGAAATCAATAAAAACCTTTGACGAAAAATGATACTTTTACTATAGTATAGACAAAAGAGAGAACTAAACGGAGGATTAATTATATGGCTGGACCAGTATCCAAAAATGCTCGCCGTGAGGGAGCAAAGCAGTTAACAAGCCGCTGGGGCGGGGTAATCAAGATGAAATCCGTTTTTGAAAACGGTCGCCTCCGCCACATTGCCTATTGTGAAAAATCAGGCAATACAGCGCGAAAAGCAAAAGATCTTATGTAGTAGCGATTTCCTTATTGTTTCCTACGAAGAGAACGCGGACCGAATCAGGTCCGCGTTTTGCTGTCGTATGCCCTCTATTCCGGTAGCGGGTAATGCTCTCGAAGGTAGTCAGCTACAATCTCATCAAGGGTTCCTATCTCTGCAAGAATCGGTTTTTCAGCAAACATATCGTACCCATCTCCCCCGGCGGCAGTGAAATCGTTGGTTGCCAGCTTGTAGGTTTCCTCAGGATCAACGTTACCCCCGTTGACCTTCAAGCGATAGAGTCGGGAGCCCGGAGGCTTGTTGATATTGTAGATAGGTATAAGGTTGCCCAACTGTGAGTAACTGCCGCTTGGCTCAGGCAGTTCCTTGAACCCATGTTCAACGGCAGCAATCAGCTCTTCTCCGGTCACCTCAATTACGACACATGTATTGTTAAACGGTAAGACTGAAAGTATTTCTCCGCGAGTTATTTCCCCGGCATCAATAGAACTTCTAATACCCCCTCCGTTAGTCAGCGCCGCGTCCGCTCCTGTGGCCTCGAGCATGGCATTTGTGATGAGCCGTGATAGATTTGTCGGACGTGACCTTACTTTATCTCTGTCGCCGACAAGCGTCTTGTCAGTATAGGCAACAACCTCAGAAGTTTTTTCTTCGAGTTGCTCATTCCATTCTTGGATAAGCGTTGCAACACTCTCATCCGGTTCAATCTCTCGCTCCTGTGCTTCTTCTTTCGTGTGCAGGTATGCGCGCTTAGCCTGTATGGCCCCCTGGCTAACATGGAGTTCCACAACTCCAAGATTCATTCCATACTGACCGGCCTGGGCGATAATCGTATCTCCAACAGTTCTTCCCTCCTCAAGTGCAGTATGGCTGTGCCCGTCAATAATCACGTCAATTCCGGCAACCTCTTGGGCAAGGCGTTCTGCAGTGTCGGTGCTTTCTGGATCTACACCCAGGTGGGTGAGGGCAATAATGAAATCGACGTCATCTTCTAACTGTGCGACCATCTCACGTGCACTCTGAACGCTGTCCTCAAACGTAAGATCTTGGATATAACGGGGGTGGACCTTGTATGCTGACTCGGTTGTAGTTAGACCGAAGACACCGATCGATAAACCGTTGATCTCTATACTGGTGTGAGATGGCAATATGCGATTGTCATCTGCATCATACGTGTTGGCTGAGAGGATAGGGAAGTCTGAAAGTTCGTTAAGCTCAATAAGGCGCTCGTATCCATAGTTAAAATCATGATTTCCGGCACTCATTGCATCGTAGCCAATGGCATTCATCAGTTCAACCATGCTTTCGCCTTCAAACAGATTGGTAAAAGGCGTGCCGTGCAGCGCATCTCCTGCATCCAGGAGAAGCACATGCTTTGCCTGCTGGCGGTACATGTTCACAGCAGTTGAGAGTACGGGAAGCCCCATGCCATCATAGCGGCCCTCCGTTACCCGGCCGTGCAAATCATTTGTGTGTAGAATATAAAGATAGAAATCTTCAGGTACGGCTTCAGTTATGTCATCTGAGGGCTGTGCCTCAGGTTCGGGCTTTTCAGCTTGCTCCTCTTGCGAAACCTCTTCGCTGGGCTCAGCATCAGGTTCTGGCTCCGGTTCTGGTTGCTTCTCGGGCGGTTCTTCTGCTTTTTCTTCTTCAATTACTTCAGTGAGTTCTTCCTCTGTCTCGGGAACAGGTTCACTCGTATCCTCAGGTTGGGTGGCTGCGGGCTGCTGTTGGTCAATACGCTCTTCTGTCTCCACGGCCGTACTGGCACAAGAGATAAAGATCGACAGGACAAAAAACGCCGTCAGCAGTAGTAGCAGTAGTGTTCGTAACTTTTTCACTCTGTCCCTCCTCTAAAAAGGGATTCACATCCTCTCTATCATACCACACCCGTACATTGTGGTATAGCAAGATACAGATTATTGTTTTATCCTTTCTGACAGAAGTTAAACAAGAAAAGAGGGGTAAAGTTATGGCGAAAAGGCAACTTTCTGTTGATCAAGCTCGTGTAACCTCGCTGAAGAGACTGATAGACCGGCTGATACAGGGAGAGTCAATACAAAATGACTGGGAGCAGGCGGCTCCCCTGGCTGACACGGCGACCCCCCAGGAGGTAATGTACCTAGTCGATTATGTTACGCAGAAAACAGCGAGTATAAAAGAGGCAAAGCTGATTATCAGTAAAGTGCTCAATCTCTTCTCAAAGGCTCTCGAACACTCACAGATTGACTCAAACAGCATGTACGCATTTGAACAGCAAATGTCTGCTGATAACCAAGCGTTCCGCGAACGGCTGGATCGGATGCGAAAGCTCACCATTGCTTATAAGCAAAGTGGAGATACTGAAACGTTCCTTTCAAACCTGTCAGAAGAGCTGCAATCTCTTGCTGCTGTCCACGACCACTACGTAGATATGGAAAACATTCTCTTCCCCCACATTGAACAGTACGTGGATCATAGTGCCTGCCTACAGGTCCTGTGGTCTATCCATGATGATGTTCGAACAACCCTCAAGAGTCTGTCTGCCCTCTGCAACAACCCACAGAGCGCTCAAGCAACTCAACTCCATCAGCTGCTTGGTAAACTCTTTTTTTCCTTAGGAACGCTCATCACCCGTGAGCAGCAAATACTTTTGCCAGCGGTGCATGAGCACATACCGCCTTCTGTATGGGAGAAGATGGCTGCTGACAAGCATGGGGAATCCCAGGAAGCTAGTAGTCGTGTGTCTGACGGGCAGATAGAGCTGCCCACGGGAACCTTATCAGCACAACAACTTATGGAGATTTTCAGTACGATACCAGTGGACCTCACGCTCGTGAATGCCCAGGATGAAGTCGTGTTTTTCAATACTCCGCCACACAGGATCTTCCCCCGTTCAAAGTCTGTCATTGGCAGGAATGTACGTAACTGCCATCCGCCGGAAAGTGTACATGTGGTAGAAAATATCCTGCACGAGTTTAAGCAGAAGAAGCGAAACCGTGCAGAATTTTACCTCCATATACAAGAGGCTTATGTCTATATCCAGTATATTGCGCTCTACACCGAACAGGGCGAATATGATGGGGTGTTAGAGGTTTTACAGGAGATCAGCGGCCTGCAGAAGATAACCGGTGAAAAACGGCTGCTAGATTGGGACTAGCTCTCTTAAGAACAGCTTTCAGCGGATACTGAAGTGTGTATAGTGCGTACTTTCAGGTGTCAGCTGCTGGACATCGCACTGGTCAACCCGTGCCGCTGGCGGTCCCTGTTTAACTGCCGAGAGGAAGGCATCTAGTTGTTCGGATTCGCCTTCTGCGACAATTTCTACGTCCCCGCTTGAAAGGTTGCGGACATAGCCGGTTATGTTATGCTGTCTTGCCTGCTGTACGGCAAAATATCGAAAACCAACCATCTGGACTCTCCCCTGCAGAAGGATGCGAATCTGTCTGGACTTCTCCATAATGACCTCCTCGTGGTTGTTTCGTTTTGGTAGTGCATCGACTTGCTGTCAGGAGTGTTTAATACGTCCCCACAAGCCAATACTGTAGAGAATAACTCCAGAAGCGAAAAAAATCAGCGGCGTACTCACGATAGAGGAGAGTGTATAATCTCCTATGTAGCGCACGGTTTCAACTGATAGAAAAGCCGACTGTGTGGCTATTTCGCTCGCCTCTGGTATGAGTAGCCCGATTTTTGCCGCTCCGAGGGCTAACAGAAACAGAGCTCCGGGAATTCCCAGACAAGCAGCATACCAGCGCAGGCCACCGAAAAACCTCCGCAGCAAAAAGAATATCAGTAAAAACAGGGCAAACACAAGATAGGGCACAAAACTGAAGAGCCGTTCAGCCCTTCTCACATCAGAGACAGCAGACTCTATAATGCCTGTGTATGGGCTGTTTTCCACGACATCAGCCAACGCTATCGAACGTGGCAACTCAATTGAATCAATAATCATAGGGACAAAGACACTGATGCCTGATCGGTCAAGATGGAACATAGCAAGCTCCGCATCGGAGAGTTCCTTGAATTCATCTATCAGGTTTTGCCTCACAAGGGCTATTTGTTCGTTTTCAATCTCAATAGAGTGGTCTAGGAACCGCTGGTGGCCCCTCACCCAGGGAATAATCTGGTCGAGAGCAGAGATCAATTCTTGCTTGACCCACTGTGAGTCAAATGCCTGAGCAACTGATCGGGAAGTCATCTCACTGAGCAGCTTTTCTGCCGCAGGCGACAGAGAGAAAAACCCCAACTGGACCTGTTCAATTTCTTCCAGGATGATCTCAGGAAGCATGTCCTCCACACTCTGGTGTATCTCAGAACTTATTTCGGTAGAATTGATGATGTTTTGATAGTAATCAGTTTCCAGGATAGTCTGGGTGGCTGAAATATACCCGATAAAGGTCAAAGAAAACACAATTAGCACGGCTGCTGCCAGCAAGAGTACCAGCAATTTAAGAGACTGCATATAAACACCTCACGGCCTTATTCGTAATGGCGGAACTATGGATCCGCTCTCAGCAGGCATACACCCGCCGTATACTGCACAACTGCAACTTTTCAGTGTTTGTATGGTGCTCTACCGCGGCAGTTTCGTCAAGAGAACACTAATCATATCTAATAACATTATTTACAGCACACAACGCTCCTCTCTTTTTACGAACGGGTTTACGGCGCGCCGTACTCATGAGATGGCTATAAGCTTGATAGCGACGGGTTTATACCCTATGATGTGGTGAGGAGGCAGCGGTATGGCCTTATGGGTTTTCACACTTATTCTCCTGCTCTCTGGTATTCCCGACGGCATCGCCGCAAGTAACAATCCAGAACGCATTCTCGAATTTGGAAATCTTTCATGGGGTGTGAAAGCATCAAAGACAAAAATTGGGCCCGGGCCGAATTACTGGTCCGATTCTGTTGAACATATTTGGGTTGATGAGGCTGGAATGCACCTTACAGTTCAGTTATCAGATGAGGGAACTTGGCTTGCCAGTGAAGTGTACACAAAGCAGGAGCTTGGCTACGGAACCTACACCTTCGTCGTAGACAGCGACATTACCAACTATCATTCCAATCTCGTCGCTGGGTTTTTCACATGGGATCACAGGCCTGCTGAAAACAACCGTGAGATCGACATTGAATTTGCCTCATGGGGAACCGGGCAGGTGACTGGTCAGTACGTCGTCCAACCGGTAATAAGTCCTGAGCGGATAGAAGTCTTTAACCCGGCAATGCGGGGAACCTTCTCCACACACCGCATAATCTGGACCCCGAGTGAGGTCAGCTTTTCCAGCTACCATGGGGATGTCGACCCCGACAGTCCGCAAGCTCAGGCACAACGCATGCACCAGTGGTCGTTTCAGGGCGAGCCTCCGACGGAAGGCAAGGCCCATTTTCGGATCAATCTATGGCTGTTTAGAGGTACAGGTATCGGTGACAGGTCCTCGAAACTTACCGTACGTGAGTTTCGTTTTGAACCCCTGCGCTAGAGAGCCCTACTTGCTCTGCTGGTTGGAAAACCCTTTGCGCGTCTGGGCTCCCCATCCCTTGGAAGCTTTCATGGCACTGAAATAACCTCCGACCCGCCAGGCGCTGATAAGCTGTCTAACGCCGAAATTCTCGATTACCCCCATTACCAGCAGTTTAGCCACATCTTTCGGTCCATAGACTTCCCGATTGTATTCAGAGATGAATACTGAGGTGATTGAAACGAGAATGCCAAGCAGAATTGTGGAAGAAAACAGCATTAACGCTATAGGGGCATGGAGGGCTCCGATAAGCGCGGAAACGCCTACCATGAGCAGTCCCTGGATTTCAATGAGCGGTCCGATGAATTCAAATACCACGTAGTAGAGCATCCCCACCATGCCGAGTCGTCCATAGGCGGGGTTGGCGATGAGTCGACTGTGAAACAGGATAATATCAATCAACCCGCGGTGCCATCTATCCCGCTGCCGGTGGAGAGCTTTCCATGACTCAGGCACCTCCGTCCAGCAATTCGCGTTAAAGGCATAATCCACGCTATAGGGGAGTTTCTTCTCGCGCATGTGTCTTGAAATGCGTACGACGAGTTCCATATCCTCTCCGACAGTATCTTTATGGAATTTACCGCTCTTTGTTAGGTAACCGCCTGTCTTTATCGTCTGTTCGCGGTCAAAAATCCCAAACGCACCGGAGATGATCATCAGTGTATTGATGTAGGCCCACCCGACACGACCTGACATGAAAGCTCGCAGGTATTCGAGGGATTGCAGACGGGGAAGAAATTTCTTCGGGAGAGAAACCTGCTCAATTACTCCCTGGTCAACCTGGCACCCGTTTATTGGGTAGATATTTCCCCCGGCTGCAACACTCTCTTCCGGGGAGTCAATCATGACAGAGATGGCCGTCAACAGTGCTTCAGGTTCAAGCAGTGAGTCGGAATCAATACCGCAGAAAAATTCTTTGGAAGAAATATTCAACCCTAAATTGAGCGAGTCTGCCTTCCCCCCGTTCACTTTGTCTACGACAATCAAATTTGGGATATGCCGATTCGCATATACTCCACGCATTTTGCGTGTATTTAAACGATGATTGAGGAGGATGTCCTGTTTTTCTAGCTTAAAGTGGGAGATAAGACGATCGAGAGTCTTATCGGCGGATCCGTCATTGACAATAATGAGCTCATAGTCAGGGTAGCGTTGGTTGAGCAGAGAGCTGGTGCTCTCAATAATTGTTTCACCCTCATTATACGCCGGTGCAATAATTGATACTGAGGGCAACAGTTGTGGAGTAAACAGAAACTGTTTGTCTTTAATCTGACCAAGACGTGATTGTATGGTAGCCGCGTAGGCAGATAGGCAGAGTACCAGAAGATAGACAGTGTTGATTGCCAGCGAATAGAACACGAGCAGGTAGTTAAAGCGAACTACAAACAGGCGTCCGATTTCGTTCCAGTTCGCACTGATGATGACCGGGAACTCACTGAGGAGAATAATCAGGGGAGGAGCAATGATTACCAGCGTCAGGATCAAGGAAAGCTGAAATCGCTTTGGTGGTTCCGTATGAGGTGGTGGTGACGGGGTGGTTTCGGCAGATGCGGGCAGACCGAAGCGGGCATAAATATCTGGGTTGAGGTAGGTGCGAAGCTCCTCACGCAGCTTCCGATCTTTTTTTACTAGCCCTGCAAGCGCCTCAACAATGGAGGTTTCAATTTCCCTGTCGTGGTTACGGTTGAGAAACAGGAGGATCGCACTCATATGATTTGCTGCTACGAGCTGCTTGATAAGAGAAATCACCTGATCTTTCATCGAGGTGTTGATTCGTGTCAGGTAGTATTCAACTTTATTCGCCAGGACCCTCGAAAGAAGTGTACGATTGCGATTGCCCTTGGTTTGCTCAAATATCTGGTAGATTACCGTCAGCAGTTCAGGGTCGTTGGTTGCCATTTCCGATAGGGTGTTGACAATATATTTGTGCAGACTCGTCAAGCGGGAGTAGGAGAGAATGGTTGTAATGTATTTTGGATCGCGTGTTTTCCCATACGCTCGTATGACGTAGGGAAGTGTTTCACGTCGGGAAGAGTCTGCAAAAGGTTTGTCGCGCAGTACCTCGGGAAAATGGCGCAGCAGTCCCTGTAGCGCGAGTTGGCGGACCGAGCGATTTGGGGACTGAGCTCTGGTTTTCAGACAGGGGAGGAGCTCCTGGGCAGGATATTGGATTGCAAACCCGCAGATAAGCTTTTGCATATAGATTCTCGTATGGTTTGTTCGGTATCTGGCATAACGGAGAAAATCTTTTCCATAGGTATATAAAACTGCTCGAATACGTTGGGCATACCATTCGTTCATCGTACTGAGTTTGTTTACTGTCGGGGCAATTGCTTTTGTTACCCCTTGAGTCGCGAGGGCCTGTGATAGATATAATACAACAACTGGACGTTTTTCCTCTTTAAGTGCGGTAAGTAACGCCTCTTGAACGCGTTTACATCGTACATATTTCAGATGGTAAGCTGCTTCACAACGAGTAACGTAGGACAGTGATTGTAGCTTTCGAATGTAGATCTCAGGGAGTTGACTGGCTACTAGCAGATTATTGATATGCTCCCGGGTGGACTGCTTGAGGGTAATACTGTCGGAAAGACGTATGTATGTCCGTAAAAGCAGCTTTGGATGTGTGGTTTGAAGCTCTGTAGCACCAGAAGCAATAGAGTCGGCAATTCTGCTTTCAAGCAGCTTTTGACGTTTGCGCCGGTAGGAATGCATATGTTTTCTCACATATGTGAGGAGTATCATGAATACATCAGCGCCAAGTATGATTCCAGTTATCATGAGTGCGGTATGCAGATTCAATGTACTATGACTCCTTTGTTTCTAGTTCTGCGGTAATTGCTTGTATGATTCCAAGAAGTTCGACAATCATAACAGGTCGTATGAGGAAGTGGGTGATATTCAGGCTGAGAGCCTGTTTGACGGTGTTCTCTTGCTTATTGAAAGACATGAGAATGAAGGGGATGTCCTTCAATTCGGGGGATTTCATAAGCTCACGGCGAAGAGTGAGGGCGCTTGCTTTTTTCGTCATTAATTCTGCAACAATAATATCGGGTCGATCCTGGCGAATACGTTCTCTTCCGGCTTTGCCGTCGTCGGCTGTCAGGACCTGGAATTGCTCCTTTTGCAGTTCCTGTCGGATAATATTTCGTTCTAATCCTGGATCATCTATAAGCAACACGGTATAGAGTGCCTGTGTATCCGCACCTATTTTTGATTCATATACCAAGGAGTTCTTCCCTCTTTTTCTAGCCAGCCTGAGACGAAACCTTGCACGCTGGAGAGCTAGATTCTTTGCATCGTCAGGGTGATCAAAGCTCTGGCTTATAATCTCTTCTGAATGGAAAATTCCAACAGATATCGAAATAGTAGTGATGAAAAAACGGGATTCGGAAACATTGTTTTTAACCTCTGTTGCTTTTTCTATGGCTGTTTTACGGTCAGTCCCAACTAAGTAGACCGCAAACAATCCGCCCTCAAGGCGGAAAAGCTGTTCATCAGCAGTGAATACCTGTTTGAGGATATAGACAAGATTGCGAAGGGATGCATTACCTTCATCACTTCCAAAGTTCAGATTGATGTTTGCAAGATTGTCAATGCTCAGTAGCAACAGGGCGTAAGAGTACGGCTGTTGTACATATTTCTTCATTTCCCCGTCCAGGAACCGATGGAAAAACTGTTGGTTGAAAAGTCCTGTGACAGGACAACGAGCCCGTCTGTCCTCATACTGGCTTATTTGTGACTCTAGTTCCATTTTCTGGTTTTCAAGCTGTTGAAATCTCTCGTTCATCAAATCCTGGTTTTTGCGGGCATCATAGACCAGTGAAGAAAAAGAGTTGGGGAGCGGAACGTTGTACTGTTTTGAAAGGTTTTCAACCAGGGGACTTACCGCTGTTAACCAGGAGGTCCCTTTGACAGATAGGACACGCTCAAAAAACGTATTCCATAAGTCCACACCGGTGTAGGCAGAAGCATTTAGGGTTTTCTTACGGTAGTCAATCTCAAAATCTTTTTTACGAAAGACTTCACGCACGGCACTACTGCCATACAAGGCGATATAGCGTTTGAGTACCTGACTACACAGAAATATATATCCTCCTGCCTCCAGAAGATCCTTTCGCACTGGCCTCATGAATGTTCCACAGTCGAGGTTCTTTAAAACGGTGATACTTTCTCTCACGTTCTGATTGATGACTGAGCCGTGTTGTGGACAAATGCAGTCAATATCAAAGTAAAGCAGCTGATTCATCACAGGCTCAAGTATTTCATGTGACGGCATATAGCTTTCATGAAACGCCTTCATGCTCTCAAGGTAATCTTCACCTGCAAACAGCTCCCATGTGCTTGACATAGCTCCGAACAGATCTCCTGAGATCAGCACCTTCTCCTCGGGTATATAGGACATGATCGCTCCGGGGAAATGGAGATACGGGGCAGGCAGAAATCTGAGGTAAGTACCGTCCTTGAGCCGGTAACGGTACTTGTTTCTATTAATAAAGTAGAATTCTGATGATATCCCGTAGTAACGGATAATGACTGCTGCCCGTTCATGGCAGCATATGAGGCCGGAAAACCCCTGTTGCTCAAAATAGGGTAGAGATGAGCACAGATCCGGATCCTGATGGCTCAACACGATTGCATCGATGTCCTCGATTCTTGTGAGCTGGGTTACCTGGTGGTGAACTGCCTGCCAGTCAAGGACAGAGCCGGGGTCAAACAGAATCGTTGAGCCACCCTGGAATAGTATATAAGGGTTGCATCTCAGATTGCCGGATGCATTTGCATCGCCGACCCACCACACATGATCCGTTATTGCTTGTGGCTCTCTGTCAGTCACTGGATCCCCCTTGTAAGTACTCCGCTAGTGGATAGTAACTTGATTTCAGTCTAAATTGATAGTCTGGATAATTCCAGGGTCTCCAGGGGAGAATGAGTGGATCTGAACTTGATTTTTCTGGTAACGCATCAATCAGGCTGTTGTCCTGTTTGTCAACGAGGATGGTTGATACACCGATTCCTTCAGAGAGCCTGCTTGATAGTACATCTCGCAGGGGGTCACTGTAGTAGCGCTCAGGATCATCAATGACTCTGCCCTCAGAGGGATCAGCCACATTGATTCTCGTCCAGGGGATCCGAAGGGACACCCTCGTCTTCTCAGCATTCCAATGGTTCTCAGAATTTCCTTCCAAGGGCCCATACTGGAGAGTACTGGACTGTTCATAGCGTGGTTGGATGACTGTTCCGTCTTCAAGCAGCCTTTTTTTGTTAATGAGTTTCACCATAGGTTCAAAAACCCCAGTTTTCTCTAAGCCCCCATAACTTGAAAAGCGGTATTCAGCGCTGTTGTAGGGAGGGATAACAAGTAGTCTGGATGAATGGAGTCCGTTCATATCAAGCAGGTATTCCATACCTGAGGGAGCAGTTTGACCAATGTCTGGACTGTAGAGCATTTCGCCCCGCTCGCGATCATAGGTATCCAACCCTATCAGCAGACGATCTTGAGTGAAATCAATAGCTTCTCTGAGTTCAATATCAATATGCAGGTAGGAAGCATCAAGACGAAGTTCAACGGAGCGCAGAGCCCCACTGCCAGTACGCATGGCTCCAGCCTGACGCGGTTTTACTGACTCAACAGCCAGCAGTCCGTAATTCTGTTCAGGATCCACAGTATTGTGCCACAAAATTTGACGATCATATGGCAGCATATAGGGCTCGGTGGTCCACGTTTTTTTCGCCCACTCGTCCATCCATTCAAAAATAACTCCGCCAGCGTAATTTTCTGTTCGAAAGGCTTCAAACATTCGTATAATGCCCTCTGCCTGCTGCAATTCACTCATGGAACCGTGATGGTAACCATCAGGGCTGTAATGTGCATTTCCCATGCCCGTAGCCAGTCCAAATTCTGCTACCAGGGCAGGATAGGATGTATGGATTTCCATAAATTCCTGCAAGTACCCACCATATCTGAAGCGTCCCTGCTCATCATAATACTGGTTGTACTTGGGTTCATTGTTCATGAAATCCGGATAGTTCGGGTATATGTGATAGGCCCCAAACAAACCAGAAAGCATCTTGGGGCCGAGCATGATGTTATTGATGTTCACAGTTATGCTGTCATTATATTCATCTTCCTTGATTCCAAATTCATCCCGTTCAGAAGGATGCTCCAGGGCATCAAGAGTGGGCCAGTTTACAATTGACACCGGATGTTGCCAACCATAGGTTTTTTCCTGATAAGCGAGGGTATAGTCTGCACTCTCGGCGAGCCATGCTTCAGTTGGAGAAGCCTTCGAGTTCGTTTTCAGATAATCTCCAGAGAAGGAATACCCGGGATTCTCTTCGTCTGTAGTTTCTACCTCGTGTGGTTCAAGTTCACGCCCTACAAGATATCCAAGCACGTGGGCAGATACATCAGACTGATACTCTCCTGAGGCCCTTCCGGGACGTTTTGAAATGGAAGCTGTTCCATGGACAGCGTCGATGACGTGTTGAATCTCCTGATGAAATTCCTCCCGATAGGCTGATAGAAGATAATTATGTTCAGGTGGTTCCTCTTCCGGCCAGATTTCCTGCAAAAGCCACAACGGGTTGTCGGGGTGAAGTCGGTTATAGAGGTGGAATGCGTTGTAAAACTGCGGATCAAGAAGAGTGTAAATTCGTACCGTGTTGAAACCGGCAGAGCCAATTTGATCAAGCCAATGGTAGTAGAGTGCTTTATCTTCAGGAAATTCAGTAAACCAACTACCGGGAAGTGCAGTGCCGAGATTAACACCTTCAACAAAGAAATCGTTCCAGTCCCCATCTTCAAACACCTGCAGCCTGGACCCTTTCGTTCTGGCTGTCATACTGATTCCGTCTGTCTGGTAGATGTCGTGGACAACATCCGGAAGTTGTGACTGCTTTTGCTCCTCGATTCTCTCGTATATGGCTGTAAGTAGAGGAATATAGGTATTCCAATAAAAACCATATTCGTTTTGCAGACTGTCGGAGGATTGCCACTTCATAAATGGTGGGACCCATGCAAAGGTATGAAATTTTGGGATGTACGGCAGATCAGCAACATTGCCAGCGATATAGTAGGTGGTGCTTTGGGGAGATTCGGTACTCACCACTGCCGGAAACGCAGCAGGTAGCCCGTATTTATCAAGTTTTGCTCTACCTGACCGGCTTAGATCTAGCTGGTACTCTGCAAGGATCTCAGCCCGAGACAGCGGGGTTACAATGTCAAATATCTGGTTGTAGTGGGAGCTTCCTGAAAGCCCCAGGGTTTCAGTTCCCTTTTGGGTATAGGAGAATTGGCAGCCCTGATCCCCTATGTCAACGCCAAGCTGGAGAACTTCGAGATGTTCCTCTTCGTCGGTGAGTAGAAAACCTGGTCCCTCATATGGCCAGGGAGAATCATGTTGCTGCTCATAACGACTTGTCACCCAACCGGGAACTTCTTCTGCGTTTCCTAAATCTGCGATATATTGCCCGATCCAACCAGTCCAGCGAACCTGGAGCATCTCATAGAGCTGCTGCCGGACATGGGGATGTGTCGGTGTTGCAAATGTATTATATTCAGCAATAAGGGTGGTCTGTCTGTTCCTGTTGAGAAATCCCAACAGTTCATCAGCATCCTGTTGATTCATACCCCCGTATATCAGATTTGAGGCGCCTGGAACCTGGTCTTGGGTGTCTTTGTATATCCCATAGGTGTCAGCAATATAGATAGCATCCACATGCTCTCCTATGTTGGTCAGCGGTTTGATCTCCTCAGATTCAGGCAAATAGCCGTAATAATCATGATGGTAGTCGAATGTTCCCCCCTCAGGTGCTAGAGTCTTCATGTGTTTTAAAAACCACATGATTCCGACGTGATTACGGACTGAGTTTTCAGGTATGGTCTTATCATACACGGCAGTGACAATGTCTGTCTGCGGCCGTACAAGCCAGACCAACCATGGAGTGATGAGCAATAGAACTATACCCAGCAACACCACGATAAGGAGTATGGGAGGCCTGCGACCAGCTGAAGAGGTGCTTTTACGTTTCATTAACCGCATAAGCCATTATAAGCTACCTGAAGCACAACTTCCAGAGAAAACGGGATATAAATGACCACGAGCAATTTGATAAGGTAACCGTTTTTTCCCTGCAAAACCTCCATGTAGAGTTGACACACAGAGATATCTTGAGTACTACATAGACATTACAACAAGTCTTCGCATTCATTTTACAACGCATATTTCTATTTTTTGGTAACGGACAACACTTGGCCGTAGGCAGTCAGCGCCGACCCAGGTGAACTGTTAACCCTTAAAGGAAGTGTCCCATGCAAGATAAACCGTTCGATACACATGTAACTTCCCAGGGCAGTACGGAAGGACACACGGCGCAGCAGTTCCCGGTAAGCAGAGCTGAGCTCGAGAAAAACTATCAGCTGCAGCAGCTTATTTTCGAAATATCCGCAGAATTCTTATCGCTGGCAACTGAAACCATAGATGTGGGTATACAACTCTCCTTGGAGCGGATAGCAAGATTTGTCGGTGCCGACCGGGCTTACGTGTTCGCGTATGATTTCGACCGGAATGTATATAATAATACCTACGAATGGTGCGAAGATGGGGTCACTCCCCAGATTGATATTCTCCAGGATGGACCACTGTCTGAAATACCCGAATGGGTAAACACGCATTGCAACGGAGAGCCTCTATACGTTCAGGATGTGCAGACCCTGCCAGCAGGCGCAGTACGCGAGACTCTTGAACCCCAGGGTATACAGAGCTTACTAACGGTACCTTTGTTTGCCAGCGGAACATGCACCGGTTTTGTCGGGTTTGACTCTGTGCGGCATAAGAAAGCCTATACGGAAGAGGAACGGTATCTGTTATCGGGTTATGGGAATATTTTGCAACATGTGCTCAAGAGAAAGGCTATAGAAACAGAACTTGATCTGGTGCAAGAAAGACAGAGTATCCTGCTAAACACCATCAGTACTCAGATTTGGTTTTTAACCGATGCTCAGACATATGGAGAAGTAAACCAAGCGCATGCATCGTTTTTTGGTGCTACTCGTGATCAGTTATCAAATGCTTCCCTGTTTTCTGTTCTCTCCGATGAAGAAGCGAACGTGTGCCAGGAGGGAAATGCCAGGGTTTTCGCCACTGCAAAAGCCGTGCATACCTATGAATGGACAACAAATTTCAAAGGACAAAAACGTCTGCTGGAGATACGAAAACATCCAAAAATCGACCAGCATGGAGAGGTTGCCTATGTTGTCTGCTCAGCTGAGGACATTACCGAGCAAAGACAGATGGAAAATTCCCTAAAAGAGAGTAGTCAACGGTATAATGCGCTATTTGAGCAGTCTCCTGAAGGTGTGTTTCTCCATGATCTTTCCGGGGGGATCCTTACTGCAAACCGGGCAGCTTGCTCTCTGACTGGGTACTCCCGCAAAGAACTGCAAACTCTCACCATATTTGACTTGCATGGAGAGGGGGAGAAGGAACGAGAACAAATTTTATCACAGTGGTACAAGCTCGGGGATCAGGATTCACTTTGTGCTGAGACCCTAATGAGAAGAAAGAACGGCGAACTCGTACCCGTTGAAGTAGCAATCAATAAAATCCAGTACGGTGAACATGTATACATACAGATGCTTGGTAAAGATATTACCGAGCGCAGGCAGGTAGAGAAAAAGCAGCAGCTGCTACAACAGCAGGTGCAGAGAATTCAAAAGTTAGAATCCCTCGGCCGACTGGCTGGCGGTATCGCTCATGAGTTCAACAACCAGCTGGGAGCAATCCTCGGGCTTTCAGAATTAATGTTGGAGGAGTACTCAGATAACCAGCATATCCGAGGGCATATGGAATCAATTATGGAAGCTGTGCGAAATGCCGCTGACCTGACAAAGCAACTGCTGGCATTCGCCCGCAAGCAGAACCATACACGCGAACTGATAGATCTCAATAATACAGTGGAGAGGCTGTTTTTTAATGTGGTGAAGGTTCAGTTCAGGGGTAGCAAGACATTGTCATGGACACCAGCAGGGGATCGATTACCTATTATGATGGATGCAGACCAGTTACAGCACGTGTTAATCGGTCTTTGTCAGAATGCTTGGGAAGCAGTCCCCGATGGTGGAGTTGTCTCGATTTCCACAAGAAAACTATTCATTGCAGAAGAAGATGCTCTAACCGAACACGGTGCTACTCCCGGGGAGTTTGCCTGTCTTGAGATTGCTGATAATGGTGTCGGTATTGAACAAGAGAGGCTCAATTTGGTGTTTGAGCCCTTTTACACTACAAAAGAGATCGGTGATGGCACAGGCCTTGGATTACCGCTGGTTTACGGAATAGTCTCCCAAAATGAAGGCTTTATTGATATAGAAAGCACCCCAGGTGAGGGGACCCGGGTTTCGATGTACTTTCCCCTCTCGACAGGCTCCGAGTGAGTCTTATTGTTCACCCTCTGGTAATTCATTTCTGCGTTCATACTGGACAGTCTTTAAATATTCAGTTAAATCAATTAAGTCTTCTTCACTCTGGGGAAGGGAGAACCATTTCCCTTCTTCCTCTCGGTATCCCACATGCTCAAGGCCTTCGGCGTAGAGGGCATACAACTGGCCGTTATACAGAAATTGTGGTATTTCATGCATGAACAGGATAGGAACTTCAACGTCACTGAGCAACGAGTATCCAAGAAAGTCCTGGGGTTTCTCTTTTTCTCCAAGCAAATCAAGAACCGTAGGGGCCAGATCGGTCGGAGTTCCTTCTTTATGGGATGTCTTTGGCTCAATATCTGGATGCAGAATGAACAGCGGGATATTTTCAGGAGTTTTTACCTGTTTCTTGAGCACGAAATCAGCGCCTGAGGAATACTCGACTTTATCAATACCGGCATCATGGTCGGAATAAATGACCACGAGTGTGTCTTCAAGCAGACCGTTTTCAGACAGTTTTGTGTAAAAATATTCCAGGGAAGCATCAACAAAAGCTGCAGAATTAAAGTAGCCCCTCACTAGTGGATTCTGCACGTCCTTGAACTCTTCGATTTCAAATTCGGCCGGATAAAAATCAAAAGGGGTATGACTGGTCACAGTGATGAGAAACGCGAAAAATGGTTGTTCAGCATCTTCTTCGATAAATTCAAACGACTGCCTGAAAAAATCATAGTCATTTATCCCGAGGTATGACTTCTCGCTAGAATACAGCATGCGGTTTTCATCATAGTCCTCACGACTGTAAAAATTGTCAAAGCCCAGTTCGTCGTAGGCTTTGTCACGGGAGAAGAAGGTTTTGTCGTTACCATGAAAGGCCAGGGTGTTATAATCCCTGTCGTTAAGTATGCCAACAATTGAGGTAAAAGCAGACAGATCGTTGACTTTGAACCCATAATTTTTATTGATCGGATAAAAGGAGGTGAAAAACGAAAATTCAGCATCAAAACTGCCGTTAATGTGCTGGGCGTAAAAATTATCAAAGTAGAGTGCTTCGTCTCTGAGCTGATTGAGAAACGGTGTAACCTCCCGTCCGTTGTGTCTGTGACCAATGATATGCTTATCAAGAGACTCCACTTGGATAAAAATGATATTTTCATCCTTTTTAACGAGTCTTTCACCGATCAAGTCATTTTCTATCTCAGGGGTGGAAGGTTCTTCCTGATCCAAGGTAAACCCTGTGCCCTGTTGTAGAAGAAAATACTCGACACCGTAGAGAGGAATAATACCATACACACTGACGAAGGCTGAAGTGCTGCGGTGATATAGGGGAAGTGGCTTATAGTTGCCTACTTGGCTGTTTGTCCAGACGAGTTGAAGCGCAAGTAAGACGATCATGATGCAAACGGCAACTATCCGTCCAAACAACCCAACCCGATAGGGAAGGCGTGAAAATTCGTCCTGATGGGTGATTCCTGCTTTTCTGCCGGTGTAAAACAGCAAAAGGATGTCGATTATGGCAAATGCATCAAGGGGATGCAACAGCTGCAAAAACAAGACCTTCATCGGGCGCATACCGCGTCCCATCATGATATCGCTGATGCTTAAATAGTTTCCAAAATAGCGATTATACCAGATGTTCATAAGAAAGAAGGCAGTAAAGAGAATGGTGGCAATAACCATTGTGTTACGAACAGCCTTCTTCCTCGTATACGGATAGATGAAAACTACCGCTAAGGTGAGAAAAAGAATATTTCTCAGAAGGAGGCCGGAAACTGAGGGCGCCTGGTATATGGCAAGCAGAAGAAAGTCATATTTAACGATCAGACCGATGAGGAAGATACCATTAAAAAGTACTATGTTGTTCACATCTCGCGTTTGCTTTTTTCCCATAACCGACTTCTCTATTTTTCAGCGGATTGTAACACAAAGGGAAAGGCATTTCTACAGGGCAAGATGCTTTGTTTATGCCGCACAATACGCAAGGTATCACCGATGCGTAACACGGTGGGAGGAACAAGCAGGCAGAACTACTGGGGGTCTCGCTTACATCTTGAGTAGTTCAGCTAGAGATCCATCGGACAACTCATCTTTTATTTCGTCCAAATTGTCAACAATGTCAGTGATAAGACTTGCTGTACCTTTGGGTAGAGTCTCACCCTCTAACTTTTTTAACATGACGGAGACAGCTCTCAGTTTTTCTATTTCAACAACTAATTTTTGACTGATACAGCACCTCCCTACGTGCACTATGGTAATATGTTCCAGAGCCAGACACAATCAATTTTGCCGTTTTTCAGTAAAAAAAGCATACCAAGACAAAAAGCTCCTCAGCTGTTATTCCAGTGCCAGCACTCTGAGTAACGTTTAATACGGTTTTCCTGGGCTACCTATCGCCACAACACAAACATTTTGTTACCATTCACACCCAGTGTTAGGTCTAACATAGTAAAACTAGTCGACTGTGACAATACTGGAGCTACGCTAAACGAAATAAACATGGAGGGATCACATGAAATCGTATCGAAAAGAGCTTTTTTTCCATGCAAACAGGCGCCGAGAATTGATAAACATTACCCCACAGGTTGAGTCCTGTCTTTCTGAAAGCGGAATTACAGAAGGGCTGGTGCTCGTGAATGCCATGCATATTACTGCAAGCGTCTTTATCAACGATGACGAGTCTGGTCTGCACCATGACTACGAACAATGGCTCGAGAAGTTGGCACCGGAAAAGCCCTATAATCAGTATCGGCACAACGGCTTTGAGGACAATGCCGATGCCCATCTTAAACGCACTATTATGGGGAGAGAGGTCGTGGTCGCTGTCACAAACGGTGCCCTGGATTTTGGTCCCTGGGAGCAGATTTTCTATGGAGAATTTGACGGTAAACGTAAAAAGCGGGTACTTGTGAAAATAATCGGGGAATGACTTGAAAACTTTCGCAAACAACCACTCTTGAGGATATCTAATACCTTATAACAGTTTGGAGAGACGCTTAACTGAATTATTTCTCAATTATAATTGTTCACACCGGGAGTTTTTACTATGTCAAAGAATAATAAAAGAATTGTCGTTTTTTTGATTGTGACTTTTGGATTAATGTATGTATCCCACGGACTGATTGCCTTTTTGCTTGAGACAACGACAATAGAGTGGGACAATTTTCCTCTGAATCTGCTCGGGATTGTTGGCGGTGGCGCTCCAGCGTTTGCGGCACTGTTTGTTGTATACAAAATGTACAATGAAGAAGAGAAAAAAGGGTACTGGAACCGCGTCTATTTGTTTAGGGTATCTTGGTTCTGGTGGGTTGTGGCGCTTGTTTCGCCATTGCTTATTGGAGCGATTGCTAATGTTGTCTATCACGGTGGTTGGTGGTATCCGGATTTAGAGACTGGCGATATTATCGCATTTCCCCTTTCTTTTGCTCTTATGATTTTTGCGGGCGGTGTAGAAGAGCTTGGGTGGCGCGGTATCCTGCAGGATGCGCTATCAAAAAAAGCTAATCTGATAGTCACGGGTATAGTTATCGGTGTGTTGTGGGGTATTTGGCATGGTCCTCTTTTTCTAATTGACGTTTTTGCTCACTTTGACTATGTCTTTTCAACATATATGCTCTCTGTCGTCACTTATTCTCTACTTTTGACGCTTGTGTTTTACAAGACGCAGAGCATGATGCTTGCCATATTGATGCATGCCAGTATCAATGCGTTCGGCAACCTCGGTTTCGGCATTCCTATGGAAGTTCACGGGGGTTTGTTCGTATTATTTGCAGCGCTAATTATAGTGTTTGCGGGAACTCTTTATTTTGTTGAAAAAAATTAATAAGGATGACACCATCGCAGTTTTGTTTGCGATGGTGTCGTAGAAGGACTTCCTGACTGAAAAAAGGATCTTCTTCTAGTATAGTGTCAATGTAGGGCTTGAAGTGATTGAGATTGCTCGTGTACTGCCTCTTCTTCTTTGTCCTTGTAGGCTGTTGAAGGTAGAAGTGAGCCGTTCGTTCATTTTTCCCGAGGGCTTTGGCTATCTCCCGTATCTTCTTGCCTCTGTAACTCCAGCATTTTTGGGGTGTGCCCTTGTTTACGATTGTTTGGTTACAACCATTACAATGGAGTTTCGTCCCTTCATTCAATCAAAAGTCTGCAATTTAGCACCGATAATGACAACGAGTCTGGTCTGCGCCATGAGTTTGAGCAATGGCTCGAGAAGTTGGCACCGGAAGAGCCCTATGAACAGTATCGGCACAACGGATTTGAGGACAATGCCGATGCCCATCTTAAACGCACTATTATGGGGAGAGAGGTCGTGGTCGCTGTCACAAATGGGGCGCTTGATTTTGGTCCCTGGGAGCAGATGTTCTATGGAGAATTTGAAGGAAAACGTAAAAAGCGGGTACTGATCAAGATCATAGGAGAATAATGGCGTCAGTCGAATGTACTCTTACAGATTGCCCCATTAATCTGAGTATCAACTGAAAGACAAGTTAACAAAGGAGGAACACTAAAAACACAA
Organism: Spirochaetota bacterium; assembly: GCA_051745285.1. Lineage (GTDB taxonomy): Bacteria > Spirochaetota > Spirochaetia > CAKZLE01 > CAKZLE01 > JBNJDX01. The sequence goes on from JBNJDX010000003.1 coordinate 66,410, forward strand.
ATCCAACAATTTGTAAAATCATAGAATTGTGAGCTTTCAAAGAACTATTTGTGTATGATGGGAAATACTTGCTCCTCCAGTATTTTAAACAGAAGGAGCTGGGTCAGTTACTTGAATATTCAAATATAAAGGTCTCTTGTGAAGTGAAATGTCAACTTAGTTGTTTCTCAGGTTCCTTCGTTAGCTTAACCTCCGACAATGTGATGAGAAGGTCCTTCAGTGCGTAAGCCTCCGTTAGGTACACAGTTAATATTACTCGCCGAAAAAACACATAAAACTTAATTACCACACACGCAAAACTTTAAATACTTTAACAAAAAGCTTTTGAAAAATAGCTTGACAGTAGGGTGAAACCGTACTAACGTCAAAATACACCTAACGTTTAACGTTAGATGTAAGATCAACTGAACTTGAACATGAAACAAGTATTTTTAGTTGAGCCAGAAAAGAAGGAATGACCAGAGCAAGAGCCGCCGGTACCAGGGATAGTAAATTGCTTGTACAGATAGATACAATGTTATTTATCTTATTATAACCAATGCGTAGTAATACGCCATTTTGAGGATTGCATGGCTAATGTAGTATTAAAAAACATCAAGAAAATCTATCCTTCAGTTTCAAGTGGAAGAAAAAAACGCCACGCTCCTCCGGATGAGGCTAGTGCCAATTTGGAAAAAACTGAACAAGGCATAGTTGCCGTACAGGACTTCAACATTGAAATCAAGGACAAGGAGTTCGCAGTGTTGGTAGGCCCTTCCGGATGTGGCAAGTCGACAACATTGAGGATGATTGCTGGTCTTGAAGAGATTACAGAAGGAGAGCTTTACATAGAAGACAGGCTTGTCAATGAGCTCGACCCAAAGGACAGAGACATAGCAATGGTTTTCCAGAACTACGCCCTCTATCCTCATATGACGGTGTATGACAACATGGCATTTGCCCTCAAGAAGAGAACTTCCTCAAAGGAAGAGATTGACACAAAGGTGAGGGGAGCTGCCGAAATCTTGGGTATAACAGAATATCTTGATAGAAAGCCGAAAAACCTTTCGGGGGGGCAGCGACAGAGAGTTGCAATAGGGCGTGCTATCGTTAGAAATCCTAAGTGCATGCTCATGGATGAACCTTTGTCAAACCTTGATGCTAAGTTGAGGAACCAAATGAGGGCTGAACTGATTCAGCTCAGAAGGAAGATCGATACGACCTTTGTCTATGTCACCCATGACCAGACTGAAGCAATGACACTTGGCGATAGAATTGTGGTCATGAAGGATGGGTTCATCCAGCAAATAGGTACACCACAACAGGTCTTTGAAAGACCAACTAATCAGTTCGTTGCAGGCTTTATCGGAACGCCTCAGATGAACTTCTTCCAAGCTGTCCTTAAAGAAGAGCATAAGCATTTTTTTGTGGATCTCAATGGGTTCAAGGTTCCTGTAGTAGATGACGACAATCTCATGATGAGGGAGAACAAAATCAAATCAGGAAACATTATCCTTGGATTGAGACCTGATTCGCTTTCATTCGAGGAATCCAACACATACCCGGCTGCACATGTAGATGTGGTCGAGATGATGGGGACAAATGTTCACCTTCATCTTGAATACAATGGAAAGGCTATAATCCTCGTAACACAAGCGAAGGATGAAAACCAACACTTGAAGATGGACTACGAAAGCGGGAGTCTAATACACTTCTCATTTCTTCCACAGTCCATGTACATCTTTGACAGTGAAACTGGAAAGAATCTGGCAATATGAGGGATACCATTACAATGAAAACAGGGTCAACGTTGAAACACAGAAGACGGGCCAGGACCAGAAAAAAGGTATTCCTGCTTCTTTTTCCGATAGTGCTTTTCGGCATATTCTTTGTTTACTATCCATTTATAAGAACCATCGTCAATAGTTTTAGCCTTGTTAATTCAAAGGGCATCATTAAAGGCTTTGCAGGTCTTGACAACTATGCGTACACGTTTGGCAGAAAGGATTTCTTTTTAGCTTTAAAGCATACTCTTACAATCGCTGCTGTGAATGTGCCGTGTACCATTGTAATAACCATCTCTCTTGCCCTTCTTGCAAACAAGAAGCGTAAGTTGAGCCCGGTGTATGAGATGTTGCTCACGTTGCCAATGGCAGTATCAATGTCAGCTGCATGTATGATTTTTAAATCTATGTTCAGTCCAAGTGTCGGTTTCATAAACTATTTCTTTGGTTTGAACCTCGGATGGTATGAGAGCAAGGAAACAGCGCTAGCCGCAATTCTTATCCTCACTATCTGGATGGGTATAGGATTTAACTTTCTGCTCATGCTTTCAGCCTTACGTGCCATTCCTGACCAGATAATCGAAGCTACACAAGTTGATGGTATCAGCCCGATCAGAAGAATCTTCAGGGTCCAGATTCCATTGATTTCGCCTACAATTTTCTTTGTACTGTGCACAAATCTCGTACTTGCGATGATGACATCGGCTCCTGTGATTATCATCATGGGTGTTAGTTCTGCATCATCCGCAACAAACACACTCATGTCAATGATGTTCCAATCGGGTTTCTCAAGCTCGGATTATGGACTTGCGGCTGTACTGTGCATTACCACATTCGTACTCACTCTGGGCTTTACAATCATGTCATTCGTATTTGAAAAAAAGAAGGTTCACTATCAATGATGAAACGGAAAACTAGAAATCTGATTCAGGATTCAGTGGCCTCAACAGTAGCCATATTCCTTGGTCTAGTTATAACTTTCCCTTTAATATACTGCTTGTTCGGTGCATTCAAGACTCCTCACGAATTCCTTACGCCAACACTTCTTCCTGGTAGTTTCGCTTATCTGGGCAACTTCAAGGAAGCACTTGAGAAAGGTAATCTTATAAGGTATACGTTCAATTCCTTCATAGTAGCCTTTTTTGGAACGAGCATAAGGCTCGTGTTCTCAATCCTCGCTGCCTATGCCTTTGCGTACTATGACTTCAAGTTCAAGAGCCTCTGGTTCTTTTTAATCCTCGGAACCATGATGATTCCCGCTGATGTGCTTCTTGCGACGAACTACCTGACTGTGTCCAAACTTCGTCTTCTGAATTCCTACCTCGGTGTCATGGTTGTCTCCTTTGTAAGTGCTGCGCAGATGTTTATGCTAAGACAAAGGTTCAAGTCCGTACCCAAGGACATGAGGGAGGCTGCCCAGATTGATGGGTATGGTGATATCAGCTATATGATCAATGTTCTTATTCCAATAAGCAAACCTGTAATCACAACACTCTTTGTCCATAGCTTCATCACTCTTTGGAATGCCTATCTCTGGCCTTTGATTATCACAGCGTCTTCTCCAAATATGAGGACAATCATGGTTGGAATTACTAAGCTAAATTCATGGGAAGATGAAAACTACCAGTTGGTTCTTGCAGGTGTTTGTATATCTCTCATTCCATCCCTCATTCTCTTCATAATAATGAGAAGGAATATGAGGAAAGGAGGTATGGACGGAGCACTTGTTGGTTAATGACCGCTATGCGCGGATTTCATTATAACTAAATCCTGAGGAGGGGAAAAAAGATGAAAAAATTTCTATTGGTATGTATCACTGTTTTTTTCAGTCTAACAGCTGTATTCGCTGGAGCCCAAAAGGAAGTTGAACAGATCGAGCAGGTAGAGCTTGGGTCTCAGCCGGTAACGATCACATTCTGGCACTCCGCTAGCGATGATGCTGGACTTCTTGTTGACAAGTACATCAAGGAATTCAATGAAAATAATGAATACCAGATAACTGTAAATGCTATCTATCAGGGTCAGTACTCAGATGCTGCAACCTTGCTGAAGACGATCCTTTCAGCAGAAAACTACGAGGAACTGCCCAACATTATGCAACTTGATGCAACCGGCAAGCTTGATTATTACAATTCAGGCAAGGCCTTTACAATTGATGAGGCAGCTGTGTATTTCAATGATGACATTATAGATGAATATCTTGCTGGAGCACTCGGAAACTGGCAGTTCAGCGGCTCTCAGCTCGGGCTCCCGTTTGCAACCTCAACTTCAATCACATATTACAACGAGGATGTTCTTAAGGCTGCGGGATGGGACAAGGGCCCGGATACCTTCGCTGATATCATTCAACTTTCCAAGGACATGAAAGCTAACGGAATGACAATGGCTACTTATGGAGCGGTTCCAAACACTCCGACTCTTGCCAACTGGCTCGGTCAGATCGGAAGCTATGTCGTTAACAACAGCAACGGTGCCGATGCTACAGCAACAAAGCTCGATTGTATAGACAACGGAGCCCTCAAGACATTCCTTACCGAATGGAAGGCGATGTATGATGCAGGTGCTCTTCAGAACGAGAGCCTTTCAACCAACCAGTTCGTCGCAGGCGAAGTTGCTGTGTTCACAGGTTCATCGTCAAACATCAACAGTCTTCTCAGTAAAATTGGTGGTAAGTTTGAAGTTGGAGCAAGCCCTTTCCTGCGTGTAAATTCATCTGCAAGTTATGGTGCGACAGTGTCCGGTTCATGTCTCGCTCTGTTCGATTCTGCTGATGCACTTGAGAAAGTTGCAACATGGGAATTCATCAAGTACATGACAGGGGAAGAGGTCCAAGCGGACTTTGCTGCTGGAACTGGGTATACACCAGGATACAAATCTTCAGTTGAAAATGAAGAGTATAAGAATCTTCTTGCCACAACACCACAGTTCTCTGTTACTCCTGAGCAGCTTGCAAAGACTCCAGCTTCTATGAGAAGCGTAACAGTTGGGCCAACAGTTGACTTCTATTATGCAATCCAGAACGAGGTGTCAGACATGCTAGAGAACGGAGCTTCAGTTGATGAAACAGTTGTAAGCATGGAGGAGAATCTTCAGGGACTGCTTGACAACTATCTCAGAACGAATCCTTAATTCTAAACCGGTTATTCGTTTATCTCAGACCGTGGGCTGTCATGGCCCACGGGTTTAAAAGGAGCCTTAATGAAATTATCTACATCGACGAACATTTGTGCTTTTTCTGCAGGGCTTGCTAGATATCCCATGGTTTTTTGCATAGAGGAGAGTGCAAAGGCCGGTTTCAAATATCTCGATCTCAACTTTTGTGAAGCTATGAATCCAACCTCCAGAATGAAGGATGATGATTGGGAGAAATATGTTGACGAGCTTGCCGAGACAGGAAAACGATGTGGTGTGGTTTTCACCCAATCTCATTTGCCTTACTACAATATTTTTGCAGACAATGACCCGGATAAGGTCAAGTCAATGGAAGAACTTATCCGTCGTTCTATAATCGCTTCTTCGCGCCTGGGCGTGAAGTGGACGGTAACTCATCCCGGTACGGTTTACAAAGCCGGACAAGACATGTCGATTTCACTTGACAGAAACCTCGAATACTATTCAAAGCATGTGAATACTGCCAGGGAATATGGCATTGGAATAGCGCTTGAGAACGATTTTGAATATAAATCTGCTCCATATCAGCGTATATTCTGTGCAAACATCTATGAACAGATTAATCTCATTGATTCCTTCAATGACCCTGAACATGTAGGTGCATGCTATGACTTCGGACATGCAAATCTAGTCGGAGGGTTTCATCGACAAAACCTTAATATTTTGGGCAAGAGAGTAAAAGCGATTCATGTGCAGGATAATAAGGGCCTTGAAGATGAACACCTTCTTCCTTTTCATGGGAACATTAATTGGAAGGAAGCAATGGAAGGACTTGCTGACATCGGATATGAGGGCGAACTGACCTTTGAAATTCAGGAATGGGGACGCTTCTATCCGAAAGAGCTGAAAAGCATAATGGCCGAATATGCTGTAAAGGTGGGAAACATTCTGATTTCCTATTTCAGTGAAGCTGTTGATAGGAAGAATTCTGCAAGAAGAACTTAAACTATAAACCAAAGAATAAAATGTGAAGAGAAGAATGGATACATTTGTAAAAAGGATGATAAGGCCTTCATTCTTGCCGTGGACCATGTTGCAATCATGCTTCACCTGCTGAGCTCGTGGATCCTGCGCGGTGTGGATGTGTTCCTTACACCCAGTGGAATAGTAAAAAATTCTCAGCTGCTCTGGAGCAAATAAACTATTCGTATAAAAAGTTATAATATAAAACTATTCATAAAAAATGTTATAAATACAAAAAATAGCAGAATATGCGAATAGTTTGTTGACAGCCGCAGGATGTGATCGTACCATATGTGTATGAAACAAGCATATTACATTGCGATCATCGGAGATATCAGGGAATCAAAGCACATTTCAGATCGCATCAGGTTCCAGGAGCAGCTAGAACGTGTGCTTGCCGATGTGAACGGCAGGTTGGATTTTCCCTCTCTTTCCAAATTTGTTGAGGCTCCCCCTTTGTTTTATAAAGGGCACCTTGATTCTATTCGACAAAGCATCGAAAAAAAAGAGCATGGTTTTGACTGCTTTCGTGTCACCGAAACCACTATAGCTTCTAATTTCATGATTACGCTGGGAGACGAGTTCCAGGGCCTGCTTACAACCGGTATCCATTTGATGCGAATGATCGACCATATTGAACGAACCCTGTTTCCCATACGCCTACGTTTTGGTATTGGAATTGGGGAGATCTATACGAACATCACACGAGAAAACCCGTTTGGAATGGACGGCCCGGCATATCATATTGCTCGGGGGATGTTATCACAGCTAAAGGTGGCTGATCGCAAAACACTGGAACCTGCGGCAAATATGAAGATCGGGATCCAGGATAATGATCGGCTTTCTCTTTTGGTGAACACCATGTTCACGCTGCTGACCACAATCAAAGAAACATGGACAGAGTCCCAAGTCCGCGTTATGAATACATTCATGAAAGATGGTGGGCAGAAACAGCGCAAAACTGCTGATATTCTGGGTATAAAACAACCCTCAGTCCAAAAATCTCTATCGGCCTCGCAATTCTATACATACCAATATGCATTGAATGTCATATCGCTGGTTCTGAAGGAATTTGAGAGTGAATATGCGAATTCATGAGACTTCCAAGTTGAATCATGACCTGGAGGAGCCTGTTTATGTATAAGTCAATTTTTACCGCGTATCTCTTGCTGCATATTATCGGTGACTTCATCCTGCAATCAGATAAAAAATCCAAGAAAAAGCATGAGAGCTATGTGCATGTATTGCAACATGGATTGTTGTACTCCATTCCGTTTTTCGCAGCCACGATCTTTATGGAATATCCAGATGAGTGGTTGATCCAGGCAGCACTCCTCGGAGGCGCACATTTAGTGGTTGATACCGTAAAGTATTTCACTTTGAAAGGAAAACATGTATCGAGTCCTCTCCCATACATCGCTGATCAAATCGTACATGTGGCATTGCTGGCTGTTATGACCTTTTTTACCATTGAAACCTGGAGTGGGGTGTATGCAGCAGATTGGGTACACGAAGCGTTGTCCATAGTAGAACTCGGTAGGATTGACACGTTAGCCTGGAGTTGTATGCTTTTGGCCATATGGAAACCAGCCAATATTACCATCAGAAAGGTGTTATCAACATACAAGCCTCAAGAGGAAGGTGATTCCAAACGGAATGCAGGGGCTATGATCGGGACATTGGAACGGATTATCATGATCTTGCTGCTGGGAATGGCGCAATATACAGCAATCGCCTTGGTCCTCACGGCAAAATCGGTCGCACGGTATGATATGTTAAGGAACAGGGCATTTGCGGAATACTATCTACTGGGAACTCTGCTAAGCACCCTGTTTGTGTTGGCCGTATTTGTCGTTCTTGCGCCATGAGAGGAATCAATAGACACAACAGCAGGTGTGCAGTAACCCCTATATGAAGGACATCATTTCATGTGCGGACGGAACCCGAGAGCAGGTGAAACAACTGTTCACCGATAAAAGCCAGCAGGCTGATTACGATAGTGCCGGATAGTACGAGAGCTGAATTTCTCAGCGTCAGGCCGCTAATGATAATAGTTCCCAGCCCGCCGCCGCCGATGACAGCCGCTATGGCAGCTGTTCCGAGATTGAGGATATAACTGTGGCGAATCCCTGTCAGGATCATGGGAGAGGCCTGGGGGAGTTCAGCAATCCACAAGCGTTGGAACGGGGTCATTCCCATTCCGCTGGCAGAATCTTTTACATCCAAACTGACTGACTGCAGTCCTACGACGGTATTTCCGAGAATGGGGAACAGGGAATAGAGAAACAGGGCAAGTAACGCAGGTTCCCACCCAAACCCGAGAATGGGGAAAGCAAGGATAATAACAGCTGAGGGAGGGAAAGTCTGGATAAAGGCATTCAGCCTCAGGACAAGTTGTTGAAAACTTTTCCCCTCTTGACGGGTAACTGCGATACCAATAAGTACTCCTGTAATGGTGGATAATGCGGTGGCAAGAAGAGACAGCGAAATATGGGCACCTGTCATTTCTAAGATGGTTTTTCTAGAGTGGGTGAATCGGTTAGCAGACGGAAAAATCAGTGAAAGTATAAATCGCTGCACCTCCTCTGAGGTGATGTAGAGCATTAGTGTAAAAAGCAGGAGTATCAGGAACAATACCCGTTTTGTTACCTTCCTGTCCGTTTTGCCGCTTGGGTTATTATGAGATGCCAATTTTTTGGATGGTTTCAAGCCGCACCTCCCCGCATAACTGCCCACTATCATCCACAACTGCTGCTGCAGGCAACCCCAAACCGAGAATGGTCGACATACATTCCTTCAGAGATGAGTACGTTTGAACGGTATGAGCAGTGCTGTGAATGGGCCGTTCAATTATTCTGCCTTCTATGCTTGTATAACCGCTGAGTGGCACTCCCTGTTCATCGACTTTCCAGTAGCATGCAGTTCCTTCATCGGTAAAGGTGGTAGCTGTTGGCTCGTCGGTTCCTGAGAGTGCTTGGTCCATACAGCGGTCTGCTGTAAAGAGTGTTAACCGCTTGAGGGACCGGTCGGGTCCGAGAAAGCGTTCGACAAATTCATCACTGGGGGATGAAAGAATCTGTTCAGGGGTGTCCGCTTGAACGACTATTCCGTCTTTCATGATGACAAGATAATCGGCAAGCCGGACAGCCTCATCAATATCATGGGTGACAAACACAACAGTCTTTTTCAGTTGCCGCTGGATACGGATGTACTCATCCTGAAGCTGTTCTCGTGTGAGGGGGTCAACAGCCCCAAATGGCTCATCCATCAGGAGAACTGGGGGATCAGCACCGAGAGCCCTGGCGACACCGACTCGCTGTGCCTCACCTCCCGAGAGTTCACTGGGATATTTATGTTGATATAATTCTGGGTCAAGACGAACCAATTGCAGTAACTTGGCTACCCGTTCCGGGCGTAGTGCGCGGTTCCACCCAAGCAAGCGTGGAACCAGGTCCACGTTTTCTTCCACTGTCATATGGGGCATCAGTCCAACAGACTGTATGACATACCCCATCTTGCGACGTAGGTTTGTTTCAGTGAGAAACCGAATTGTTTCGTCAGCATAATCGATGTGACCTGAAGAGGCTTTGACAAGACCATTAAGGCAGCGCAGAGTGGTTGATTTTCCACAGCCGCTGGGACCGATAAGGACAGTTACCCGGTTGGCTGGTATATCAAGAGACAGATGGTTCAGGGCAATGGTCTCCTCATAGTGCACAGTGATGTCGTTGAGAGAAAGAAACGTGTGGGTATTTGAGAGTTTCGGGTGAACATGTAATGTTTCCATC